>JANQFI010000406.1 GCA_028277905.1 Chromatiaceae bacterium | reverse complement strand
GACCGCCTGGCTTGTCTTTTCGCCCGCCTTCTGCGTCGTGGCATCGGGCACAGAGCTCGACTATGCGCCCGCTGCCGCTCCTTGAAGGCGAGCGAAAATCCTGCGCCATTCGGTATCTTTGTTTCCGGCAATCGCCTCAGGCCCAAGGTCAGGAGGGTCGTTCTTTGCGCGTATAGCCCGCCTTCTCCAGCTCGGCGAGATAATCTGTCCAGAGCCCCTCCTGGTTCTTGCCTAGACCGTACAGGTATTCCCAGGAGTAGATGCCGGTGTTGTGCTGATCGTCGAAGTGGAGGCAGACGGCGTAGTTGCCCACGGGCTCGATCTTGTCGATGTTGACGAATTCCTTGCCCGTCTGCAGCACGCGCTGGCCGGGGCCGTGCCCCTGCACCTCGGCGGATGGTGAGTAGACCCGCAGCAGCTCCACCGGCAGCGTGAAATGCGCACCATCGTCGAAGCTGATCTCCAACACCCGGGAGTTGCGGTGCAGGTTGAATTCGGTGGGTGTGGGCACGGCTGACTCCTGGGAATTCTGCTATTTTGCTACATGGTGTCCGAGCCAATCACATGGGCCGGGCATGCCGGCGCTTCAACATCGGGCGCGCCGTTGCAACGGGAAGCCCCCGCGTCTCGCCTTGGCCCTCGCTCCTTCCTTACAGGATGTACTGCGACAGATCCTCGTCCGCCGCCAGCTCACCCAGGTTCTGGTCCACGTAAGTGGCGTTAATGGTAACGGTCACGCGGTCCAGCTCGGAGGCATTGTAGGACACGTCCTCCAACAGCCGTTCCATGACCGTGTGCAGGCGTCTTGCGCCGATGTTCTCGGTGCGCTCGTTGACCTGGTAGGCGATCTCGGCGAGGCGGCGGATGCCGTCGTCGGTGAATTCCAGCTTCACACCCTCGGTGCCGAGCAGTGCGGCGTACTGGTCGGTCAGGGACTCGTCCGGCTCGGTCAGGATACGTACGAAGTCCTCGGTGCCGAGCGCGTCCAGCTCCACGCGGATGGGCAGGCGACCCTGCAGCTCCGGGATCAGGTCCGACGGCTTGGCCAGCTGAAAGGCGCCAGAGGCGATGAACAGGATGTGGTCTGTCTTCACGGCGCCGTGCTTGGTGGACACTGTGCTTCCCTCCACCAGCGGCAGCAGGTCGCGCTGCACGCCCTCGCGGGAGACATCGGCACCGCCGACGTGCTCGGCCCGGCGGGTGACCTTGTCGAGCTCGTCCAAGAAGACGATGCCGTTGTTCTCGACGTTGCCGAGCGCGCGGAGCTTCATCTCCTCTTCGTTGACCAGCTTGGCGGCCTCTTCGTCGCGCAGTACCTTGCGGGCGTCGCCAATCCGCAACCGCCGGCGCTTGGTGCGGTTGGCCCCGAGATTCTGGAACAGCCCCTGCAGCTGATTGGTCATATCCTCCATGCCGGGCGGCGCCATGATCTCGACGCCCAGGTTGATGCTCACCTCGATCTCGATCTCCTTGTCATCCAGCTCGCCAGCGCGCAGCTTGGCCCGGAACTTCTCGCGGGTGCCGGTGCCGCCCCCGGCGCCGCGGCTGTCCTCCTCGAACCCGGAGGGCTTCGGCAACAGGGCGTCGAGGATGCGCTCCTCGGCGGCGTCCTCGGCCTTGCCGGCGTTGGCCTGCATCTCCTTCTCGCGCTCCATCTTGATGGCGATATCTGCGAGATCGCGGACGATGGACTCCACATCTCGGCCAACGTAGCCCACCTCGGTGAACTTCGTGGCCTCGATCTTGATGAAGGGCGCGTCCGCCAGCTTCGCGAGCCGGCGCGCGATCTCGGTCTTGCCGACACCGGTGGGACCGATCATGAGGATGTTCTTGGGCGTGATCTCGGAGTGCATGGGCTCCGGGATCTGCGCCCGCCGCCAACGGTTGCGGAGCGCAATGGCCACGGCGCGCTTCGCGGCGTCCTGGCCGACGATATGCTTGTCCAGCTCGGCGACGATGCGCTTGGGTGTGATCTCGGACATGATTGCCTGCAAGGATGAAGGTCCGGCGCAGCATGACCGCACCGGGCGGGCTGGTGCTCGCAGCGTCGCGCAGGCGACATCGGCACGGGGCCTGCGGCCGGCGCTCAGTCTGCGCCAAGCTCCTCCAGCACCAGGTTGTGGTTGGTATAGATGCAAATGTCGGCGGTGATGCCCAAGGCCCGCTCGACGATGTCGCGGGCAGAGAGCTCCGTGCTCTCCAGCAGCGCCCGGGCGGCCGCTTGCGCGAAGCCGCTGCCGGAGCCGATGGACATCAGGTCCTGCTCCGGCTCGAGCACGTCGCCGGTGCCGGTGAGGATCAGCGACGCCTCGCGATCGGCGACGCACAGCATGGCCTCCAGGCGGCGTAGCATGCGGTCGGTGCGCCAGTCCTTGGCCAGCTCCACCGCGGCGCGGACGAGGTTGCCCTGGTGCTTCTCGAGCTTGCCCTCGAAGCGCTCGAACAGCGTGAAGGCATCCGCCGTGGCACCGGCGAAGCCAGCCAGCACCTGCCCCTTGTAGAGCCGGCGCACCTTGCGGGCGTTGCCCTTCATGACTGTCGGGCCAAGAGACACCTGGCCGTCGCCGCCGATGACGACGGCGCCATTGCGGCGCACGGAGAGAATGGTGGTGCCGTGGAAGTCTTCCATTGCTGTCTACTGAGGCCGTGCGAGCCTGAGGGCCGGGTGCCGGCGCGATGCCTTGTGCCGCGCCACGGCGTGAAGCGTCATAGTTTACGCCGATATGACGGACACAGGCCCAGGCACGAGGCGGCGGCGCATCCGCAAGGGCTCAGTCCGCTGCCGGCGCCGGCTCCGTCCCGGAGTGGCCCGCAGTATCCACCACGGAGGCGGCGTCGCCACGATCCTCCTCCCAGGGCTTGTTGCGGCAAATGGCCCGGGCATCCAGCAGCAGGCCGAAGATCTCATGCAACCGCTCCGGAATGCGGATGACGCCGTTCGCGGCGCCATACTTCTGCGCCAGCAGATCCCGCGGCTGGCGCGAGAGGTCGAACAGGTCCACCAGGTGCATGCACCAATCGTCGAAGTACCTGGGGCCGATCTGCTCGAAGGCGATCAGCTCCAACTCGTGGTGGCGGGCATCGCGGATGATGCGATTGAAGAGCTGGTTGACCGGCTTGCACGGCCCCTCCAGCACCTGCAGGAACTGATCCCCGGAAAGCAGCAGCAGCCCGGTGATGCCGTGCTCGGCGTTGTGCTCGGCGCTCTTGTGCACGAGCTCGCGCAGGTCTTCGTTGGGCAGGAAGGAGGCGGAGCAGGTGCTGCGATAGATGAGACGGCAGTCTCCCATGGGCGGGCTCGCGGTGGCGGCGGAGTGGCGGCGCGTCGGGCTTCGCTCGGGCTCGATGCGCGCCGTGAAACCAGACCTTAGCAGAGGTGCAGCGGATTGCAACCGCGTCGCCCACACACACAAAAGCCCCCGGTACTCGCGTGCCGGAGGCCGTCGCGCGCCACGCAACCTGGGCCCTGTGACCCAGGAGGGATGCGGGGGACAGATGCGGGATCCTTTATGAGCCCTGACCATCGGCCAGGGTCTCGCCGCTCGCGTAGGCCGGCAGACCCTGCACATCCTCGGACTTGCGCATCTGGGCCGCCTGGCGCTCGCGGCGCTGGATGTTCTCGGCACCGGCCTGTGCACGCGCAAAGGTCTCCTCGCTCGCGTACCGGGAGCCCACCGAGAGCGCCGTGAGCGGGCCCAGGGCGATTGCAAGGCCCAAGACGATGGCGGGGGTGTGGTTGATGGTCTTCTTGCTTGCGGACATGTCAGCTCACCTCAGGTTATATGCAGACAAGTGTTGGACAAATATCATCAGCGCGTTTCTATCGCTGACAAAACCTGGTCTCTGACCTGGCTGAGACGGACAATTGCGCCTCGGATCACCCTTGACAACGGATCCACCATAGACTCCGGGGTTTCCGACCATTTTACTCAGGAATTGACTCCCGACAAACCCCGACCCCCCTGCGAACAGGCCCCGTCCATGGTTCAACAAGGCTTGACCAGCCAATCCGCCAGGGTCTGCCAAATCCGATCCGAGCGCACAGCCTGCGGGCGTGCTATTCGGCTCTGTCGCGGTGGGTGACCACCGCGTCACTGCGCGTCAGCGCTTGCGCTTCGCCCGTGGATGTGTCTTGTCGTACACCTGCGCCAGGTGCTGGAAGTCGAGGTGGGTATAGACCTGGGTGGTGCCGATATCGGCATGGCCCAGCATCTCCTGCACGGCACGGAGGTCGCCGGAGGATTCCAGCAGGTGGCTGGCGCAGGAGTGGCGTAGCAGGTGCGGGTGCAGGTTGCGGCCGGCGCCGCGCTGGTCGGCCCATTGCCTCAGTCGTTGCTGCACGGTGCGGGGGTGGATGCGCGAGCCGCGACTGCTGACGAAGAGCGCGAGCTCCTCCGGCCCCGCCAGCAGGCCACGCACCGCGAGCCAGCGCTGGATGGCGGTGAGCGCGGCCCTGCCGACGGGCACGCGGCGGGTCTTGTTGCCCTTGCCGACCACCGTCAAGGTCGCGTCCTGCGGATCGATGTCGCGGGTGTCCACGCCGATCAGCTCGGCGAGCCGCAGGCCCGACGAGTAGAACAGCTCCACCATCGCGGTATCGCGCAGGCTCAGTGGGTCGTCGCCGACGCCCCCCTGCTGTCCATCAGGCTCCGCTCCGGCATCGATCATCGCGCCGAGCTGGTCCGGGTCGAAGGTGTTGGGCAACCGGCGCCTCGCCTTCGGCGCCCGCACAGTGCGCGCCGGGTTGAGCGTGGCGGCACCCTCGCGCAGCAGGTACTCGAACAGCGTGCGCAGCGCCGACAGCTCACGCCCCAGGGTACGGGCAGAGATGCCACTGCGGTGGCGGTCGGCCAGGTAGCGGCGCAGGTGGCCGTCGTTGATCGCGGGCCAGTCGGCGATCTGCTGCTCCCGGCGCCAGTCCAGGACGCGGCGGAGATCCCGGCAGTAGCTGTCGATGGTGTGTGGTGACAGGCGCCGCTCGTGGGTCAGGTGCCGCAGGAAGGCGTCCAGCCAGGCATCACCCGTGGCGGCGGGTACTGTCACGCTCGGTGGATCCGACCCAATGCCACTCGCCATGGCCGCGCTCGAGGTGCCGGCTGCACCCTAGCCCGCGCGATGCGCCAGGTCGGTGAGCTTGGCGCCGGCGATGGCGCCGAGGCGCTCCAGCAGCTCGGTGCCCATGTCCGGGGCGAAGCGCTTGGGGTCGCTGCTGCCGATGGCCAGCACACCGGTCTGCTCGGTGCCGCGGATGGGCACCAGGGCCGCGGACTGGATGGTCTCGGCATCGGCGCCGAACAGTGGCTCCGCCTGCTTCGGCGCCAGCGGCCCGCATAGGGCGCGGTCACGGTCGATGAAGTCCACGAAAGACTGCACCAAGGGGTCCTCGGCGCGCTGCTCCGGGTCCACGGGGAAGAGCTTGATGGCCACGGCCTCGGCATTGAACTGCTCGCGCAGCGATGCCTCCAGCGCCGCGCACGCGCGCTCCCGGTCCGGTGCGGTGATGAGCTGCACCGTCAGCTCGTGCAGGCGTGCCGAGAGCTGCTCGTAGTCGTGCGCGCGGGCCATCAGGTGGTTGAGCCGCCCGCGCTCCTTGCCGAGCTGCTCGCGCAGCACTGCCACCTGGTGCTCGATGAGCGACACGGCACCGCCGGCCCCGTGCGGCACGAGCAGCTGCGCCAGCAGCTCCGGGTGGTGCAGCAGAAAGTCCGGGTGCTGCAGCAGGTAGGCGGTGACGGCCTGGCTCTGGTCGCCGTCGTTGTGCGCGGAGTCGGTGTGGGCGGATGTGCTGGAGGCGGGGTGACGGGACAAGGGGCGGCGGGTCATAGCTCGATTTCTCCGTCGAAGACGCGGGTCGCGGGGCCCGTCATCAGCACCGGCTCCCCTGCTCCGGGCCACTGTATCACAAGGGTTCCGCCCGGAAGCGCCACCGCCACCTCCGTATCCAGCGCACCCCCCAGTCCACCCCCCAGGGCGCCCCACAGCCGCCCCGCCACCACCGCAGCACAGGCGCCCGTGCCGCAGGCGAGCGTCTCGCCGGCACCGCGCTCCCAGACCCGCAGCCGCACCCGGGCGCGGTCCAGGATCTGCATGAAGCCGACGTTGGCCCGGTTCGGGAAGCGGGAATGGCGCTCGATGCTCGGCCCCAGGGTAGTCACTGGGGCGTCGTCGACGTCGTCCACGGCCAGCACCGCGTGCGGGTTCCCCATGGACAGTGCGGCGACCTGTACCGTCTCGCCTCCTAGGTCCACCGCATAGCGGGTCGCCTGCTGCGCTGCGACGAAGGGGATCTCCGCCGGCGCCAGCCGCGGCACGCCCATATCGACGGTCACCCGACCGTCCTGTCGGAGCCTGAGCACGATGGCACCGGCCGCGGTGCCCACCGCGATCTCCTCCTTGTCCGTCAGCCCCGCGTCGTGCACGAAACGGGCGAAGCAGCGGGCGCCATTGCCGCACTGCTCCACCTCGGAGCCGTCGGCATTGAAGATGCGGTAGTGGAAGTCCGTGCCCGGAAGCCGCGGCGGCTCCACCAGCAGCACCTGGTCGCAGCCGACACCGAGGCGCCGATCCGCCAGCCGCGCCGCCCAAGCCGGCGTCATGTCGATGCGCCGGCGCACGCCATCCAGCACGACGAAGTCGTTGCCGAGGCCGTGCATCTTGGTGAAGGGGAGGTGCATCGCCGAGGCTCACAATCGGGATCGATGGCGAACCCCATTTCGATTGCGATCTTGCTAACCGCGAGGCGGACTAGGCTGCGCCCATCCTCCCCCAGACCGCCAGATGCCGGTCGCTGACCACGTGGACCTCCAGCTGGTCCCGGAGTCCGGCAGTGCGGAGCTGCTCGGTCACCTCGGCGGGCTCGAAGGCCGCGTGCAGGGAGTTGCGGAAATCCTGCTTCAGCACGGCCGGCTCGCCGGCGGCGTAGCTCTCCACCAGCGCGGCGGCCCAGCCCGCGGAGGCCGGGCGCATCAGGTCCATGATGAGCACGAGGGCGCCCGGCTTGGCCGCGGCTCTGATGCTGCGCCACAACACCTGCGGCTCGTGCAGGTGATGCAGCAGGCTGTTGGACAGGATCAGGTCATAGGCGCCTGACGCCAGCCGCGCCGAGGGTAGCTTGTCGCATAAGAGCCGCACCCGGGCCGCGATGCCGGGCAGCCGGTCGATGGCCTGCTGCGCCAAGTCCAGCATGGCCCGGCTGCCGTCCAGCGCATCGCAGCTAGCCCCCGGGTAGCGGCGCAGCAGGCGAATGACGATGTCCGCCGGGCCGCAGCCGAGGTCCAGCGCCCGCGCACCATTCAGGGTTCCCGGTTGTTGCTCGGCGAGCAGGCGCAGGAACAGCTCATTGGACTCGCTGAAGTCGGCCTTGGCATAGGCGCGAGCCTGCTCCTGGCCGTCCATGAGCTCTGGCTCTGGGCGACGCTTCATGGTTGAGCCTCAGCCTTGGGCATGGTTGGGGTCATGGCAGCATGGCCTCGCCGGCGTAGAGATCGGCCAGCGTCTCGCGCCTGCGCACCAGATGCGCCCGATCGCCGTCGACGATCACCTCCGCTGCGCGTGGCCGGCTGTTGTAGTTGGAGCTCATGGTAAAGCCGTAGGCACCGCTGGAGCGCACCGCAAGTAGGTCGCCGGGCGCCAGCACCAGTTCCCGGCCCTTGCCGAGGAAGTCGCTGGTCTCGCAGACGGGGCCCACGATATCCCAGACTGCAGGCGCGCCGGCGCGCCGCTCGGCGGGCAGGATTTCCTGCACCGCCTGGTACAGCGCCGGGCGCAGCAGGTCGTTCATGGCCGCATCGACGATGGCGAAGTTGTGCGTGGTGGTGGGCTTCAGGTATTCGACTCGGGTCAACAGGATACCGGCATTGCCGGCGATGGCGCGGCCGGGCTCCAGGACGATCGCAAAGTCCCGGTCGCCGAGCCGCAGGTCGAGCGCCTCGGCATAGGCGTCCGGTGCCGGTGGCACCTCGTCCGTGTAGCGGATGCCCAAGCCTCCGCCCAGATCGAGGTGCTCGATCCGGATGCCCTGCGCCGCCAGCCGGTCCGCCAACGCCAGCACCCGGTCCAGCGCGTCCAGGAAGGGCGCGACCTCTGTGAGCTGGGAGCCGATGTGGCAGTCTATACCTGCCACCCGGATGTGCGCATGCTCGGCGGCGCGGTGATAGGCCGCCTCCGCTGCATGAATCTCGATGCCGAACTTGTTCTCCTTCAGCCCAGTGGAGATGTAGGGGTGCGAGCGGGCGTCCACGTCCGGGTTGACCCGCAGGGACACCGGCGCGACCCTGCCCAGCTCCGCCGCCACCGCGGCGATGCGCCGGAGCTCCGCTTCAGATTCCAGGTTGAAGCAGTGGATGCCCAGTTGCAGCGCCCGACGGAGCTCTTCCACACGCTTGCCGACGCCGGAGAAGATGACCCGAGACGGATCACCGCCTGCGGCCAGCACCCGCTCCAGCTCGCCGCCGGAGACGATGTCGAAGCCGGACCCCAGCCGCGCCAGCAGGTTCAGCACGCCGAGGTTGGAATTGGCCTTGACGGCGAAGCAGACCAGGTGCGGCCGGGCGGCCAGGGCACGGTCGAAGGCGTGCCAATGCCGTTCCAGCGTGGCACGGGAATAGACGTAGCAAGGCGTGCCGAAGCGCGCCGCCAGCTCGGAGACAAGAATCTCCTCGGCGAACAGCCGGTTGCCGCGGTAGTTGAAGTGGTCCACGCCTGGCCGCTCCGCTGCGCCCTGGGGAGCTCAGGGCCGCACCGCCGGCGTGCTGCCGGCCGCGGCGGCACGCTCGGCGGGCGCATCCGGCGGCCACTCGGCATCTTCCGCCGGGAAGGGGAAGGGCTTGCCCCTGCCCCTGGCATCGCGCTCGGCGCGCGCCGGGTCGTCTTCGGCGAGATAAAGATCGCCTTTCTGGCCGCATCCGGAAAGCAACGCGACCAAGACAGAGAGCGATAGGACGATCGGGGCAAGGGGGCATGGCCGCATGGGGAGATGATGCCCGATCGCGCGACGCCGGGCAAAGCCGGCTCGAAGCGGCGCCGGCCGGCGTATCGCCTCGCGGGGCGGCAACACCAAGGGCTTGTCGGAGCGGATCTCGGCGTGGTCTCGGTATTCCAGGTCAGTTGCGCGGGTCGCCGCGCCGGACGGCACGAAACTCCGCCAGCGTCGAGCCCTCAGTGTCGCTCAAGGTCAGCTCGTCGCCCTGAATCCTGTAGGCGGCGGCGCGCGCCAAGGCGGCGAAGTAGGCCGCCTCCTGGGCATTGGCGCCATCGGGCTCCGGGCAGAGCATCTTGGTGGCAGCGATGGGACCCTCGATGCGGAATGCGGTGCCCTCGGCCGCGTAAGCTCCCCTGTAGCTGTTGCAGGCCTTGCCGCTGAAGTGGCCGTCCCCGCCGAGCATGAGCACCACCTCGGTGCCCTTCAGCAGGCTCGTCACGCCGCCCTTGCCGTTGTTGTAACGGGTGAGCTGCCAGCTGGCGCCGGCGAGCGGCAGGGCTGCGAGCTCGGTGAAGGTCAAGACCGGCGCGCCCTCGGCATCCTGCAGCGCCAGCGCCCCGTCGTCCAGATCATAGGTCGCCACCTGCGTCAACGCCTTGGCTACTGCCTGCTCCTGCGCCAACAATAGCGGTGGGCAGGCCATCATGGTGCTGGCCAGGCGCGGCCCGATGCTGAGGTTGTCGCCATCCAGGGTGTAGCTGCCCATGAGCCGGTTGCAGCCGGCGCTGCCGGTGACGCGCCCGTCTTCGAAGCGCAGCATCGCGCGGGGGCCACCCTGCGCCAGGTTGGTCAGGCCGGTTTCGGCGCGGTACCGGGCGAGCTGCCAGTCTGTCTGCTCCAGACCGGTTGCGCGCGCGGCCGCCGGGCAGGCGGTGAGCAGGACGCCGGCGGCGACGAGCGCCAGCGAGCGCCGGGCCTGGTGGAAGAGCTGCATGGGAGGACCTCCTGTGTGGCCTGCATATCGGCACGGCCCTGCATTATGGCCGATTCGGGTGTGGCGGCGTGCGCTCTTCGCGCGAATGGGCCGAGGCGCGCCCTGGCCTCAGGGCAGGATGCGGATGGGCGTTCCGTTGCGCACCAAGCGCCAGATCTCGTCCATCTCGTGGTTCCTCACGGCGATACAGCCGTTGGTCCAGTCCCTGTTGTCGTACTCCCGAGCGACCTTCTGCGACGTGAGCCAATTCGGACGCCCGTGGATCATGATCATGCCGCCGGGCTCGAAGCCCAGGGCACGGGCGAAGGCACGGTCGCGCGCATTCGGGTAGGAGACGTGGATGGACTTGTGATAGCTGCTGTTCGGATTGCGCCAGTCGAGGACGTAGTCGCCCTCCGGCGTGCGCTCGTCGCCCTCTTCGAACTTGTGGCCGATGGGCTGGTCACCGAGGGCGATCCGGTACTCGCGGTACACGGTGCCCTTGTGCAGCAGCTGCAAGCTGCGGTCGCCCTTGCGCACCAGCACGCTGTCCACGAAGCGGACCCTAGGCTCTGGTGAGGCGCAGCCGCCCAAGAGCGCCAACAGCACGAGGGCGGCGAGGAGGGTCAGGGATGCGCGGCACGCAAGGTTCGGGAAAGCGGCGTTGTCATGCTCGGGGGCGTGGGTACCTGAAGGCATGGGCGGCGTCCGACCTGAGTCTGTCGCAGTGCCCAGATTCTATCCCGAGGACGGCCAGAATACATCCAGAGTTTCGGCAGAAATACACTGGAAATTTGGCTGCTTAGCATGATGTCTTCGCACAATACTGCAGGAGCTTGGCCAGATCGCGGCCCCAGGCGGATCGGGCCTGTCACAGACGCGCGCACATGCCACAAGCGCATGGCATTCCGGCGAAGTCGTCTCGCTCCTGGCGGCAGCGACAAGGCCGCGCACCCTGCGCCAGCGCAATGGCGCTCGCAGCGCCAAGCTCTCCGAATGCCTGTGCTAGCATCCCGGCTCCACCCGCCCACGCACTCCTGCCAGGCTCCGGCCATGCTGCGTCTGCTGTCCCGCCTACTGCTGATCGTCCTTGTGCTGGTGCTGGCACTGACACTGATCGCCGCTGCCGTGGGCCCTCTGTTGGTGGACCCGGTCCCGGCGCCCGGCGAGACCTCCGCCCGGGCGCCGCACCACGACGGCAGCCGCTTGGTCGAGATTCCCTTCCCCGGCACCGGTGGACTGACGCTGCACCTGGCCGAGCGCGCACCCGAAGCGCCTGAGCCGGCCCAGGCGCAGGCCGAAGCCCAGGCGACCTTCGTGCTGCTACACGGCTTCACCTTCAACCTGTACTCCTGGGGCCGGCTCCTCGCGCCATTGGCGGAGCACGGCCGAGTCATCGCCTACGATCAGGTTCCCTACGGCCTGAGCAGCAAGCCCCTGCCCGGCACCTGGCAGGGAGAGAACCCCTATGCCAAGGCCGCCGCGCTCGAGCAGCTGATGACCCTGCTGGACAGGCTAGGCGTCGAGCAGGCATTCCTAGTGGGCAATTCCTCGGGCGGCACCCTGGCGCTCGAAGCGGCGCTGGCGCAACCGGCGCGTGTGCGCGGGCTGATTCTGCTGGCGCCCTGGGTCAACTCCAAGCGCCCGATCCTGCCCCAGTGGCTGGTAAGCCTGCCGCAGACCAAGCGCTTGACCCTGCTGTTGGCGCGCACGCTCGGCACCGACTCGCCGCTGCTGGGCTACGGCTACGGGGACCCGACCCGCATTGACGCCCAGCGACGCACCCTGGCCGGCGTACACCGGGAGATGGCCAACTGGGATGCCGCCTGGGCCGCGCTATTGCAGCGATCGCTGACCGACCCGGTAGAGATTGCCGAGCACCTCCACGAGATCCAGACCCCGGCGCTGGTGATCACAGGCACCCAAGACCGCATCGTGCCACCCGCGGACACGCTGGACGCCGCCCGCGCGCTGCCCAATGCCACCTTCGCCGAGCTGCCCGGCTGCGGCCACCTGCCCCAGGAGGAATGCCCGGTGCAGGTCATGGACATTATCGACCAGTGGCTCGTCGAACTGGCTGTGCAGGGGGATTGACGCCATGGCCGCCTCCGCAGCGTCGGGTAGCTCCGAGAACCGCTGCCTGGTGCTCGGCGCCAGCGGCTACATCGGCAGCCACCTAGTGCCGAGGCTGCTGGACGAGGGCATCCGGGTGCGGGCCACCAGCCGCAACCTTGCGAGCCTGGAGACCCGCGGCTGGGGCGATGCGGAGCTGGCCGAGGCCGATGCCCTGGTGCCGGAGGGCTTGGACGCCGCGCTCGCCGGAATCGAGACGGCATACTACCTCGTCCACTCCATGGGCGCCGGCAAGGACTTCGGCCGGCTGGACCTCGAAGCCGCCGCCAACTTTGCCGCCGCCGCCGCGCGCGCAGGGGTGGCGCGCATCATCTACCTGGGCGGGCTGGTGCCGGCCGGCGCAGCTAGCGAGCACATCGTCTCCCGCCGCGCCACCGGCGATGCGCTGCGCCGCGGCAGCGTGCCGGTGACGGAGCTGCGCGCCGGCATCATCGTCGGCCCGGGCTCGGCCGCCTTCGAGGTGATGCGTGATCTCGTCTACCACCTGCCCGTCATGGTCACACCGCGCTGGGTGCGCGCCAAGTCTCCGCCCATCGCGCTCGACAACCTGCTCATGTACCTGGTGCGGCTGCCCCAGATCCCCGCCGCCGAGGGCCGGGTGTTCGACGCCGGCGGCCCCGAGACGCTAACCTATGAGCAGATGATGCGCATCCTCGCCCAGGAGGGCGGTCGGCGACCCCCCATCGTCATCCCGGTGCCGGTGCTGAGCCCGAAGCTATCGTCCTATTGGCTCCGGTTGATCACGGCGGTGCCGACCAACATCGCCCGCGCCCTGATCGAGGGCCTGAAGCACGATTTCAGCGCCGATGACGCCGAGCTGCGCGATCTCGTGCCGCAGCACCTGCTCGGCTTTCGCGAGGCCGTCGCTGCCGTATTCGCGGCCGAGCGCGCCTCGGAGCCTGTCGTCGCCCGCTGGGTGGAAGGCGCCTTCGCCGTGCGCCAGCAACGCATCGACTACGCCTATTACGCCAAGCGTGCCTCTGCAGCCCAAGAGACCACCGCCCCACCGGCGGCCGTCTGGTCGGTCCTGCGCGGCATCGGCGGCGAGAACGGCTGGTTCTATCTGAAGGCCCTCTGGCAACTGCGCGAGACCCTGGACTGGCTCGCCGGCGGCCCCGGCCGCCAGCACGGCCGCCGCCACCCGACTGAGCTCCGCGTCGGCGACCGCATCGACTCCTGGAAGGTGCTCGGCATCGAGCCCGGGCGGCGCCTATCGCTCGCCTTCGGCATGCGCGCCCCTGGCGCCGGCATGATGGAATTCGACCTGAAGCCGCTCGCAGACGGCGGCGCGCGGCTCACCATGACCGCCTACTGGCACCCGGCCGGCGTCTGGGGCCTGATGTATTGGTACGCCTTCGCACCGGCGCACGGCGTGGTCTTCTCCGGCACCGTGAAGGAGATCTGTCGGCTGGCCGAGCGGGAGGCGCAGAACGCGCGCCGGCCATCCGCAGCCGCCTGAGTCGCCGATGGGGAGCCGTCGATGGGGAGCGGCCCGCCCCGCGAGGATCTGGCGCGAAGCATCCGCATGCGAGTGCACCGGATGCGCGCAATGCGCATCATGAGCGTCACTGTCGCGAGGCGGTCCGTCGGCGGGCGAGCAAAGCGACCAGTCAGCGCCTCTAGGCGATTGCCGGAAACAAACAGACCGAAAGGCGCGGGATTTTCGCTCGCCTTCAAGGAGCGGCAGCGGGCGCGTAGTCGCGCTCTGTGCCCGCTGCCGCGACGCAGAAGGCGGGCGAAAAGACAAGCCAGGCGGTCTGTTTGTTGACAGAAATCGCCTTAGCTGTCTGCCTCGGCAGCAACGCCCAGGGTAGTGCAAACGCGGCGGTGATGCAGGTGGCTTGCTGCTCTACCATGAAAGCGGCGAAGTCATGCAACCAATGCTCGACCCGGATGAGCTCTAAGCCCAACTCGCGGCGCAGCAGCAGGAAGCTGTGGATCGCCTCTCTGCGCGTGCTCATTGTGCAGCTCCCGGCCAAGGGGTGCCAATTGACGCAGGGCCGCAAGCTCGACCTCGGCGTCGATCCGGGTCCTATCCTGGTGTACAGGGCACAGCAGTTGGCCGATCTCGGCCAGCGAGGCGCCCAGTCGAAGCATCTCGGTTGTCAGCGTATGGCGAAAACAATTTGCTCCCTTTCGTGGCGATGCGACCCCGGCACGGCAAGCGGCCTGGGTGCCCCGATTCCCGCACACTCCGCGATAACGAGGAGACCCTGAGCCGTGGGCTCACAGCGCGAGCGGCGCGGGGCACCGGTGGCCTTTGACGTCCGGTCGCGGCCAGGCTAGCTTGCCAGTCTGAGGCTTCGAATCAAACTCCTGGCGCACACCACGACGAACGTCGTCCTGTCCGCTGACGGACAGATCACGCTGCCCGCTGCCCTGCGGCGCGGGCCCGGCCTCGGTACCGGCACGGAGATGGAGTTGGCCGAAAAACCTGATGGCGTCCGGCTGCGGGTCGTCCGGGCCGTTTCGAGGATTTCCATCCGGCGTCCGCTTTCGCCACCTTCGACCGGCGCCTGGCGAAGCGCACAGAGGCGCGGTCGCTGCTGCCGCCGGTAGATGTTGTCGGGTCCGCGGAGGGCTGACGGCTCGGCGCGGCTGGTCGTGCCTTGCCCCGCAACCGCTGCTGCCGCCGCCGGGCACCTTGCGTTCGCGCCCCCCCTCCAGCGGCTCCTTCGGGCGACAACCGAGGCCTCTGCGGATGAAGCCTGGTAGCGCCGCAATTGCTCGGCGGCCAGATCGAATACCGAGTCCTGCTGGACACGCTGTCTGTGACGTCGAGCAACCGCGGCCGGCAGCCGGAAGCCGTACTGGAGATCCCTCGTTGTCGGCGCGACGGCTAGGATGATGTCCTCCGCCTCGAGGCCGCCCCGCTCTGGCGGGCTACCGGTTTGATCCCGAGCGGTCTGCACGAACTGCGAAACGGGTAGGCGCCGTCGTTGGCCTCAAACAAGTGCCGGACGCGGAGGGTGACCCATCGGGTTTCGACCACTCACTTGAAGATCGACTGGACGATGCTGGAGAGCAGTTCGGTGGCACTACCGATGCGTACGCCAGAGCCCCGCCGGGCCACCTCCTGGAAGAACGCGATATCCTGCGAATCGGCACCTGAAGCGCTGATGGTCGATACCCAACAGTGGTCCGGTTGCGCGGCACAACGAGCGGCCTCCTGATTAAGCGCACGTGACACCAGCGGGGTGAGCCCGCGCGTCGCCGATGACGAATTGGACGAAGATGGCCATGGCCCTGAGGTTGTCGTTGTCCGGCTCGGTCACGGCGAGCAGGCGCGGGGTCATGAGCCGCGGCCAGTCGTCGGGCGTTACCGATTCGGCGTAGGTGATCTCCATCTCCTGATCGGTGACGCACTCCAAGAGGCCGCCGGTGCAGAGCAGGAGGGCGTCGCCCCCCGCAAGCGCAGCAGGCGCGCTCAAGGCGGTCGGTTGCGGCTCCTCGTCGGCGCCCAGGGTGCGCAGCAGGCGTTAGAGGTCGTCATGGCGGCGGAGCTCCGCCGAGCTGATCTCGCCGGCCTTCACCAGCGCCTGCGGCACGCGGTGGTCCTCGGGCTGGCTCGCCAGCTCGCCGTCACGGAAGTGGTAGAGGCGGCTGTCGCCGGCCTGTGCCCAGAGTGCGCTGGCGCCGTCGCTGGCCGGGATGTCCGGCGTCTTGCGCATGCCCTCCAGCCGGTCATCCGCCTGCTGCAAGCGCGGTTGCGTCGATCACCACGCCCCGCTCCAGCATCGTCGCGGCGATGCGTAGGTCATTGGCACCGATGGGCCGGCCGGCGCATTGCAGCACCTGGCGGATGCAGCCGTACTCCCTCACCGCCTCGGCGTCGAATCAGCACGGCCCGGAGGTTTCGGGGGTGCTCCGCCCGATCTTGTCGTCAGGGAATCAGCAGGTCGGCGAGCTTGAACACGGCGCCCAGCGCGGCGAGGCCGCCGATCAGCCACCGGGCCTGAGCGGCGATGGCCTTGTGCAGGCTGACCTCGACGTCCTTCAGCGCCCGGGTCAGGTTGACTTCTAGCTGGTGTACCTTTGCCTCGATCTTCTTGATTTCCGTTTGCAGTCTCGCCTCGACCTCTCTGATCCCCTTCTGGAGCCTTGCCTCGACCTCTCTGATCTCCTTCTCGAGCTTCGCCTCGACCTCCGTGATCTCCTTCTGGAGCCTTGCCTCGACCTCTCTGATCTCCCTCTGGAGCCTTGCCTCGACCTCTCTGATCTCCCTTTCGAGCTTTGCCTCCACCTCTCTGATCTCCTTCTGGAGCCTTGCCTCGACTTCGTTGATCTCGACGCGAAGGCGCGCCTCCACCTCGCTGATTCCAACCCGGAGTCCAGCCTCCACCTCCTTGATTTCCTTTTGCAGCCGAAGCTCGCTCTCGCGCAGCGAGCCCTCGGTGGCGAGGTTGCTGATCCGCGCGAAGCGCGCCTCAAGCGCGTCGAAGGCGTCGGCGATCAACCGCGCACGGGTCTTGTCGTCCGTGGCCTCGGCGAGTTGCTCGTAGAGTTGTAGGGCGGTGCTCATCGTGCTGCTCGATGCCTGCGGTGGCGAGCAGCGGCTCGGCGTGTGGCTCGGTGCCACCGGGATCCCTGCACGTTAGCGGGCGGCGGGGCAAGGGACAAGGGTTCGCCTGATCGCCTGCTTCCCACGCGGCGCGTCGAGACGAGTAAAAGCCCCGCACGGAGATATCGTGCGTGCCACTCGACAACCGACGCTATCAAATCGGTTGCTTGCCGGCGGAGCGACACTGACGTCCCCTTTGGGAATCGAGCTGGCCGCTATCCAAGATCCGCCACGCACGATCCTCCGGCCGCAATCACCCGCGTGCTGAGGGCTGCCGGCGGTTGGTTCGCCCTCATAACCCTCCTTGAAACAGCCCTCTGTCCACTCGATCGCACTGTCGTGCATGTCGTAGAGTCCGCAGGGGTTCGGGACGTATTGATCCTCCCAAAAGTAACCGCAGTCTACCCAAGTGACTCCAAGATGTACTTCGTATCGGGCATGTGGAAGAAGCTTTTGATCAGCGCTGGCGTCTTTTGAATCGATCGAAGTATCGAAAGCAGATTCCCTTAGATCAGGCAACTATGAGAGCTTTCTATTATAGTCTATAACGAATATGCTAAGTCTATGATACAATTGCCCAGGGGGTCAGCGCCTGCAATCAAGCATTTTTCGGCGGCCAGTTGTCGGTTTGCACTGCAACGTCGCTTCGTGCAACATCAAGCCCAACCAACGGCTCGGCTGCGACCGCCCGTTGCCGCGCCGGCGCTAATGTCGGCCTCTTGAGGCAACCGGCGGTGGCGCATAAGCTCGACTTTCTCATCCAGAAGTACGAACTCGTTGTGAAGAACATCGAGTTTCTCGACGCCTACGTTCCGAAAGCGCTTGCGATCTACGCTGCGTTCGTAGGTATTGCTCTCGTCAATATAGAGACAATTTCGAGAAACGCCGTAAACGCCGGATTCGTCGTCGCTTTCTTCTTCTCCCTTACAGTCGCACTCTTTTTTCTTTTGAAGCGCATCTACGCTCTCGTCCTGTTGCAGAAGAGCACCGCGAGGGAAATCGAGAAAAAGGTCCAGTTTGAATACCTCCTCGATACCCCAGCGCAGATGGTATAAGTTCTTGAAAAGACGCGTTGGATAGGCGTCCTCGTCGAGTCGTGAGGTAATCAGGAGCGCCTCCTCCCCGCCCTTCAGGCGCACGCGGATCAGACGCACGCGCAGTGCTTCGGTGGGCAAACCGAAGGCCTGGCATTGGCGGCGCGCCTCGTCGCCAGGCGCCAGCGCAATGACAGCGCTGCGTGCCGTGCCGGCAGCGAGCACCTGCACCTCGGTACAGCAGGTGCGCGGCAGGCGGGCACAGAAATGACGTTGCTCCACGGCGTGGGCGGCAAACAGCCAGAACGCCGGGTAGCCGCGATCGTAGAGCATCAGATCATCGGCCAACGTACTTGGCAGATACTCTCCAGCCAGGACGCGCTCGCCAACGCTTAGCGGCTCGATGTCTGCGGCCGCGACCAGCCGATTGAGCACGTCGTACAGACGCGAGCAGCGTGCCTGCGGCGTCACCTCGCCGGTTTGCCCGAACGCCTCGACAACCGCCGCTGCCTTGGGCAACAGCAAGCTCGATCCGTCCACCGCCAACAATCGAAAGCCATGCCAACGGCGCAACGGCAGCGAGCGCATCGCCCCATCCATCAACACGCCGCTGAGCTCGGCAAAGGCCGCGGGGCGTAGGTTGGCACGTGCCTGGGTCAGCGCCGACTTCGACACGCTGTCCGCCAACGGCTGCTCGCAGACCACCTCGAAGCACCGGTCCAATTCATCCTGGTTCGCGCCTTTGCGCAGATTCAGCAGAAACTTCAACAACTCCGGCAGCGCCAGCTTGCGATCGCGTGTGAACGCCTTCTCGTTGGCTCGATGGCGTTCGGCGAGCCCCGGCGATGACAAAGTATTGCTGATGGCGTTATAACCAAAAGAAAATCGACGCTATGGGTTCAACGTCCGATGGCGTGAGCACAGTCGTTTTCGGATTGAGGACCATTGCAAGTGCTCCGGTTGTGGTGAAAGCCGAACGCAAATCTAATATTTTCATAGGCTTAGATCGCCTGATGCGCCAAACTTAACGGCATTGGCCCGAAGCCGTGTCGTCCTAAACTAGACATTCGTCTCGTAAGCGTATGATTATCTGAGTCTTATACCCGAAACGCCGGAGTTCCTGAAACGTCATGGAGCCCGGAGGCTCAGAACGCCGCAGATTGAACTACCTAGCCCATCTTTGGCATTCTCGGACGCAGTTTTCCCATAAGTGATTGATTCGAAGTACACGGAAATTAGTGCTGTCTTCGATATATCAATGGCTTAGCATTTCTGGCCTTCGTGTAGTGCCAGAATCGAAAGTCACACCATTGACCGAGAGGTCCGGGCGGCGCAGCATGGGCGGCCTGTACGTTCGCCGCACCACGATCAAGAGCCGGCGCACGGGGGAGCCGTACTTCACCTATCGGTTGGTCGAGTCCATTCGCGAAGCCGGGCGGGTGCGCCAACGTACGGTGCTCAATCTCGGGCGCCATTTCGAGGTGCCGCAGGCGCAATGGCCGGCATTGGCACAACGCATCGAGGCATTGCGCGGTGGGCAGGCGGAACTGTTTGCCGTCACATCGGAGGCACGTTGGGAGCAGAGCGCACAGCACTCTGCGGCGCAGGTCATCCGTGCGCGTCCGGGGCGCGGTGACGGCAAGCCTGCACCGGCGCAGTATCACAACGTCGATGTCGGCGCCGTGGACATCGTGCGCCCGCGCAGCGTCGCGGTGGAGCATGTCGCCTTGGCGGCGCTGCGTCAGGTTGGCCTGGACGAGCAGCTCACGGCGCTGGGCTTCAGCGGCCCGCAACGCGCAGCGGCCATCGGCACCCTGATCGGACGCATGGTGGCGCTGGGCAGTGAGTTGGCGACCCATCACTGGTTGCAACAACGCAGCGCTCTGGGGGAGTTGATCGAGCTCGATTGCACCGCTTTGGACTGGATGGCGCGCTACCGGATCGCCGACCGACTGCTGGCACACAAGCGGGCATTGGCGTCGTTGCTGTACGCGCGCGAGCGCGATCTGTTCGACCTCGATGAGGTGATCACGCTCGACGATCTCACCAATACCGACTTCGAGGGCACGGCCAACGCCAATGCCAATGCCGCCTGCGGCAAATCCGAAGGAAAAGCGCACCGATTGTCCGCTGGTGACCCTCGCGCTGGTGCGCGATGGCAGCGGTTTCCCGGCACGCAGTGAGGTCTTCCCGGCAAGGTCGCCGAGGCGAAGACCTTGGCGGAGATGGTGCGCACGCTGGCGTCTGCAGCGGGCCAAGGCGCGCGGCAGCGGCCACCGACAGTGGTGCTCGACGCCGGTATCGCCACCGAGGAGCACATCGCTTGTCTGAACGAGCAGGGCTACCGCTACCTGGTCGTCAGCCGGTGCCGGCATCGGCAATTCGACCCCGAGGCCACCTGCCTGATCGAGGAGGACGAACCGTTGACGATTCGCGCGCAGCGGGTGGTCAAGGACGACACCGGCACGGTCGAGCGCTAGTGCCACGCCACGCAGCGCGAGCAAACCGAGCGCGGGATCGCCGATCGCTTTGCCAAGCGCTTCGCGGCGGCATTGCAGAAGCTCGCCGACGAGCTGCACAAGCCAGGTACCGTCAAGCGCTACGAGACGGTGCTCGAGGGCATCGGCCGGCTGCAACAGAAGTACCCGCGCGCGGCGCAGTACGACGAGATCACCGTCGATCAGGACGACGCCGGCCCCAATGCCAAGGCCATACCTTGGCAACGCATCACACCGGTGGATGACACCTTGCCCGGCGTCTATTGCCTGCGCATCAATCAGACCGAGTGGGACGAGCGCACGCTGTGGCATACCTCTGTCACGCTCACCGACCTGGAAGCGGTGTTCCGTTCGCTGAAATCCGAGCTGGGTCTGGGCCCCGTCTAGCACCACAAGACCGAGCGCGTCAGCGGGCATCTGTTCATCGTCGTGTTGGCCGACCATCTGGTGCACAGCATCCGCCTGCAGCTGCAAGCCTGCGGCATCCACCTCAGCTGGCAGGGCATTCGCCGCGAGCTCGATGGCCAAGACCGCGTCACGGTC
>JANQFI010000360.1 GCA_028277905.1 Chromatiaceae bacterium | reverse complement strand
CAGGATGACGGTTCAAGGCATCCTCTACCGCCTTCGGACGGTTCAGGGTGTACACGTCAGCCCCGTTGCGGTTGCCGCCGCTTCGGGGTTTCTCTTTCATGCCCCTATTATGCTTGCTCAGGGCACGAATGTCAAGGCTTTGGACCCAAATAGGGGCAAAAAAAGGGCCTTGACATCCACTCGAAATGAGGTGCTAAACAGGAAAGCGCTGGAGGGGTGGACCGGATTCGAACCGGCATGTAACTCTTTGCAAGAGAGAGCCTAGCCATTTCAGCCACCACCCCGAAGGCGAGAGGGGATCAGACCCTCTCAGGGCGAACCTAGCACGCTAGAAAAGCCCGACTTGGCCCGCTGCTGGCGTCCTCCAAGACGAAACTAGCAGCGGGCCTACCCTATTGGGATTCTGCGCCTCTGGCGGCGCCAGGCACCCGCCAGAGACTCTGCTCCTAAACGCATCTCTCGCTCCCGCTCAGAGTCGCTTACGAACCGCCCTCGACGGCTCGTAGATGCGGCTGGTTCAGCTCATACAGCCACTTATAGCCAGAATCCTCCGGCGCCTCCACCTTCCGCACCTTGCCAAGCTTCTCAAGCCGCTTCAGAGCATGGTTGATGCTCTCGCGGTGGAACGTCTTGCCGTCGTCCTCCAGCGCCCTCACGATCTGCGGCAAGGCCCGGGATTCACCAGCGCTTTCCAGCAGTCGCTCTACCAGCGTCGTTGCTTTCTCTTTGTACTTCCGCTGGAAGGGCGGCGGTGGGGTTGCGCCGTTAGCCGTTCGCCGTTTTCCGCCGCTTCGCCGCTTCAAGACGCGCTCCAGGTCCGCGATATCGGCGTCGATCTCCGCAGTGATCCTCTCCCGCTCGGCGCGGAGCTCCGCGACCATTTTCTCGAGCTTCTGAGTGGTGTCTGTCATCATGGCGTCCTCCAAAGACGTGCGCACGCATACCCTTGTACACTAAGCCTGGGTCCCAGTCAAGCCGAACCGCCGGACTTTCGCCCTCAGCCTGTGTATGGCATTCCTATACTTTTGTATAGGAATCGCGTCGGCGCTGTAAGGCTATGGCGCGGAGTCGCCGGAAGTGCCTATCCAACTTGGCATGTCGCACTACCCCGACTGAGGCCTACTCGGTCTCGATTACTCCGGCGCGAGTTCAGGGCAAGAAGACTTCTTCAAGCTACCTGGCGTTGACGTGCGGTACACCCCGAACTCCCACTTGGACCTGCTCCAGACCTGCCCGCTCACCTCAAAGCAGCGTGGAGCGACTGAGTCAAAACGGTACTGCCGCCTACAACGCGGACAGGCCTTGTACGGAACACGTCGACCACACAGCAGTCTGAGCCGTACAAGATGGTATCGACTATTGCAGAACCCGACTCTTGGATCCCACTTCCACACAACCACAGTTGCCTGCCTGAGTGTCTCCGCGTCCAATTTCAGTGCCCGATACTCGCTCCAGGGGCCTGTTGACGGCACCTTGCATTCGCGGTCGGGCTTCACTGATTTCATGGCTTCCTGCAGCGCGACACGGATTGACGTAGGCAGCTCCCACGACTCAAATGCAAACTCGTCTCCAGACGTAGTCCATCCAGGGCCTTGCGAGTCGCGGGCGTCGAACACCTTTTGCAGAAGACAATCTGCACTTGCCCGAGAAGGTGGGGAGGCGACTAGGCCGCCTAGTACG
The DNA here is from genome assembly GCA_028277905.1 of Chromatiaceae bacterium. Lineage (GTDB taxonomy): Bacteria > Pseudomonadota > Gammaproteobacteria > Chromatiales > Chromatiaceae > Thiohalocapsa. Next base: position 1,548 of record JANQFI010000360.1, on the reverse strand, counting down.
GCCAACAACAAGGACCATGCTCGGGCGCGACCCATGCTCGTCTCTCCGCACCGCCACGCGGGGGTGTGTACCAATGAGTGGACTTTCCTAAGGCTACCACATAGCCCCGGCCCCGCCGCACTGCGGCATTTCGCTGCACTGCGTCCACTTATTCTGTACCACTACCGCGCCGATCAGCCCACCACGTCGGCGAGGGCCGCCAGGGCGGCGGGCCTCGCAGACAGGCTGCCGGCTTTGCCCTGGAAGAGCGAGCCCGAGCCACCGCCGCGGCCCTCGAGCAGACCCGCTACCGTCTTGCCAACGGCGGCGACGTCGATCCCCGCCTGCTTGCCGGCGGCAACGACGAAGAACTCGCCGCTGTCTCCGGAGGCCGTCAGCAGTGCGATCTTCTCGGGCGCCTGCTCGGCCAAGCGCCGGGCGGTCTGCCGGAGAAGCGAGGCGCCGGAGCCTTCGAGATGGGTCTCGACGACCCGCCCCTGTGCAGCCGCGAGAAGGGTGGCCAAGGCCTCGGCCAAGCCGGCCTCCATCGCCCGTAGCTCGCGGCCGCTGTCCCGCAGCCGCTCCAACTTGGCGGCGGCCACCTCGACCAGGTCCGCGTCCGAAGTCTCGAACAACCGGCGCAACTGCGCGGCGCGATGCTCGTACGCCGCCAGCAGTCGGCGGACCCGCCCTCCGGCCACCCAGTACAGCCGGGTGCCGCCGCGCATCTTCTCGATCGCCAGCAATTTCAGTGACTCGATCTCGGCGGTCGAGCGCAAGTGGGTGCCGCCGCAGGTCGTGACGTCGACACCCTCGATCTCGACCAAGCGAACGTCGCCCTCGTGACCCGGAGGCAGACCGCGGCTGCGAACGTCGAGCGCCGCGTACTCGTCGGCCGACAGCCGCCTGGCGACCACCGGCCGGGCGGCCCGGACCTGCGCCAGGACGAGCTCTTCCAGCTCCTCGAGCTCGACGTCGGCGATCGACTCGACGTCGAGCTCGATATCCGAGCGCTCGAGCCCCAGGTGGAAGGACGTCGTGGTCCAGCCGAAGCGATCCGCGGCCACGGCCGAGAGGAGGTGCTGTGCCGTGTGCTGCTGCATGTGGTCGTAACGGCGTTCCCAGTCCAGCGTAACGACGACCGGGCCCAGCTCGACCGCCTCTTCGAGGTAATGGCGGATCGTTCCCTCTACCTGTCGGACCTCGGTGACGGCGGTCTCGCCCAAGGCGCCGTGATCGAAGGGCTGGCCACCGCCCTCGGGGTAGAGGACCGTGTCCTCGAGCACAGCGAAGGGCTGGCCGTCCTCGACTCCGACCTCCCCAACGACGGTCTCGAGCTCCGTCCGGTACGCGTCCTCTTCGTAGGCCGGGATCTTCAAACCTCCGACCGCATCCAGGCGCTGGCCAGGGCGTCCGCGTACTCGTTCCAGCGGTAGCCGTTGTGCGCGGCGATCCACTGCAACGGGCACTTGGGGTGGGCGCGGTAGAGGGCGAGGAGCTCCTTGACCAGGTCGAGGTTCTTGAGCGGCTCGCCCTTGCGCTTCCAGCCCTTGCGCTCCCAGCCGGGAG
>JANQFI010000349.1 GCA_028277905.1 Chromatiaceae bacterium | reverse complement strand
TGAGTGCAATCGGTCGGTCAAATGTCCAATAATAAAGAAAACCTTTATACTTCAGACAATTGCAGCATTTTTGGACAGTCGACCTGGGAGGTCTGGTGTCACAACGCCACGAGGCGTTCTGCACGGCGCTGCCGGCGCTGCGTCCTGCGATACTGGAGGTGCCGCCGGCGTTCCTGCAGGCCGCTCGTAGGCTTGTCCGGCTTGAGAACAGCATGTGGTAGTCGAGCTCGCCCGCATCGCGCAGCCGCTTGATGTGTGGCAGCGCCCGAGACAGCACGGAGCTGTCGGCGTCGCTCGCGAAATCCGGCTCGGAAAACTTCCTGTTGACTGATCCTGCAGGACACGAAGGTCACTACCGGGGTTCCACCCTCGGTGCTCCGCCCACCCCCGGCCGTGCCTCAAACCTCCCGATAGATCTTCCCGCCGTCTTTGACGAACTCCTCCGCCTTTTCCCGCATGCCCGCGGCAAGGGCCACCTCTGCGTCGTCCAGCCGATGCGCTTGGGCATAGTCGCGCACGTCCTGTGTGATCTTCATCGAGCAGAAGTGCGGGCCACACATAGAGCAGAAGTGGGCGACCTTGTGGGCGTCATGGGGCAGGGTCTGGTCGTGGAACTCGCGGGCGCGTTCCGGGTCCAGCGACAGGTTGAACTGGTCCTGCCAACGGAACTCGAAGCGCGCCTTGCTGAGCGCGTTGTCGCGCACCTGGGCGCCGGGCAGGCCCTTGGCGAGGTCGGCACCGTGGGCGGCGATCTTGTAGGTGACAATACCGTCGCGGACGTCTTGCTTGCTCGGCAGGCCCAAGTGCTCCTTCGGCGTGACGTAGCAGAGCATGGCGGTGCCGTACCAGCCGATGTTGGCGGCACCGATGCCGGATGTAATATGGTCGTAGGCGGGTGCGATGTCGGTGATGAGCGGGCCCAGGGTGTAGAAGGGTGCCTCGAAGCAGTCGCGGAGCTCCTTGGTGACGTTCTCTTCGATCATCTGCAAGGGGACATGCCCAGGCCCCTCGATCATCACCTGGACGTCCTGCTCCCAGGCGAGCCTGGTCAGCTCGCCGAGTGTTTCGAGCTCTGCGAACTGGGCGCGATCGTTGGCATCGGCAATGCTGCCGGGCCGGAGTCCATCGCCGAGGCTGAAGGCCACGTCGTAGGCGGCCATGATCTCGCAGATCTCGGCGAAGTGGGTGTAGAGGAAGTTCTCCCGGTGATGCGCCAGACACCACTTGGCCATGATGGAGCCGCCGCGGGAGACGATGCCCGTCACCCGCTCCGCCGTCAGTGGGATGTAGCGCAGCAGCACGCCGGCGTGGATGGTGAAGTAGTCGACGCCCTGCTCGGCCTGCTCGATGAGGGTGTCGCGGAACATCTCCCAGGTCAGCTCTTCGGCCCTGCCCTTCACCTTCTCCAGCGCCTGGTAGATGGGCACGGTGCCGATGGGCATGGGGGCGTTGCGCAGGATCCACTCGCGGGTCTCGTGGATGTTCTTGCCGGTGGAGAGGTCCATCAGGGTGTCGCCACCCCAGCGGGCGGACCAGACCATCTTCTCGACCTCTTCTTCGATGCTGGACGTGGTCGCCGAGTTGCCGATGTTGGTGTTGATCTTCACCCGGAAATTCCGGCCGATGATCATGGGCTCCAGCTCCGGGTGGTTGATATTGGCCGGGATGATGGCGCGCCCGCGGGCCACCTGGTCGCGCACGAATTCGGGTGTGATGCTGTCCGGCAGTTCGGCGCCGAAGGATCGACCCCGCTGTTGGCGCAAGAGCTTCTCGTAGCGCCGGTCGGCGCGCAGCGCGTCCAGGCGCAGGTCTTCGCGGATGGCGACATACTCCATCTCCGGCGTGATCTCGCCCCGGCGGGCGTAGTGCATTTGCGTGACCCTGCGGCCCGGCTGGGCGCGGCGCGGCGTGCGCAGGTGCGCGAAGCGCAGATGCGCGAGCCTCGGGTCCTGCTGGCGGCGGCGGCCGAACTCCGAGGTCGGGCCAGCGAGCTGCTCGGTGTCGCCACGCTCGGCGATCCAGGCCGTGCGCAGGTCCGGCAGCCCCCGCAGCAGGTCGACTCGCACGTCCGGATCTGTGTAGGGGCCGGAGGTATCGTAGACCCAGATGGGCGGATTCTCTTCGGTGCCGGTCGCGGCCCCGGTTCCAGTGGCGGTCGGCGCCTGCGCGATCTCGCGCATGGGCACGCGAATGTCCGGGCGCGAGCCGGTCACATAGCGCTTGTGGGAGGCGGGGAAGGGGCGGGTGGCCGCGTCCGACAGCCGGGCGGCGGTGGTGGCGAAGTCTTCGGGTATGGCGCTCATGACGGCTCCTCACAGCATGGTCGGCCCGGAGGGCGGCGCGGTCGGGCGGACGGGGCGGAGGGCGTTGCCAGCGCCGTTGCCCAGTTCTGGGCGCGGCTTGGGCTCGTCCTCGCTTCCCTCCGCCGGTATCAACCGGATCAGGTTCCAAGGGACTGTCTCAGCCCGCTCGCAGCAGGCACCCCTAGGAGGACTGGTCGCACGCTAGCCAAACGCCTGGACGAATGCAACCGCAGGCCGCGACGGGCCGCACCTGGCCGCCGGCGCCCCAGCAGCGGAGCGGGATGGCGCCTGCACTGCATGGACGGCAGCGCGGCGGCCACGGCCGGTCATCTGTCCTTCACCAAAGTGCGCTAGCCTGTCTTGTCCGGCCCTGCCCGGCCAGCAGGTGTCCGGCCAACACGGCAGACAAACGACTCGCCTGAGGAGAACCCCTATGCAGACGACACGATTGACGACCCTTGCCGCCGCTTCTACGCTCGCCCTGTCGCTGGCGCTTGTCGGATGCGGCGAAGGCGACGGGACGGAGGAGATGGAAGAGAGCACTGGCGTCGAGGAGACCACCGCCGATGAGACCACCACCGCGGGGACCGACGCGGCCGAGCCGTCCGCGGAGGCTGGCAGCGCCCTGGATGCCGCCAGAGCCAAGGCCCAGGAAGCGGCGGCGAGCCTGCAGGAGGCCGGTGAGCAGGCCGGTATTGCGGCGAGTGAGGCCGCAGGCGACGCCTTCGAGGCGCTGAAGGCCAAGGCGGATGAGGCCGCGGCTGGCCTGCAGCAGGCCGGTGCTCAGGCCAGCGCTGCTGCGGCGGCAGCGGCCGAGGCCGCATCCGCCAAGACTACCGAGCTGACTACGGCCATGGCCGAGCAGACCGGCCAGATGCGCCAGAGCGCGGGCGCAAAGGCGGAGCAGATGATCACCAGGGTGCAGGACTACTTGAGCCAGAACGATCTCAACTCGGCACAATCTGTAATGGACAAGCTCGTGCGCATGAGGGACCAACTGTCGGAGGATCTGCGACAGGAGATCGACAGCCTGCGGGAGAAGATGGCCGAAATGGCCAACAACGAGACCGCGGGTTGACAGGCCCTCTGGCCATGCCTAAGCCGCCGCGGACCGGGTCCAACCCATGACCAGATTCGCATCCCCCGAGCGTGCGCCGCAGAGTCCCTGGCCGGGCGCCGCCGAGGAGCATGCGAGGTCGCCGGTCGGCGAGAGCCCACAGATGGCCTCGGCCTCGCACCGGCTCGCCTACGCGGACCCGGAATTCCTGCGCCGCCCGGAGCTGCGTCCGGTACGGTTGCAACTGGAGCTCCTCAAGGCCGAGCTGATCCAGCAGGAGCAGGGCATCGAGTCCACCGTGGTCATCTTCGGCAGCACCCGCATCCCGGAACCCGAGGCCGCCCGCGCGCGGCTGCGTGCTGCAGATCATGCAGCAGCCGCCGCCCCCGACGATCCGGAGCTGGCCCGTCGCGCGGCCATCGCCCGCCGCATCGCGGCCAAGGCCAGGTACTACGACGAGGCGCAGCGGCTGGCCGCGCTGATCAGCGCCGTCTCGCAGCGCAACGGCCACCGCCACTACGTGGTGGTCACCGGCGGCGGCCCCGGCATCATGGAGGCGGCGAACCGCGGCGCCTTCGTCGCCGGCGGTAAGAGCTTGGGACTCAGCATCGTCCTGCCGCGGGAGGAGCACCCCAACAGCTACGTGACGCCCGAGCTGTCCTTCCAGTTCCACTACTTCGCAGTGCGCAAGATGCACTTCGTGCTGCGTGCCCGGGCGCTGGTGGTCTTTCCCGGTGGCTACGGCACCCTGGACGAGCTGTTCGAGACTCTGACCCTGATCCAGACCCGCAAGGTGCACCGGGTGCCAGTGCTGCTGTTTGGCCGCGAATACTGGAAGCGAATCCTGGATTTCGACGCCCTGGTGGAGGAGGGCACCATCGACCCGCCGGACCGGGACCTCATCCAGTTCGTGGAGACCGCCGAGGCCGCCTGGACCATCATCCGCGAGTTCTGGGGCGACGCGGACATCGGCATCGCCTAAGGCGATTTCTGTCAACAAACATACCGTCTGGCTTGTCTTGTCGCCCGCCTTCTGCGTCGCGGCAGCGGGCACAGAGCTCGACTATGCGCCCGCTGCCGCTCCTTGAAGGCGAGCGAAAATCCTGCGCCATTCGGTATG
>JANQFI010000348.1 GCA_028277905.1 Chromatiaceae bacterium | reverse complement strand
TCGCCGCCGTCAGCGTCGTCTTGCCGTGGTCCACGTGACCAATGGTGCCCACGTTCACGTGCGGCTTCTTGCGCTCGAATCTTTCTTTGGACATGACCGCCCTCTACTCCGCAGAGACCACCTCGAGCCAACAGCCGCGAACTGCAGCGCGACCGACGCTCCCGGCACCGAAGACCGACATTGCGTCGCGAGTGACGCGATGTCCTGGTCGTGATCTGGAGCCCATGACCGGAGTTGAACCGGTGACCTCACCCTTACCAAGGGTGTGCTCTACCAACTGAGCTACATGGGCGACAATGTCTGAACCGGTGCCAATCGCGAACTGGTCCGGATCGACCTCGAATCGATCTGGGCCCGGATCGCCCCGGGCTTCCCCGGCGCCTGGAGCGGGTGATGGGAATCGAACCCACACCATCAGCTTGGAAGGCTGAGGTTCTACCATTGAACTACACCCGCAATGGACTACACCCGCAAGGTCACCGCGTGACGCCTGCTGCAGCCTCAGTACGCTTGGCGCCTGGACCACCGCGCCCGCGTCGCGACCGGCGCGAGCCCCACCGCTGCCAGAAACACTCACCAGCATAGACTCCTGGGCCAAGCTCCGGGCGCAGCGCTCCGGGAATCGACGGCACTGCCCCTGGATATGCCTGGCCATGGATATGCTTGCCCATGGTTGTGCCTGTGATCTGTCCGTCGCGCCCGCCGGCCGCGTTGGTGGAGGGGGGAGGATTCGAACCTCCGAAGGCTGAGCCGTCAGATTTACAGTCTGATCCCTTTGACCACTCGGGAACCCCTCCGCAGCAACCGAGCGGGGCAGCTTATCCTACGACTGCACCTCGGTCAACACCACATTGGGCAGAGAGCACGGGTTCCTGCCGCCCCGGAGCCATGGTCACTGGCCGCGCCAGCTGTGTCGCACAAGGCCAGAGACACCGTCCACGGGCAATCGTCCGGTGCTTAGGCGATTTCTGTCAACAAACATACCGCCTGGCTTGTCTTTTCGCCCGCCTTTTGCGTCGCGGCAGCGGGCACAGCTCGACTATGCGCCCGCTGCCGCTCCTTGAAGGCGAGCGAGAATCCCGCGCCATTCGGTATGTTTGTTTCCGGCAATCGCCTTAGGTTCTTGGAAAGCCGCCAGGACCCTGACGCGGACATGGTAGAGTTTCGGGCGTCCCCCCTGGACTCCCTGAGCCCGCCCTGGATCTAACGCGCTGAGGTGCTCCCACGATGGACCTTACGATATTCGGTAGTGGATATGTCGGTCTCGTCACCGGCGCCTGTCTCGCCGAGGTTGGCAACCACGTGCTCTGCGTCGATGTCGACCAAGCCAAGATCGACCTGCTCAACGCCGGCGGCGTGCCCATCCACGAGCCCGGCTTAGAGGAGATGATCCATCGCAACAGCGCGGCCGGTAGACTGGCCTTCAGCAGCGACTTGGCCGCCGGCGTCGCCCATGGACTTTTCCAATTCATCGCCGTGGGCACGCCGCCCGACGAGGATGGCTCGGCCGACCTCCGGCACGTGCTGAGTGTCGCCACCACCATCGGCGAATGCATGGATAGCTACCGCATCGTCGTCGACAAGTCAACAGTACCCGTCGGCACGGCGGACCGTGTCACAGCGCGAATCCGGGCGACGCATGCCGCCCGCGGCATCGATATCGCGTTCGACGTCGTCTCGAACCCCGAGTTTCTCAAGGAAGGCGCCGCCATCGAGGACTTCATGCGCCCGGACCGAGTCATTGTCGGCACGGATAACCCCCGCACCGCCGAATTGCTGCGCGCCCTCTACGCCCCGTTCAATCGCAGCCACGACCGCCTGATGGTGATGGACATCCGTTCGGCGGAGCTCACCAAGTACGCCGCCAACGCGATCCTAGCCACCAAGATCAGCTTCATGAACGAGTTGTCGAACATCGCCGAGGCCGTCGGCGCAGACATCGAGCAGGTGCGTGTCGGCATCGGCTCCGATCCCCGCATCGGCTATCAGTTCATCTACCCCGGTTGTGGCTACGGCGGGTCGTGCTTCCCGAAGGACGTGCAAGCCCTGGAGCGCACCGCCACCGCAGTGGGCTACGACGCGGAGTTGCTGCGCGCGGTGGAGGCGGTCAACTACCGCCAAAAAGACGTCCTGTTCAGCAAGATCTCGGAGCACTTCGCTGGCGCTCTTGGGGGCAAGGTCATCGCGCTCTGGGGCCTCGCGTTCAAGCCCAATACCGACGACATGCGCGAAGCATCGAGTCGGCGGCTGATGGAGCGGCTCTGGGAGGCCGGCGCCAGCGTGCGCGCCTTCGACCCCGTAGCAATGAGGGAGACGCGCCGCATCTACGGTGAGCGCCCGGACCTGGCGCTAGCGGACGACCCCATCGCCGCCCTGGAGGGTGCCGACGCACTCGCCATCGTCACCGAATGGACGCAATTCCGCAGCCCGGACTTCCGCGAAGTCCGCGCCAGGCTTCGGAACCCCGTGATCTTTGACGGCCGCAACATCCTCGATGCCCGTCAGGTCACGACCGCAGGCATCACATACATTTCCATCGGCCGGGGACCCATGCACCCGAGCCACTAGTGCGCTTGCGCCGACTTGGCACATCCGGCGGGCGGCGGCCGCTCTTGACCCGATCTCTGAACAGAAACCACCCAGAGATTGAATCGAAATCGATGTCGATCCAGTTCTCGATCCCGAAACGGAACCGCCGGCGACACTTGCCCCGGCCGGCGCCTGCCGACAGCCATCAGATCGGGGCCGCCGCAGCGGCCCCATGCTCAGAACCGGTGGTTCCAGCTGAGCTCGATGTCCATCTGCTCCATATACAGGCTGCCGGTCTGCGTGCCGGTGATTGCGGGGCTGGTGCCGTCGACCGTCTCCTTCGGCATGTAGGCGAACGACAGGTTGAACTCGTCCGTCGGGCTGTGCACGTAGGTCCCGCCGACGGTCAAATGCCAGCGCACGGTCGCCGGCGCCAACACATTGAACAGCGCCTGCCGGTTGGACTTCAGGAAGTCGCTGTTGTAGCTAACGCCCCCGAAGAACCTCCACTTGTCGCTCTGGTCCCAGCGCACGCCCAGCTTGAGTACGTCCATGCTGTCCCAGCCGAAGCCAAGCCCGGCCTTGCCGCCGAGACAGTAGGAGGGCTTCGCTGAGGCGCCGAAGCAGGGGCTGAGATCGAGGTCATTGGAGTTGGAGAGGGCGTCGATCTCGTTGTAAAAGATGTGCTGGTAGTCGAAGGCGACGGTGATGTTGGGTCGCGCCTTGTAGGCGGCGCCGAGGTTGAACATCGCCGGGATGTCGAAGGAGCCACCGTTCGCGAACAGCCCGCTGTAGTCGTCGAAATCCGACATCCATAGCTTGGTGCGATAAGAAAGACCCAGGGCCAACTGGTCGTTGACCTCGCCGTACCAGCCGAAGTGTAGGCCGGCACCATAGGACCAGTCCTTGCCGTTGTTGGTGACCTTGTCCGGACGCACCGAGGCCGCACGAAAGGGTTGCAGGCCCTTCGCCTCGAAGCTCTGCGCGGCGAGCACCGCCGCAACGCCGAAGGACTGCTTCTCGGCGAGCTTGAGGGTATAGGGCACCTCGATGAAGAGCTGCTCGAGGTTGATGCCCGTCGGCCCGGTGGCGGTCAGGTAGCCGTTGGGGTTGCCATTGACGACCGGGGCAATCTCGCCGCTCGGATATGGTGGCGGCGGGAAGGGTTGCGCCGTCACGCTTGGATCGGTCACCGGAATCGGCTGCCCGGTGCTCAGGTCGATCACACCCGGCGAGGTCTGCTTGAACAGCGGGACCTGCTCTCCGTCGGCGCGGATGGCCACGCGTTGGTTCGGTGCCGGCGCGAAATTCTCCCATACGGCATTGGAATAATCGGTGTTCATGCCACCATTGCCGTAGATGGCAATGCCGATGGTGGAGTCGTCGGTGAGCTGGTGGTTGTAGCCGAGGCTCGGGATCAGGAACCAGTCGCTGTCGCTGTCGAACTGGCCAGGGGTGACGAAGCCTCCATCGGGAAATTGGAAGTCACGCGGCACGCCATCCCCGAAATCGACCTTCACCGACTGCGTGGCGAAGTCGCTGTTCGCCTCATAGCCGCGGTCGGACGGACTGAAAAAGGCGACGCCGAGGTCGAAGCGCCGGCCCAGGAAGGCCATGCCGGCCGGGTTGGTCGCCGTCACCAGCGTATCCTGCGGTAACGCGGTGGCGACGCCGGCCATGGCCTTGGACTTGGTGCCCCAGCCGTGGGCGAAATAGCCGTTGGTCGCCCAAGCGGATACCGGCAAAGCCAATGCCAGCGTCAGCGTCACCGACAGCGGCCGGGTGGCCATCGAAATCTGTGTCATCATGTCCCCCATGAGGTGATTGAACGCCCGGCTGGACAGGAATCGACCGGATACGAACCCGCAGAGACTCACGGCTGCCGAGCAGGCAAGGCACATCTTGTTGCATGATGTGCAGCATAGTGTCGTTCGCACCACAATACTAGCTGCACCTTAGGCTTTGTCAATGGCTCAGGGAACACAGGGTTAACCATGCCGGGGGCGACCTTCTCTTGCCGCCCATCGCCAATCTTTAGGAACACCAAGCATCAGCAAGACCTTGGGTCGCACCCTGGCTGGCCGGAAGCAACGTCGCGCCTGCACAACAAGAACCCGCGAGCCGACAGCCGGCTCTCTGGCATCGGTGGCCTGTGCTGAGGGAGTGGGGTGCCCTATGCGCAACAGCAGCGCGAGACAGGGCTCCGGCAGGGGCTCGCGGGCGAAGTTGGCTGCCGTCAGTCGCTCGCGTGCAACCGGTTCATCGCCAACTGGAAGCGACCCGCTACCAAATCCGGCAAGGCACGCGCGGCGTCGTCGACGGCGTCGAGGATGGCCACAGCATCGGCCTGCGATGGCCGGCCGAGCACATAGCCCACTACCCGGGACTTGCCTCCGGGACGGCCGATGCCGATGCGCAGGCGCCAGAAGTCGCCGCTGCCAAGGGCAGCGATGCTGTCGCGCATGCCGTTGTGACCGGCGTGCCCGCCACCATGCTTCAGCTTCACGCGGCCGGGCGGCAGATCCAGCTCGTCATAGGCGACCAAGATCTGCTCCGGCAGAATCTCGAAGTACCGGGCCACGGCGGCCACCGCGCGGCCGCTGTGGTTCATGTAGGTAGCGGGCTTCAGCAGGCGCAGATCTTGTCCGCCGACGGTGATGCGGGCCATCGCGCCGTGGAACTTGCCCTCGGCACGAAAATCGCCGTGGTAATCACCCGCAAGCCGGTCGAGGAGCCAGAAGCCCGCATTGTGCCGCGTGAGCGCGTAATCGGGCCCGGGATTGCCGAGTCCGACGACGAGCCGCGTTCCTGGGTGGGGCATAGGCGAGCGTCGGCGCAAGATGCTCCGTGATGAGCCGGAGCCAGAGATCAGGTTGGTGTTAACGCACCGCTAAGGCGATTGCCGGAAACAAACATACCGAATGGCGCAGTATTCTCGTCCGCCTTCGCGAAGCGGCAGCGCGTGCATAGTCGTTCTATGTGCGCGTTGCCGCGACAAAGAAGGCGGGCGACAAGACGAGCCAAGCGGTATGTTTGTTGACAGAAATCGCCTAAGGACCAAGACCTGCCCCGCGCCCCTGAAACCTCCGCGGGCGCGTGACCTCGACCTCAGACTGCCGTCTCGTCGCCCGCACCCCTGTCTTCGCTGTCGGCGTCTGTTTCGGCGCCCGCGCCGCCATAGCCGGCGTGGATGATCGCCACCGGGGTTTCGGGCTCTACAGCATGGGTAAGCGCCACCCCGTCCGGCAGCACGAGGTCACTCACGTGGATAATGTCGCCGACATTCATCTGGCCCATATCCACCGCGATATACTCCGGAAGAGCCGTTGGCAGGCAGGTGACCTCGACCTCGGTGAGATTGTGCGAGACCACGCCGCCCCTCTTGACCCCTACGGCGGTGGTCTCGTTCTCGAAATGTAGCGGCACCGTCATGCGCAGCTTCTCTTGCATGCTCACCCGCTGGAAGTCCACATGCAGCACGAAGGGCTTGGCGGGATGCCGCTGCAAATCCTTGAGCACCACCTTGGTGGTGTCCTCCCCCAGCTTCAGGTCCAGCAGGCTGGAGTGGAAGGCCTCTTGATCCAGTTTCCGAATCAACTCGCTGTGCACCAGGGAGATCATCTGCGGGTCCCGATGACCGCCGTAGAGGATACCCGGCACCAAACCCTCGCGACGCAGGCGGCGGCTCGCACCCTTCCCTCCGTCGGTCCGCTGCCGGGCAAGGACCTCGAAAGCTTCGCTCATTTGCGTTCTCCACAAAGATGGACGCCACCACCCGCGACCAGATGGCCGGCGCCAGGCGACCGCCGCGAGCTGCGGCGGCGATGTCGTGCCCTGAGCTCCGCTTGCAGCGCTCAGGCCACGAAAACCAAGGCCCCTGCGGTCGACGACGTGCCGGATGGTCCCTGGGCAGGCTACGCAGCGGCGCAGCCGTCAGTCCACGAACAAGGAGCTTACCGACTCCTCGTCCGACACCCGCCGCATGGTCTCGGCGAGTAGCTCACCGATGCTGAGCAGGCGGATCTTTGGACAGGCGGCGGCGTCGGCACTCAGCGGGATGGTGTTGGTAACCACCAGCTCGTCTAGCTCCGAGGCTCTGATATTGTCCACCGCCGGCCCCGACAGCACCGGGTGTGTGCAGTAGGCCGCAACCCGGGCCGCACCGTGCTCCTTCAGCGCTGCCGCGGCGCGGCACAGCGTACCGGCCGTATCCACGAGGTCGTCGATGAGCACGCAGCTGCGCTCGCGCACGTCACCGATAATATTCATGATCTTGGCCTCGTTCGGCTTCGGCCTGCGCTTGTCGATGATGGCCAGCTCCGCGTCGTCCAGCCGCTTGGCGACCGCGCGGGCGCGCACCACGCCGCCCACGTCCGGTGACACCACCATCAGTCCCGGGTATTTTTGCTTCCAGATGTCGCCGAGCAGGATCGGCGACGCGTAGACATTGTCCACCGGGATGTCGAAGAAGCCCTGAATCTGGTCCGCGTGCAGGTCCACTGTCAGCACCCGGTCCGCGCCGGCGGTGCCGATCATCTTGGCCACCAGTCGCGCCGTAATAGGGACACGCGCCGAGCGCGGGCGCCGGTCCTGACGGGCATAACCGAAGTACGGGATCACCGCGGTGATGCGCTTCGCCGACGCCCAGCGCAGCGCGTCTATCATCACCAGGAGCTCCAGCAGGTTGTCGTTCGTCGGCGCGCAGGTGGGCTGCACGACGAAGACGTCCCGGCCGCGGACGTTCTCCTGGATCTCGGTCATCACCTCGCCGTCGCTGAACTGGCCCACAACGGCCTTGCCCAGGGGCAGGCTCAGCTGCCCCGCGATCTCGGCGGCGAGGTCGGGGTTGGCGTTGCCGGTGAAGACCATCAGTTGGCTGTCGGGCACGGCTCTACTCCGCAGGCGCTCGTTGATTACAGGCGCCGGTGCACCCACCCGGAGCACCCGCCGGCATCGCCGAGCATGCCGGAGCCGCCGATCCGGACACCCGGTCTCCAGCGGCCGATCTGCGGCAGCCGAATCCACGGCACTGGCGCCACTGCGACGACACCAGCTCCGGCTGCGATGCTGGCTGGGGCGCCAGGATTCGAACCTGGGAATGCTGGGATCAAAACCCAGTGCCTTACCGCTTGGCGACGCCCCAAGTGAAACTCAGCTGATGCTGTATGCAATGATCTTGGCGGGTATTCCAGATCCTGGGCCTGGCCCACACCGCCGTGCGGGCTTCCTCCACGCCGCCACCGATGTCTGCCGCCCCGGTGCCCTCGATACCATCCACCCTTGATTCCGAATGGCTCATCAGCTGAAGAGCGGCGAGCGGTTGCACCCCCGAGCAACGAAGGCGCCATAGCCCGCCGGCGCCTGTGCCAGCATCGCACGCGCGCCGGCCTCTCCTTCGAAGCTCGCGAACACGCAGGCCCCCGTACCGGTCAACCGCGGCGCCGCGCCCGCGGCCGAGAGCCAGTCGAAAGCGGCCGCTACGGCCGGATAGCGACGACGCACCACGGGCAGACAGTCGTTGACCTGATCTCCGGCCAAGAAGTCCGTCATTTTGATCCGTGCAGAATCACGTGTCAATTCCGCATCGCCAAACACGACCGCCGTGGACACGAAAACCGGCGGCACCAATACCAGATACCAGGGCTCCGGCAAGCTCACCGGCAGCATATCCTCGCCAACGCCCTCCGCCCAGGCGGCCCGGCCGCGCACGAACACGGGCACATCGGCACCCAGCGCGAGCCCGATCCGGGCGAGCCCGTCGGTGTCCATACCTAGCGCCCACAGCTGATTCAAGGCGTGCAAGGTGGTAGCCGCATCCGAGCTGCCGCCGCCGAGCCCCCCGCCCATGGGCAGCAGCTTGTCTACAGCGATATCCACCCCGGCATCGCAGCCCGTGTGGGCCCTTAATGCCTCGGCCGCGCGGACCACAAGATCTCGTGCGGGCGCCACATTGCCGGCACCCCGCAGCCGCACAATGCGGCCGTCGCCGCGCGGCGTCACATAGAGCCGATCCACCCGATCGATGAACTGAAACACGGTCTGAAGGAGATGGTAGCCGTCGGCTCGCCGGCCGACCACGCGCAGCATCAGATTCAGCTTGGCGGGTGCGGGCCAGGCACCCGCGGCATCCGGGCACGGCCGAAGGTCAGGCATGGACATGCTCGCGGACGGTGCGCGCGCAGCAAGCATCCTCGGCTGCCAGGAACACCTCAGTTTGGGGTCTGACTGTAGCGATGCTTGCCGAGGATGCGCAGCAAGTACTCGTGCTTCGGGTCTTCTTCCAGGGCCCGATCCCAGATCTCGCGTGCCTCGTCCCGGCGCCCGAGTGCCCAGAGCACCTCACCCAGGTGGGCGGCAATCTCTGGGTCGAACACACTCTCGAGCGCGTCCCGCAGGTAAGGCTCGGCCGCCGCCGCATTGCCCAGGCGGTAGAGCACCCAGCCCATGCTGTCCTTGATGGCCGGCTCGTCGGGCTTCAACGCCAGCGCCTTCTCGATGAGCGCTCGCGCCTCCCCCAGACGGTCGGTGCGGTCCGCAAGCGTATAGCCGAGTGCGTTCAGGGCATCCGCATGATCAGGGTCCTGATCGAGTATATGGCGCAGGTCGGATTCCAGCAGGTCGATGCGATCCATCGCGACGGCGACCATGGCTCGGGCATAACGCAGGTCCGGATCATCCGCATTCGCTTCCAGCGCATAGTCGTAGAGGGCCATGGCCTGATCCTGGACGCCGTGCTCGCGCAGCATCTCACCTTCGATGAGATACAATGTTGTGCTCTCGTCCGGCAGTTGGTCTCGCAACTGCTGCAGCATGTCCCGCGCGCGACTGATATCGCCACCGGCCGCGTGCAACCGCGCAACATGCACGGCCGCGTCGGTGGCGTTGGGACCGTCCACCCGCGCATACCACCCCAGTGCCGCATCGCGGTTACCCGCACGTTCCTCCACCTGCCCGAGCAGGAAGGCCACCTCGTCCTTCCGCCGGCCCAGCTCCTTGACCCGCAACAGGTAGTCGCGGGCTTGGTCGAGCTTCGCCACTTCCAACGCCAGCACTGCAGCAGTGAAGAGGACGTCCGGTTCATTCGGGTGGGTCTGCAGGAGCTCGTCGAACACTGCCAAGGCCGGCTCATAGTGCGCCCTGTCGATGTGGAGCTGCGCGCGTAGCAGCTTCAGCTCCTTGTCATCCGGCGACTCCGCGAGGTAGCGATCGAGCAGGTCAGCCGCCGCTTCGCGCTCGCCGCTCCTCACGAGGAGCTGCACCAGAAACATGCGTGGCTCGTTCCAATCGGACCGCAGCGCAGCCGCCTTCTCGGCGGCCTCGCGCGCCAGGTCATTGGCGTCGGCCGCCGCTGCCAGGGTTGCGAGGGCGAACTGGGCGTCGGGTTCCTCTGCGTTGTCGGCGATGAGCGCCTGCATCATCGCGAGGCGCTCCGCCGGTGCCTCGATGCGGGCCAGGAGTTGGGCGGCCTGCATATAGGGCTGCTTGGGTGCCGGCGTGAGGCGCACCAGCTCCCGTAACGCGGCTAGCGCCGCCTCGCGGTCACCCGCCTCGATCTGCACATAGGCCGCGATCTGACGCGCCTTGACCGAGCTCGGTGCCAGCTCCTGCCACAGGTCCACGGCACGCCGGCCTGCTTCGGCATCGCCGAGAGCCAGCGCCGCCCTCGCGGCAAGGGCCGCGAGCTCGGGATCCCGTGCCATCGCTGCGGCGTGCAGGAAATGGGTGAAGGCCATGCGCTCCTGACCGCGCTGCGAGGCCACCTCGCCCACCAGCACGGCGTAGATCAGATCCGAGGTCAGCTTGGGCGCGGGCCCTGCACCCGGCGTCTCGGATCGCGTCTCGGCAACCGCGAGCGGAGCGCCTCGGTCGCTCTGCGACGGCGGATCCGCGAGCACCAGGGTGGAGGCGCAGGCGCCTAGCCACAGGGCTGGGATGAAAGCTTGGGGCTTCATAGTCTTCAGGTTTTCCGGACTGTTGATCGCGGTCAGCGGCGCACGAATTTGATCGCAGTATAATAGGACGGTTCCTGCGCCATGGAGCCGGGAATCCGGCTCCGCTCCGGAGCTGCCCAGGTTCCGTTCGGCGCCGCACGCTCGGGGGGCGTGCCACCGCCCGACAAGCCGCCATGGGACAGGCCTCCAGGATACCTGAGCGGCCATCCCGGGTCGGGCGTCCACAGACCTGGGAAGGCTGCGCCGAACTGCGACCGTCGATATTGCTCGGAGCGCAATCGAAAACAGAATCGGGATCGCGATCGATGGCGATCCCGTTCTCGATACCGATCCCGGACATGGTTCTGCACCGGATTTCGGCGCTGGCGTACTAGAGACGTGAGCATCCCGAGCAACATCGCCTACGGCAACGACCGAACCCTGACCATGACGATATTGACCCTCGGCTTGAACCACAAGACGGCGCCGGTCGGCACCCGCGAGCGCCTAAGCTTCGGGCCGGACGTCATCGTCGGCGCGCTGCGCAGTCTCACTGAGCAGAGCCCCGCGCAGGAGGCCCTGATCCTGTCGACTTGCAACCGCATGGAAGTCTACTGCGCGATGGACGGTGGCGGTTGCGAGGCCGCGCTGCGCGAGTGGCTCGGCAGCTTCCACGGCCTGGAGCCCCAGCTATTCGGCCAGCACCTGTACTACCACCAGAATCGCGATGCAGTCCGCCACCTGCTGCGCGTCGCCAGCGGGTTGGACTCCATGGTCCTGGGCGAGCCACAGATCCTGGGCCAGGTCAAAACCGCCTTCCAGACGGCGAATGCCGCCGGCAGTACCGGACGCATGCTCGGCAAGCTCTTCCAGCACACCTTCTCGGTGGCCAAGCAGGTGCGCACTGACACGGCCATAGGCTCCAGTCCGGTCTCCGTAGCCTTCGCGGCCGTTAGCCTGGCGCGGCAGATCTTCAGCGACCTGTCCCAGCAGACGGCGCTCCTCGTCGGCGCGGGGGAGACCATCGAGCTGGCGGCCCGCCACCTGCACCAGCAGGGCATCGGCCGCATCATCGTTGCCAACCGTACCGTGGAGCGCGCACACAATGTCGCCCAACAGTTCGATGGCTACGCCATCGCGCTAACGGAGCTCGCCAACCATCTGCCAGAGGCAGACATCGTGGTCTCCTCCACCGCGAGTCCGCTGCCGGTGCTCGGCAAGGGCACCGTGGAGCGCGCGCTCAAGAAGCGCCGCTACCGGCCGGTGTTCATGGTGGACATTGCCGTTCCGCGGGACATCGAGCCCGAGGTGGGCGACCTGCGCGACGTCTATCTGTACACGGTAGACGACCTCCAAGGCGTCGTCGAGCAGGGCATGCGCTCGCGTCAGCAGGCGGCCGAGCAGGCCATGGAGATCATCGAGCTGCACACCGAGGAATTCATGGCCTGGGTGCGCTCCCTGGACGCCGTGTCGCTGATCCAGGACTACCGCTCCCGCGCCGAGCACACCCGTGACCACCTGGTGGAGCGCGCGCAGCGCCAGCTCAACGCCGGTAAGCCAGCGGAAGAGGTCGTCTGTCAGCTCGCGCATCTGCTCACCAACAAGTTGCTGCACAACCCGAGCGTGCGGCTGCGCCGCGCCGGCCGCGAAGGCCGCAACGAGCTGCTGGAGGCGGCCAACGAGCTGTTCCAGCTGAAGGCGGACAAGGCCGCGGGGCAATAATGACCGCCCGTTCATGAACCCATCTCTGCTGGGCAAGCTCGACCAGCTCGCCGAGCGCCACGCCGAGGTCACCGCCCTGCTGGCGGAGCCCGCCACTCAGAACGACCCGGCCCGCTTCCGGGACTTGAGCCGCGAGTATGCGCAGCTCGAGCCCCTGGTGGCGCGCTTGGCCGATTATCGCGAGGCCGCGGCGGACATAGACGCCGCCCGCGAGATGCTGGCGGACCCGGAGATGAAGGACCTCGCCGCCGATGAGATCGCCGCCGCCGAGGCCCGCCGCGAAGCGCTGGAACCGCAGCTGCTGCGCCTCTTGGTGCCGCCGGACCCCAACGACGAGCGCAACGTGTATTTGGAGATCCGCGCCGGCACGGGCGGTGCCGAGGCGGCACTCTTCGCCGCCGACCTGCTGCGCATGTACTTGCGCTATGCCGAGTCGCGGGGCTGGCGGCAGGAGATCGTGAGCGCGAGCGAGGGTGAGCTCGGCGGCTACAAGGAGGTGGTGGTGCGCATCGCGGGCCAAGGCGTCTACGCGAGCCTCAAATTCGAGTCCGGCGCCCATCGGGTGCAGCGGGTGCCCGAGACGGAGTCCCAGGGCCGGGTGCACACCTCGGCCTGCACCGTCGCCATCCTGCCGGAAGCGGACAGGGTGGACGAGGTACAGATCGACGTCAAGGAGCTGCGCGTCGACACCTACCGCGCCTCCGGTGCCGGCGGCCAGCACGTCAACAAGACCGACTCGGCCGTGCGTATCACCCACCTGCCGACCGGCCTCGTCGTGGAATGCCAGGACGAGCGCTCCCAGCACAAGAACCGCGCACGCGCCCTGGCGCTGTTGCAGGCCAAGCTGCTGTCCGAGGCGGTCGCCTCGCAGGTGGCGGAGCGCAGCGAGTCGCGCCGCCTCCAGATCGGCAGTGGTGACCGCTCCGAGCGCATCCGTACCTACAACTTCCCGCAGAACCGGGTCACGGATCATCGTGTCAATCTGACACTCTACAAGCTCGACGAGATCATGCTGGGCCAGCTCGGCCAGCTCATCGCGCCGCTGCGCCAGGAGCACCAGGCCGACGAGCTCGCTGCGATGATGACGGCTTGAGGCGGGTTCCCGCCGGCCGGGTCACACCGCCCATGCCGCCCGCCCGGGACCCTAGGCTGCCGCGCCCTAGCATCTCACCCGAGCCCGACGCGAGTCGCCCCACGCTGGTAGGCGCCCTGCGCGACGCGACGGCGCGGCTCATCGATACCGTCCGCCCGGGACACCCGCCCGACCGGCAGCCTGCCGCTCGACTGGAGGCGCAGCTGCTACTCTGCGCAGCGGTGGGCATCGAGCGCACGACCTTGTTCGCCTGGCCAGAGCGGCGCCTCGGGGCCGACCAGGCCGCCGCACTCGAGGCCCTGCTCCGTCGGCGCATACAAGGCGAGCCCATCGCCTACATCCTCGGCCATCGGGCATTCCATGAGCTGGACCTCAACACCGGTCCAGGTGCACTGATTCCGCGCCCGGAGACCGAGCTGCTGGTGGACTGGGCGCTGGCGGCGCTGCCCGCGCAGGTGCCCATCCGCGCCGCTGACGTCGGCACCGGCACCGGAGCCATCGCGCTTGCCATCGCTCAGGTGCGGCCCGCCTGGACGCTGTTCGCCGTCGAGCGCGATGACCGGGCCCTGGCCATCGCGGCGGAGAACCGGCGGTGCCTCGGGATGGAAAACGTCTTGCTCCTGCGGGGCGACTGGCTCGCGGCCTTCCGCAACCGAAGCCTCGACCTCCTCGTTAGCAATCCGCCGTATATCCGGCAGGATGATCCGCAGCTCGCGCGCGGCGACCTGCGCTTCGAGCCACGCCAAGCGCTGGCGGCGGGCGTGGACGGCCTGGCGGCCATCCGCAGAATCCTCCGACAGGCGGCGCTTGCGCTCAAGCCCGAGGGTCTGTTGCTGCTGGAGCACGGCTGGCAGCAGGGTGCGGAGATTCGGACACTGCTGCGCGCGGGCGGCTGGTGCGGTATCTTGACGTCCCGAGACCTCGCTGGCCTGGAGCGTGCCACCGGCGCCCGGCGCCCCCCGATGCCACACCGGAAGCCTCCCCTAGCCGTTCGCCCTAGCCGTTCGCCCTAGCCGTTCGCCCTAGCCGTTCGCCCTAGCCGTTCGTAGGAACAGCCAAAGCACGATTCCCATGGACGTCCCTGACGCCGACCGCATCAAGCACCGGCAGATCAACTTCCGCGATCTGCATCCGGAGCGCAACGACGCCCGCACTGCGGCGGAGTTCCTGATCCAGGTCGATGGCGTGCTCCGCGCCGAGCCCCAGACACCCATCTTGCTGAGCCTGAGCTACGACCTCAACCGCACCTGCCTCCAGGAGATCGAGGCGGCCTTGGACGAGCTCGGCCTGCACCTGGACAACGGGTTGCTCTACCGGGTCCGCCGCGCGCTTACCTATTACACCGAAGACACCTTCCGCGAGAACTGCGGCTGCAAGCGCGGCGAGAGCAACTGCACCAAGCGCGTCTTCGCCAAGCGCTACGAGGCGCTGGAGCACGGCTGCCGCGACCCGCGGCCGGAGCATTGGCGCCGGTACCTGTGAAGAAGGGCCGAGGGACGAGGGACGATGGCCGGGCACGGACGGCGGATCCTGCGCGTCCGCTGTCGGACCGAGAGCGGGAGCGTTATGGGCGGCATTTATTGCTGCCCGGCTTCGGGGAGGTTGGGCAGCAGCGGCTGCGCGAGGCCCGAGTGCTCGTGGTCGGCCTGGGCGGGCTAGGGTCGCCGGTGGCCATGTACCTGGCCGCCGCCGGGGTGGGCGAGCTGCTCCTGGCAGACTTCGATGCAGTAGACCTGTCCAACCTGCAGCGGCAAATCCTGCACACCACGGCACGGGTGGGCTTCTCCAAGGTGGACTCGGCTATCGAGACCCTGCGTGCCTTGAATCCGGACGCCTCACTGGTCCCAGTCAAGGGCGTATTGCGCGCCGAGCGGCTTGCAGAGCTCGCCGAGGGTGTGAACCTGATCTGCGACTGCAGCGACAACTTCGCCACCCGCGACGCGGTCAACGCCGCCTGCGTCGTCGCCGGCATCCCGCTGGTCTCCGGGGCGGCCATCCGCACCGAGGGGCAGATCGCCTGCTTCTCCGGCCAAAGCGGCGACCCTTGTTACCGCTGCCTGTACGCGGGTCTCGGCGACGGCGGCGAGACCTGCGCCCGCGAAGGCGTGCTCGCGCCCTTGGTCGGCATCATCGGTAGCATGCAGGCCACCGAGACTATCAGAGTC
Source organism: Chromatiaceae bacterium (assembly GCA_028277905.1). Classification (GTDB taxonomy): domain Bacteria; phylum Pseudomonadota; class Gammaproteobacteria; order Chromatiales; family Chromatiaceae; genus Thiohalocapsa. The sequence continues at coordinate 292 of JANQFI010000348.1, read as the reverse complement.
CTCGCCGGCCTGGGGCAGCCCCTGTTCGGCCGGATCCTGCTGCTCGATGCACAGAGCATGGAATGGCGGAGCCTCGCCATCCCGGCAGACCCCGCCTGCCCGGTCTGCGCGCGGCGCTGAGGCCCGAGAATCCTCACGCGGAAGCGAACGCGCCTTAGGCGATTTCTGTCAACAAACATACCGCCTGGCTTGCCTTTTCGCCCGCCTTCTGCGTCGCGGCAGCGGGCACAGAGCTCGACTATGCGCCCGCTGCCGCTCCTTGAAGGCGAGCAAAAATCCTGCGCCATTCGGT
>JANQFI010000339.1 GCA_028277905.1 Chromatiaceae bacterium | reverse complement strand
CGGCAGCGGGCACAGAGCTCGACTATGCGCCCGCTGCCGCTCCTTGAAGGCGAGCGAAAATCCTGCGCCATTCGGTATGTTTGTTTCCGGCAATCGCCTGAAGCCTGAGCCGGGCTGGGCCACCGCGCTTCCGGACCCGGTAATGCCGCCGGCCCTTTGCTGCATAGGGGTGAGACGGATGTACCGTCGGCGCCGACTACAGGGTTTCTCGCTGGTGGAGCTGATGATCGTCCTGGCCATCATTGGTGTACTGGTAACCCTTGCCACCATCGGCTATGCGCACATGATCCGCCGTGCCGAGTCCATGGATGGCTACACGCAGTTCGGCGCGGTCAAGACGCGCGTCGCCGAGTTCTACGCCAGCTCCGGCGTGTTGCCCGCCAACTTCAGCGAGTTGGGCCTGCCCGGGAAAAGCGGTGAGGCCTATGGCGGTGACACGGGCAGCTACGAGGACGTGTTCGGGATGGAGAGCGGCGTTTGGACCCGCGTCGAGTACCAGCCCAAGCTGCCCGACGGCTACATCTTCGTGCTCCGATCGAGCGCTCCCGATATCGGGCTGCACTTCCAAATAAAGGTCGCAAGCGGCGGCGTTCGGGTCCGCTGCATCGTCAACGAACGAGCGGAGCGGATGCTCTATGTGCCGGCGCAGTGCCGTGCGGGCAACGCCGGCGATTGGGATTGGTGACTCCGGCTTGGGCCAGATTCCTGCCGCCGACGGCTAGCGCAGCAGTGCGAATGTCCCGAGACCGTCTCAGGTCTTTGTCGTTGTCTTTTTCGTTGTCGTTGTCGTTGTCGTTGTCGTGATCGCGGTCTCACCGTGCGGATATTCGATTACGATTACGACAACGACAACGAGGGACTGCCGGTCTCGGAGCTCCCGCAGCAAAGCGCTAGCCCCTCACCCCTGGCCCCTCACCGCTAGACCATCGCCGCTAGACCATCACCCTGGCACGAAGCTGTAACTGTCGATGATATTGACGTAGCTTGCGCGCTCGAGCTCCGCCGGGTTCGGCACCGCCAGCGCGCTGACGCGCCCGCGGAAGTCGTCGATCGACTCGAAGCCCTGCCGCTCCATCCAGGCCTCGATGCCCTTGAGCACGACGCCCGCCTGCCCGGCGCCGTTCTTGAGCACGGCGCTGCAGAGGTGCACGACATCGGCGCCGGCGAGGAGCAACTTGATGGCGTCATCGGCGGTGTGGATGCCGCCGGTCGCGCCGAGCGACAGCTTGTCGATGCGCCCATACAGGATCGCGATCCAGCGCATGGCGAGCAGGGCCTCGGCCGACGTGGACGGGTGCAGGCTCGGCTGCAGCCGCATGCTATCGATGTTGATGTCCGGCTGATAGAAGCGGATGAACAGCGCAACGCCGTCGGCGCCTGCAGTGGCGAGGCGTTGCACCATATTGCTGACGGAGCTGAAGCTCGGCGAGAGCTTCATGTTGATGGGGATGGAAATGGCGTGCTTGAGGGTGCGCAAGATCTCCAGGTAGCGCTCCTCGACGACGCTGCCCGGCTGATCCATATCGGCGGCGACATAGTAGACGTTCAGCTCCAGCGCGTCGGCACCGGCCCGCTCCAACTCGCGTCCGTGCTCCACCCAGCCCGATGGCGTGACACCGTTCAGGCTCGCGATGACTGGGATGTCCAAGGCCTCCTTCAGCCGGCGCAGGTTCTCCAGGTATTGCTCGGTTCCGGTGCTGAAGTCCTGCCAGTCCTGCAGAAAACCCTGATCCGCCTCGGCGAACCCCGTAGCCTGCTGGCTCAGGAAGCCATTCATGGTCTCCGTCTCGGCGGTGATTGCCTCCTCGAACAGCGAGTACATGATGATGGCCGCGGCGCCGGCGTCTTCGAGCTGCTTGCATTGCTCGACGATCTTCGACAAGGGTGATGCGGACGGGACTATAGGGTTCTTGAGCTCGAGGCCGAGGTATCGGGTCGCTAGGTCCATGAGACACTCCGGAGTAATGGGATTCGGACGTTCTCGGCCGGGCTTGGAGTGCGGTTCAGGTGAGTGCAGCTCAGGTGCTCAGGTACGGCGCAAGCGGCTCGTTCAAGCTTACCCCGGACCGCTCACCAGCACCCGGCCATAGTTGGACGGCACGGCCACCTCGACGTCGGTGTCGCCCGCTTGCAGCTGCAGCACAAGGGCCCCATCCCCCGCACTGCCGGCCAAGCGGTCGGTCCATTGGCCGGGGCGCGGAAAGGGCGCGCGGATGCTGCCGTCGAAGGCCCCGAAGTTGAGCAGCACCATCACCGTCGGCTCCGCGCCCTGATCCGGCATGCGCTCATAGGCGATGAGGCCGCGGCCGGGGTCCGAGCGGTCGTGGTGGTACCAGGCGTTGCGGCTGCGCAGGGCCTGGAATTCATGACGGAGCCGGCCCAGGCGGCGGTAGAGGTTGGTGAGCGCGCGACCGCCGGGCTCGTAGAAGAAGTTCCAGTGCAGCGGGCGGGCGGCGAGCACGCGGGAGCCGCCGTCGTCGTGCTTGCCGTAAGTCTCGCCGAGCTCTTGGCCCTGCCAGAGCAGGGGCACGCCAACGGCGGTCATGAGCGCAATGGCCAGGGGTTGCACCCGGTACCAGGCCTGATAGTCCCGCCCGAACAGATCGAAGCCGCCGTGGTAGGGGTTGTGCTCGCCGCTCAGCAGGTACATGAGCCGGCTCTTGTCGTGGGACTCGAGGAACTGCAGCGGCGCCACCGGAAAGCCGTCGCCGAGCGGCGGGTTCTCGTAGCGCTCTGGCCAGGGGTCGCCGAAGTCGATCAACAGCAGGTCGTGGATCAGCCCCTCCGGCACCGGTCCGTGGGGGCCGCGCATCATGCCTAGGGCCTTCTCCATAGGCCACCAGCGCTTGCTGGCCGTGGTGTAGGTCTCGCGCAACACCGCCTTGGGGCGGTCCAGGTACTCGGCCACCTGGAGGATGCCGCTGTGGCCCGCTGGCTGCTGGAAGCGGGGGATGGTCTTGCTCGCCTGGTAGGCGTCGAACACGAGCCGCGCATAGCCGCCGCCCGTGGCGCCGTCGTAGAAGCCCGGTACATAGTCGTAGCGGAAACCGTCGAGATGCAGGGTCTCGATGAAGTAGCGGTTGACGGCGGTGAAGTAGTCGTAAGTGAAGGGCTTGTCGAAGTCCGTGCCGATGCCGAAGTCATCGCCGGCGAAAGGGCCGATCATGGGGTTCGGCTCGCCGGTCGCGTCATAGACCTTGCGGTAGCAGAACTCATCATGCATGTGGGCGTAGACGGCGTCGTGGATCACCGCGATGCCCCGGCCGTGGCAGGCGTCCACCAGCGACCTGAGCCCGGCCGCGCCGCCGTAGCGCTCCTCGATGGCGAAGTAGCTCATGGGCATATAGCCCCAGCGGTAGGGCTCCGGCACATTGGTGACCGGCATGAGCTCGATGCAGTTGATGCCGAGGCTCTGGAGGTAGGCGAGGCGCTCGCGCACGCCGTCGAAGTCGCGTGCGAAGTCGTCTACCATCAGCTCGTAGCAGACCATGTCCTCCAGGGCCGGCACGCGGAAGGCGGCGTCGGTCCAGGCCATGGGTGCCGCCGCCGGCAACTCGAACGCACTCATGGTGCCGGTGCCGGAGAGACGCGCGAAGGGGTCGGCAAAGAAGGGCACCAGGGTGTGGCCGTGCCGCGCCAGCCGGTAGCGGTAGAGATAGCGTCCGGGCCGGCCGAAGTGGCCGGTGATGCCCGGCAGCGCCGACAGGTAGCCGTCGAAGGCCCAGTGGTCGTAGTCCTTGCCCGCGTAGGTCAGCTCGACGGCCACCGCGGGGATGTCCGGGTCGAACTGGTCGGCCTGGTGGATCAGGTCGGCGAAGAGCCGGTAGCCCTTCTCCGGCGTGATGGCCGGCAGCAGGAGGCCGAGGCGCAGGCGGTCAGCACCCGCCGCTGGCGCGGTGATTGCGCCGAGCCGGTCGAGGTGGATCATCCTGGATTACCCGACTCAGGCCGTCGCCACCTGCAGCAGCCCCTCTCGAGAGGCGATGGCCTCGGCATAGAGCTCCAGGTAGTGCCTTGCGCTGGACTGCCAGCTCAGGTCCTGACGCATACCGGCGAGTACCAGCTGACGCCATTGCTGCGGGCGCTCGTCGTGCAGCCTGAGCGCCTGCTCGACTGCGTACCAAAGCCCGTCCGGGTTCGGGTCGTTGAACAGGAAGCCCGTGGCCGTGCCGGCGGACAGTGCAGCGTCGCTCGCGTCCACCACGGTATCGGCGAGGCCGCCCGTGTTGTGCACGATGGGGACGCTGCCGTAGCGCAGGCTGTACATCTGATTCAGACCGCAGGGCTCGAAGCGCGAGGGCATGAGGAAGGCGTCGCAGCCGGCCTCGATCAGGTGTGCGCGCGGCTCGTCGTAGCCGACGAAGACGCTGACCCGCTCAGGGTGCGCCGCAGCGGCGTCCTGGAGCTGCCGCTCCAGCGCCCGGTCGCCGGCGCCCTGTATCACCAGTTGCACCCGGCCCGCGGCCACCAGCCGCGGCAGGATGGCGATGATGAGGTCCACGCCCTTCTGCTCGACCAGCCGGCCCACATGGCCGAGCACGAAGGCCTCCTCATCCCGCGGCAGGCCGAAGCGCCGCTGCAGCGTGCGCTTGTTCTCGCCCTTGAGGTCCAGGTGCTCGCTGTCGTAGCTCTGCGGCAGGGCGGGGTCGTCGGCGGGGTTCCAGACGCGGTAGTCGATGCCGTTCAGGATGCCGCGGAAGCGTCCACCCAGTTGCCGTAGCAGGCCATCCAGGCCGCAACCAAAGCGCTGGGTGCGTACCTCGTCCGCGTAGCGCGGGCTTACGGTGTTGACCCGGTCGGAGAAGACGATGCCGCCCTTGATGAAGGACATGCGGTGGTGGAACTCCAGCCCGCTCACCGACCAGAGCGCCGCTGGCAGGTGCAGCCGGTCGAAGGTGGCGCGATCGAAGAGCCCTTGGTAGGCGAGGTTGTGGATGGTGAAGATGGTCGCCGGGCGCTCTTCATGGTCCCGCAGCAGGGCCGGGGCCAGGCCGGTCTGCCAATCGTTGCAGTGCAGGACCTGCGGGCGCCAGTCGAGCGGCGGCAAGCCCATGGCGAGGTGGGCAATGACGCGGCAGAAGAGCAGGAAGCGCTCCGGGTTGTCGCCCCAGTCGCGGCCGCTGACGTCGGTGTAGGGGTTGCCCTCGCGACAGAAGTAGGCGGGTGCGTCCACCAGGTAGACGGGCAGGTCATGATCCGGCAGCAAGCCACCGTACAGGTGCACGGTGCCGACGACGGCGGGGATACGCAAGTCCATCAGGTGCTTCAGCTCGCGGACCTGCTTCTTGGCGCCCGGGTAGCCGGGCAGCACGAGCCGCGCGTCGTGGCCCAGCTCGCGCAGGGCCATGGGCAGGCTCGCCGCCACGTCGCCCAAGCCGCCGGTCTTCACCAGCGGATGGGCCTCGCTGCTGGCGGTCAGTACGCGGTAACCGGCAGGTCCGGCGACAGGGGAAGGCTCGCTGTGGTCCATGGCAGTCGGCGCAATTTTGGAGAGCTTCACTCGTGATCTTGACTGCGGATCTTCGAAGATCGGCTTGGCTTTGTGGCGCCGACTAGGTTTTCTTCGCCCAAGCTAGCACAAAGTTGAGCGGATGCACGACAGTCTTCTCGATCGGTGGAGGAAAACAGATGTCCACAAGCTGCACGCTGGTGATCTTCGGCGCCACTGGCAATCTTTCGCAAATCAAGCTGTTACCCGCGCTGTACCACCTGGACCGCGGTGACCATCTGGCCCCATCGATGCGCGTCCTCGGCTTCGGTCGCCGCGACTGGACCGACGAGCACTGGCGCGACGAGGTGCGCGAGATCCTGGGTCGGCAGCTCGGCGAGCGGCTGGATGGCGTCTTGCTGGAGCGGCTGCTGCAGCGGCTGCACTTCGTTGAGGGTGATCTCGAGGACGACGCCGGCTTTCGGCGCCTGGCACAGCGGCTCGCCGACGACGACGGCTTGCCACCCAACCTGGTCTTCTACCTGGCCATCGCGCCGGCCTTCTACGGCGAGACGGCGGACCGGCTTGCCGCCTGCGGGCTGAGCCGCCCCAACCAGGGTTGGGCGCGGCTGGTGGTGGAGAAGCCTTTCGGCTACGACCTGGAAAGCGCCGAGATCCTGGACGAGCACCTGCAGCGCCACTTCGACGAAGAGCAGATCTATCGGATCGATCATTACCTCGGCAAGAGCACCGTGCAGAACGTGCTGGTGTTCCGTTTCGCCAACCTGCTGCTCGAGCCCCTTTGGAACCGCAACTACATCGATCACGTGCAAATCACCCACGCCGAGGCCAAGGGCATCGGCAAGCGGGCCGGCTTCTACGATGGAGTCGGCGCACTCAGGGACATGATCCAGAGCCACTTGCTGCAAATGCTCACGCTAGTGGCCATGGAGCCACCGCCGAGCATGGACGCCGAGGCATTGCGGGACGAGAAGGTCAAGGTGCTGCGCTCTATCCGACCCATACCGCGACAGGCGGTGCATGCCCAGGCCTTCCGAGCCCAGTACCGCGCCGGTGAGGGCCGAGGGGCTCAGGAGGGCATCCGGGTGCCGGGGTACCTGGACGAAGAGGGCGTCGACCCGCATAGCACGACCGAGACCTATGCCGCGCTCAAGCTCTACATCGACAACTGGCGCTGGCGTAGCGTGCCCTTCTACGTGCGCACCGGCAAGCGCATGGCCGCTGCGCACTCGCTCATCGCTATCCGCTTCCGCCATCCACCGCAGCAGCTATTCAGCGACACGCCCATCGAGCAGCTCAAGCCCAATTGGCTGCTGCTCAACATCTCGCCCAACGAGTGCATGCGCATCGAGCTGCTGGTGAAGCAGCCCGGGCTGACCATGCGCACCCAGACCGAACGTCTGGATGCCAGCACCTGTAGCGTCGGCCGCGACCAGATCGACGCCTACGAGGCGCTGATCCTGGACGTGCTCTCCGGCGATCATTCCTTGTTTCTACGCGCCGACGAAGTGCAGCACGCCTGGCGCGTCGTCGATCCGGTACTCAAGCTCTGGGCCACCGAGCGTGACTTCATCCACACCTACGAGGCCGGTAGCTGGGGCCCGGCGGAGGCCACCCGGTTGTTCGACAAGGAGGACCACGACTGGCGCGATGTTCTGGACGAATGAGGGCATGGGGCGGCGGCGCCGGAACCCATGGCGCTGAAGCCGTCGTGACCACCGGGAGCCATCGTCTTCGATCGGAGTGGGGGGCGGGATCAAGCTAGTGCCTGAATGGAAACTCTGTTTATGCACGCGCGCCAGCTTTCCCGAATGGCCATGCGCGACTTGTTTTTATTCGACGACGGAATGAACTGGCGGAATTGCAGTTGTCAATGCGAATTGTCGCATTTTCGGCGAATTGCGA
>JANQFI010000296.1 GCA_028277905.1 Chromatiaceae bacterium | reverse complement strand
GGATTTTCGCTCGCCTTCAAGGAGCGGCAGCGGGCGCATAGTCGAGCTCTGTGCCCGCTGCCGCGACGCAGAAGGCGGGCGAAACGACAAGCCAGGCGGTCTGTTTGTTGACAGAAATCGCCTAAGCAGACGATTCTAGACCGCGCGGCAAGAGTTTCTATTTCATCAAGAACCAGCTTGGCGACACAAGGCGCGATTCGGTTTTCACTCGAATCCAAAGCAGTTTCTGGCGATTCCTGGCTCTGCTCGACAATCTTGGGCGGAAAGAGCAGATATCCTGTGAAACAGGACTTAGGAGCAGTTCCAGAACAAATTGACCATGGAACTACGAAACTCACGAAACACGCGAAAGGGGTGATGGATGCGTGTATCCTGCCCGATGTTGCGCCATTGCCCGACAGTCACCAGCAAGACACCATACTCCGAGGCGTGGTTTTCGCGCCTTTCGCGTGTTTCATAATTGCTCATTGAGCCGCGCAAGGCGCGGCCGAGCCCGAGATATCGCCTGGTGCAAGCCCCGCAGCCTGGACCGCCAATGAACCGACCCCCGATCCGCATCCACAGAGCGGACCTCAGCGAGCCGGCGGATGCCGCCGCCGTGGTCGAGCTGCTGGACGCCTACGCCGCCGATCCCATGGGTGCCGGTGTGCCGCTGCCCGCGGCATCGCGGCGCGAGCTGGTGCCCGGGCTACGTGCAGTCCCTGGTGCCACCGTGCTGCTCGCACGGGTTGATGAAGAGCCGGTGGGCGTTGCGGTGTGCTTCACCGGCTTTTCTACTTTCCGTGCCAGGCGGCTCACCAATGTGCATGATCTGGCGGTGTTGGCACGCTGGCGCGGGCAGGGTATCGGACGGCGGCTGCTGGCGGCGGTGCAAGACCTTGCCCGCGAGCGCGGCCACTGCAAGGTCACGCTGGAGGTGCGCGCGGACAATGCCGCTGCCCGCGCGCTCTATCGGAGCCTGGGCTTCGGTGCCGGGGAGAGCGACGGGCAGGCGGCGCAGTACCTGTTCTTGGAAAAGCGGCTGCCGGATGCGTAGACATCCCTGCGTCGCGCCAAGTTGCCTTAGGTGATTTCCGCTTTGGTTCATACCACACCAGCAGGCTTGATGAGGATGTCCGATTTTGGCAATTCTGGATTGCGCTGAAGCCGCACTTCGA
>JANQFI010000294.1 GCA_028277905.1 Chromatiaceae bacterium | reverse complement strand
GATGACCTGGTGGCCATAGCGAGGGCCTCAACACCCGATCCCATCCCGAACTCGGCCGTGAAACCCCTCTGCGCCGATGGTACTGCGTCTCAAGACGTGGGAGAGTAGGTCACCGCCAGGTCTTCCAAGGATCAGAATCCAGAAGATAGAAAACCACGCGCGGCTCGGCCGCGCTCAACCTTCTGTTTTCTGTCTTCTGTCCTCCGAATACCGCGGGGTGGAGCAGTCCGGTAGCTCGTCAGGCTCATAACCTGAAGGTCAGAGGTTCAAATCCTCTCCCCGCAACCATCTTTTCCTGCATATTTGCGAGATCATTGCCCACCAATGATCTTTCACGCTCCGAAGCCATCGACAGAATGCCGGCCAAGTCGCCGATCAGGTCGATGTTTAGTCTGTTGCGCCAGCGATCAGGCACCAGCACAATCTTGTCTATGAGACCGCGCAGCAGGTCCGACGCCTCGGCGCGGTGATCTTCGTCGTTCAGCGCGGCGATTAGCTGCTGTACTTCCTGGTGATAGCGATCCGCCATCTGCGGATGGAAGAGGACGGGTGCCTCTTCCGTCGTCTCCAGGATGCCCTTGATCTCGGCGCGGCGGTCCTCCAGCACCTGCATACGGTCCTTGACCCGCTCGGCCGGCACGCCGGCCAGGAGCTGGTCGATCAGCCGGTCCAGCTCCTGCGTCGCCATCTCGTGCTCGCGGCGATAGCTGTCGAGCGCGGCGTTGTGCGCCTGGCGCTGGCGGTTGGCGTGCTGGCGATAGTCCTCGCAGAAGGCCGCGCACAGCTCCGGGTCCATCAGGTGGTCCGTCAGCACGCCCAGCACCGCTTTCTCCAGCTTCTCGCGGGACACCGACAGCCGGTTGGAGCAGGTGTCCTTGTTGCGGGCGTTCGAGCAGCCGAGATGGGTGTGCGAGATCATCGAGCAGCCGCCGCCGCACTCGCCGCATTTGATGAGGTAGGAGAACAGGTTCTTCGGCCGCCGCTTCTCGTAGAACTTCTTCTTCGGGTGGTTGATGGCGCCCTGCTTGGCCTTGACCGCGTCCCACAGCGCCTGGTCGATGATGCGCATCTCCGGCACATCGGCGGTCACCCAGTCCTCTTCGGGGTTGGGGCGCGAGACGCGCTTGCCGGTGTCCGGGTCCTTGATGTAGCGCAGGCGGTTCCAGACCAGCCGGCCGATATAGAGCTCGTTGTTGAGGATGCCGGTGCCGCGCAGGCGGTTGCCGTGGATGGTCGAGGGGCCCCAGCCGTTGCCGGTCGGGCCCTTGACGCC
>JANQFI010000290.1 GCA_028277905.1 Chromatiaceae bacterium | reverse complement strand
GGCCTGGCTCATGCGCAGCTGCCTCGCTCGCCGCTCCGGCGCGCGGGTCCCGCGTCCCGAGAGCGGTCCCATCTTAGCGCCGAGTGGGAACTCCGCTGTTTCCCGCGCTAATGGAGCGCGGCCTGAACACGCTGCTGGAAGGTGCTAGGGCGGCCCACATCGCACGCAATGACGCACCGCCTCCCCGTCGTCCCGTGATACGCTCTGGGGCGTCATTCGCTCGCCCCTGCGTCGGCCTCGGGTTGGGCTTCGGCTGGGGCGCAGTTGGGTGTTCCGTTGCTTGACCCTCCTTTCAAGGTGTGCCCTAGCTGTCGAGCGAAGTACCAGCACACGTCATCGGCGTGCTCGGATTGTCACGTCGATCTCGTCCAGCCGGTGACCCACGCGGATGAAGAGCTGCCCCCGGCTTCGGAGCTCGAGTTGTTCCAATCCGGGCCGGCTGACCAGGTTCAGGAGGTGGCGCGCGCGCTCCAGGACGCCGGCATCCCGTCGCGCATCGACAGCGATCCTCCCGGCGTTCCGCTCGCAGCCGGCCCTGGTGGCCTCTATGGCTTCGAGCCCGCATCGGTTGCCGTGTATCTCCGAGAGGCGGACATGGAGCGGGCCGCTGCGGCGATCCACGAATACCACTCACAGAAGCTCGGCGTCTCGGCACCTGAGTTCGGCGCCTCACTCGATGCCTGCCCAGCCTGCGGTACAGCCACTCACCCGGATCAGGAATCCTGTACGGACTGCGGCCTGCCGTTCATCATTGGAATCGCCGACTGCCCGCGCTGCAGTGAGGCCATCACGGACGCTGACGTGTTCTGTCCCCAGTGCGGACTGGCCCTCGAGCAAGGCGACACATAGAAGGAGGTGGCCAGCCCAGCCTCCCCGTCGCCGTCGCCCGACGCGCCGAACTCTGCCAGCTCGAGCTCGGTCTCCCCGCAGGGCGCCGAGTGGGGTAGCGGAAAGCAGGGAAGCTCGAGGTCCTCGCCCTGTGCGCTCACGCGCAGCGACCAGCGCGGCTCCCAACGCGGGAGCCGGACCGGCTCCAGCCGCACCTCGTGCAGCCCGAGCTCGCGGAAGC
>JANQFI010000285.1 GCA_028277905.1 Chromatiaceae bacterium | reverse complement strand
CAAGTGTAGGCATGTAGAAATTGTGACGGGCTGTTGACGGTGAAAAACGACCAGGTTAACCTGCCGATATCCCCGCCAAATTTTCCAATGGCTTACGATGTAGGCAGTAAGCCATCCTGCATTTTTGTCGTAACCCTCTGAGTGACCGAAAGATCCGCAGGATGGGGTTCTGGAAGATCCGCCCGAGTAGAGGAGAGTAGCTGGACCGCATTACTGCGCGCGCTGACGATGAGGTCGATGCCGGAGATGGTATTGGCGAAGGCGCCGCGCGCATCTCGGCGCGCCTTCTCCACGCCGAGCACTCGGGTCACGCTCAGCGCGATCGCGAGTACCCTGAGGCCAGCGGTCGCGCGTCGGTTTCACAGGCTCTTGGCGGCGAGGCGCGAGACGACCATAGTCTGAACACGCCGCTCAGGCCCTTGCCGCCGCGGCGCGGACGCCGGCTTCCGGCGCGGCCTGATTGAGCTCGACCAGGGATAGCTGCCGGTCGAAGAGCGTCCCAACCGCGTATCGTGGCTGACAAACACGACGCCGATGTGGTCGGCCCGGAGGCGGTCGCGGCGCCGCCGGGGGAGGTTTGCGAGCTCGGTGCCGAGTACCTCCGCTGTCCCCTGGCTCGGGTCGAAGATGCCGCCCACGAGGCCAAGCAGCGTGCTCTTGCCGCTCCCGCCTGGCCCGGCTAGGCATAGGTGCTCGCCGTGCGCGACCTGCAGCTCGTCGATCTGCAGCACGGGCGGCGCGCCCGCCGACCACGCGAATTCGAGACCGGCGATGCGGATAGCGTACTCTCCGGCCCGGTCGTTGCCGGCGCGCGCCGCCGCGGGAGGCAAGGTGTCAGGGGTCGAGGTCAATGATCCGATTGCCTGGTGTTACGTCTTCCGCTCTGTTGGGTGAAGCCGGCGGCTAGGTCCCGAGGTCCGTCAGGACTGAACTAGGAATATCTGCTTTGCGTCAGCGGGACAGAGGGGGCAAGAAGATAGGCCGGTCATCCGTTGTTATCGTGGCATGTACGAATAACCTTACGACGACAGAGGAGACCGGCCTCTGGGTCGTATGCTGCCGGGAATCGAGACGATCGAGCAACATCAACAGCGCCTCGAGGCCGATCCCGATGCCTACCGGCCGGCGCGCGGCCCAAGCTGCGGTGCGGCGGGCCTGCACCGTCATGGGTACTACGAGCGCAACGCCCCACGCGACAACTAGCCTGAGACAGGGGGTCGTAGCCGAGCGCGACCTGCGGTGGCGCAATGACGGACCGATAGAGCGTCTGCTCAACCGGCACGTCCATTACCATTGTTGCGTCATCGACGGCGTCTGCTGCGCTGGTTTGCCCGCAGCGGGCTGATCGCGCCGGACTGGAGCGCCTGCTGCGTGACTGTGCCCGCCCGCCGTTCGCGCTCGAGCGTCTCGAGCGCATCGATGAGCAGCAGGTCCTCTACCGGCTGCCTCGAACCCAACGCGACGGCACCACTGCGCTGGCGCTCAACCCACTGGAGCTGATCGACCAGCTCGCGGCGCAGCTTGTTCACGGATTGGCCGCCGCCCCCAGGCGCCACCGCCATCGCGACCACGGCGTGCGCGCGCCCAACGCGCCCCTGCGTGCTGCTGCGGTCGTCGATGGGCGTGCGCCCCCCAGCGAGGTC
>JANQFI010000216.1 GCA_028277905.1 Chromatiaceae bacterium | reverse complement strand
GCCTGGCTTGTCTTTTCGCCCGCCTTCTGCGTCGCGGCAGCGGACACAGAGCTCGACTATGCGCCCGCTGCCGCTCCTTGAAGGCGAGCGAAAATCCTGAGCCATTCGGTATGTTTGTTTCCGGCAATCGCCTAAGCTCGAGGTCGATCCGGGCCGCGGATCATCGGCAGCGGCAGCCTTGCAGGGCATTTTGCGGATCGAGTGCTGACCGCACGACCGTCGCCATCGACGAACCGATGCCGCCATTGCGGTTACACTCAGGCCTCGGACCAGCCACCGCCATCCGAAAAGACCGCCATGCCCCCACTGCTCCCGCTGTCCCGCGCCGCACGTCTCGCCGGCGTCACCCGCGCCGAGCTGCAGCGGCGCATCCGCAAGGGTGAGCTCACGACCTTCGAGGGCGAGATCGAAATCGCCGACCTGCTGCGCGTCTACCCGAGCGTCAGCCTGGAGAAGACGGGCAAGCTGGAGCAGGTGGAGCGGATCAAGGCCGCCGCCCTGCCGCGCAGCCACGCCGGCGATACGGCCCTGCCGAGCCCCGAGGTGCTGGTGGCGCGCATCAGGTCCCTGGGCGGGGCGCTGGCGCAGAAGGCGGCGCAAGCGGATGCGCAAGCGGCCCTGCTGACAGAGTTGCGCGAGCGCCTGGTTGCCGGGGGCGGCGCCGCGATCGCGCCCCTGCTGGGCTGGCTCGATGCCCGCCGGGCCGAGATCGCGGCCATAGCCCCGGAGGACAGCCGCGCGCAGCTGTTTGCAAAAGACACCTTCCTACGCCTCATGTCCGCCGGCATCAAGATCATCCCCAGTGGCCACGAATTTCTCGTGGACGGCACCGAGTCCATCCTGGAGGCCGCGGTACGCGCCGGCCTGCGCATCGGCTATGGCTGCGCCAGCGGCAATTGCGGCGAGTGCAAGGCGCGGGTCGTGTCGGGCGAGGTCACGCGCATCCGCGAGCACGATTACGTGCTCTCCGAGCGCGAGAAGCAGATGGGCTACATGCTGACCTGCTGCAACACGGCGGTCACTGATGTCGTGCTGGAGGCGGCCGAGGCCCGCAACACCGCGGACCTGCCGCGGCAGGACATCCGCGCCCAAATCCGCAAGCTGGAGGCCGAGGGCGACGACCTGCTGCTGCTCCATGTGCAAACGCCACGCAGCCAGACCCTGCGCTTCATGGCCGGGCAGCGGGCAATTCTAGCGCTGGAAAATAGCGCCGAGCGAGAGCTGCCCATAGCCTCCTGCCCTTGCAACGGACGCAACCTGCAGTTCTCCGTGCGCCGCGGTCAGGACGACTTCGGCGCCTACCTGTTCATGCACCAACCCACGCGGGAGATGATCCGTGTGCAGGGACCTGTGGGAGACTTCGTGCTGCTGGAGGAGGCCACAGAGCCCGCGGTCTTCGTCGCCATCGGCGATGGCATCGCGCCCATCAAGAGCCTCATCGAGCACGCGGTGTCCATCGACCACATCGAGGCCTTCCACTTGTACTGGACCGTGGACGACCCGGACGGGCACTACCACGAGCGCTGGTGCCGGGCGCTCAAGGAGACCTTGGACAACTTCGCGTTTACACCCCTGGTGGGCGCGGGAACCAAAGACCTCGTGGCGCTGCTGCAGTCGGACCTGCCAGCGCCCGAGGCGCTGCGCTACTACCTGGCTGGGCCGGACGCGCAGATTCGGCCGCTGGCCGCGGCGCTGGCCGCTGGCGGCATCCCGGGGGAGCGGATCAGCGCGGAGGGCCTGAGCCCCGCGTTCGAGTGAACGGAGATTGCCAACAGTCCCTATGCGGCCACCGCAGGCGGCCGATCCTGCCGCGGCGGCAGGAACACTGTTCCCCTGCCGAAGCGGTTGACGGCCTCGTTGCGCACCCAGGACGGCGCGTCGCCGTAGAGGCGCAAATAGGTGAAGCCGCAATCGCCGCGCTCGATGCTCGCGACCCAGTCGGCGAAGTCCCGATTATCTTGCATTATCACTAGCCCCGCCGCCGCCGCGGTCGGGTCTCCTATTGTCACGGCGCGCTGCTCACTCGATGCCGACCACCGACATCGCATCCGCCAGCACGCCCCTCTGCCCCTGACTCTATCTGACAACGACCGGCACGGCTTGATCCCGAGCCAGGCCATACCGACGTGGTGCCCCTCTCGGGCGATACACGGCCAGCGCGCCGTCGCTCCAGCGAGCTCGTCTGGCTGAGTCACGACCCGCGCCTGCGACGGCCTGCGTGACCGGCGCCCGGACCTCAGCCTGCTGGAGGCCCGGCGCGACGGCCAGACCGGCTAACCCATGGTGGACGCCTGCATGCGCGCACTGGCTGCCGGCGCCTGGACCAATTTTTGCGTGCGCGCCATGCTCGTGATCGACAATGGCAAGGCGTATTGCCGCACCCGCCAGCGCATGGGCGTGCTGCGCGCCCGCGCCGAGCTCCGGCGCGAAGCGCAACCCAGGTCTACGGCCGCCACGGCGGGCGCAGGCGTCCGGGCATCGGTCGGGCGGGCGTGACCCTGCCCGGGGAGACGCCCATCCTGGACTCTCAGCCGGCCCCGTCGGCGAGCCCCGTGAGCCCGGCACTGATCCGCCACAACTCGGCGTTCGCCGCCGGGTCGCTGGCCTGGGCCGGTGCCCGGATCGGCTTGCGGTCGCCGAAATACTTGCCGCTGACGCCGGCCACCGCGTCTGACGACAGCAGATAGAGCACCCGCTCCGCCGCCTGCTCGGGCTTCGGGAGTGTCCAGCCGAAGGTCTTGGCGAACACCTTGAGTGCCCAGTTCTGGGCGCCGTCGGTGCCGCCCAAGTTGGACAGGAAGACACCGGGGAAGACGCAGTTCACCGTCACGCCCGAACCCTCCAGCCGCCGCGCCAGCTCGCGGGTGAAATGGATATTGCCGAGCTTGGACTCGCCATAGGCGCCCATCATCCGATACCGGCGGCGCTCCCAGTTGAGGTCACCGAAGTTCATGGCGGTCTCGATCCGGGTGCCGACATTGACGATGCGCGCCCCTTCGCCCTCGGTCGCACCAGCCAGCAGCAGGTCCAGCAGCAGGTTGGTGAGCAGGAAGGGGCCGAGATGATTCACGGCCAGCGCACGCTCGATGCCGTCCTCGGTGAGGCCGCGCTCGGCGAAGGCCGTGCCGGCGTTGTTCACCAGCAGGTGTAGCGCATCGTTCCCCTGGTGCAAGGCCGCGGCGGTGGCGCGGATCTCGGCCTGGGAGGCGAGATCGCAGACCAGCAACTCCAGTTGCCCGTTGCCCGTGGCGGCCACGATCTGTTGCCGCGCCGCGGCGCCGCGCTCGGCGCTCCGGCAAAGCATCAGCACGCGGGCACCGCCGCGTGCCAGTGCCGCCGCCACCGCCTTGCCGAGCCCGGAGTTTGCGCCGGTCACCAATGCCGTCTTGCCTTGCAGTTGCATGCTCGCCTCCCGGTGGATGCGCGATGGATGCGCAATGGATGCGTCGCGCCGGCGGCCCATGGCGGATGCCAGCCGCCGCCGATACCGGGGTCACATATGGCGGCAGGTGCAAGCCTGCGGCAAGGCGTCAGACGCTGCGCCCCCGGACCCAGGCTCGCGCCTCGCGGCGGGGATGTCGCCGCCACGGCGAACACGGTTGATAAGCTGCTCGCGCACTGAAGGCGGCAGAGAGCTCGCCCGACCGCGCTGGCGTCGGTGTCGCCCGCTTGGCAACGGCCGCCCGCTCGCGGATCATGGACGGCTTGGGCGATTGCCGGAAACAAACATACCGAACGGCGCAGGATTCTCGTCCGCCTTCGCGAAGCGGCAGCGCGTACATAGTCGTTCCATGTGCGCGTTGCCGCGACAAAGAAGGCGGGCGAGAAGACAAGCCAGGCGGTATGTTTGTTGACAGAAATCGCCTTA
>JANQFI010000157.1 GCA_028277905.1 Chromatiaceae bacterium | reverse complement strand
TCGAGGTCCGAGACTCGGTCGTCGATGGACCCTCGGATCAAGTCCGAGGGTGACATTGGAGGTGCGGATGGAGTCCGTAGACCATTGAAACAGAGTCATTCATTTCGAGTCGGGCTCTTGCAGGCTGCGATTAGTTCCACTCATCGCAGCCTGGTACGAGCGGGGCCTCTAGTGTGCTGTCGGGGTTGGGCCTCAGGCCTGGGGGCTGAAGGAACGGGGCTTCAGCGGCTCGCCGCTCTTCCAAGCGGTCGTGCCCTTGCAGCGCGTGCAGACCCGCTCGCCCGACCAGTGGCTCTGGAAGGGCTCGCGACACCTGAGGCACTTGCGCTCCTTCACGCTGTCCCGAACGGAATCGTCGCTCTCCAGATAGCTTGCCGCTGAGCCGCTCATGGAAATCCCTTCTTCTCCGTCGCGCCGGTCGCAGGCTGCGCGACCGCACAAAGGCAGCGACGCCGCGGCACAGCCTCCGGCCGTGGCATTGCCGTTGTCTATGGAGATCTCGCCCCTGCTCGTAGGTCTATATGGGGATTACAGAATATTTTTCAAGGCCACTCGCCGTGTGCGCCTCATAAAGCGCGGCAAAAGGCAAATTATGACCCCAGAATTTAGTTAAGAATACTAAGAAGACGGCAGCGTCATGCAGGAATACTGCTGAATACTTGGATGAAACCGGAATCTTAAGCGCTTTTAGTCTGCCAATAGAACAGTAAGGGGACCCGCCGCCTGCGCCATGCGGACGAGCCCTAGCCGGCGCCGGCGAGCTCCGGCGCCTTCAGGCGATGGGCGTGCAGCCTCTCGTAGTGCGGCAGGACGATCTCGTGGATCTCCTTGACCCGCTCCGGGGCTTCCGAGATGTCGATGTAGCGCCGCGGCTGCGGCTTGAGGCCGTCGGAGTCGCGCAGGTTCTGGTGCCAGGAGCCGCCGTCGTACCAGCTCACCTCGTCGCGCGTGCCGGGCTCCCAGCTCAGGGCCTCGGGCTTGAAGGGGATGCCCACGGCCCCGCAGTAGGCCTCGACGATGCCGTGGGGGTTCTCCAGCAGGTCGTCGCTGTCGATCACCGGCGGCGCCGCGCCCTGCCGGTCGGCGAGCCGGTCGAAGAGCGCGCGCTGCTCGACGAAGCCGATCTCCTTCAGCACGAAGTCCGGCCAGTGCTTGTACATCGAGGTGGCGACCTTGGCCGGGTCGCGGATCAGGAAGCTGTGATTGAAGTGGCCGAGGAAGTCGTCGCTCCAGAGGTGCTCGATGTAGTGCGGGAAGTCCTTGGAGAAGACGGGCCCCGCCTCGGCCGCTTCCAGCAGCGTCCGCCAGACCGCCTCGAAGGTCAGGCCCGGGGTGCGCGGGCTGTCGGGCTTGATGCGCGGCCAGCGGGCCTCCTCGCCCTGGTACCAGGCCTCGCCGAAGGGCTCGTGGAAGCAGGTCATGTCGCCGCGCGTGCGCATCATCCACTCGAAGGCGGTCGAGGTGGAGCGGGGCGTGGCCCAGAGGGCGAGGATCTTGTGCATCGGCGGTCCCCTCAGCTCAGCGTCGAGAGCAGGTGGCCATGGCCCGGCGCCGCGGGCAGGCCCAGGTGCTTCAGCATGGCCCAGTAGAGCGCGAAATCCGAGGCCACCAGCGGCTTGCCCGCCCGGCCCTCGATCGGCTGCACCACCTGCAGCATGCGGAAGCCGGCGCCGGTCTGGACGATGGCGTCGGCCTCGGGCGCGCGGGCATGGGCGTCGAGCGCGGCGGCGATCATCAGGTGGTCGGGATAGTCCCAGAGCGTCGCGGCCTCGATCGCCAGCTTCTCCTCGTGGTCGGCGACCAGGCCCTGGTCGATCAGGTCGCCGGCCCAGAGGATCTCGAAGCCGGCCGCCCCCAGGTAGCCGTTGATGCCGGCGGACCAGTCGTCGCGGTAGTAGCCGTTGGCGACCGTGATCCGCTTCGCGCCGATGGCGCGCAGGCCTTCGACCAGGCAGTGGCCGGCCATGAAGAAGCGCGCGCCGGCCTTCTCGGAGATCTCGTCGCAGAGCCGCACGATCTCGTCGGGCGTGGTGCCGTTGCA
>JANQFI010000095.1 GCA_028277905.1 Chromatiaceae bacterium | reverse complement strand
CAGCACCGCACCTCGGGCGGTGACCCGGAAGATCGCGGAGATTATCGCGATCGCGTCCCGGGTCGAAGGCGAGTCGCTGACAATCAACGGCAAGATCGTGAACGACTTCAACTTCCGGATGGACCCGGTGGGCGGAACCCTGCTGCTCGGGGCGACGGACGAGCACCATGTGCGGATCCGTCTGATGTCCTTCAGCTTGACCGGGCAGACCTCGCAGCAGGACGACTTGATCGGCTTCGACGCCGCAACCTACCCAGGCCGGATTCCGCCGACGGCCTCCTCCGAGGCGAGCTTCGCGTGGCTGCTCGCAGCAGCCGAACCGCGGAACGCTTTTTGGTCCGGCATCTTCGGCACGCCCGAGGGCCCGTTCGATCAGTACGCCCTGACTGCCGCCCTGCGGCCCGAGCTGTTCGACTGCCGGCCCGCTCGCGCCTACGTCCAGCAGTGCCCTTTCCCTGCCTGGAGTGCCGACTACCCCTCGGATGAGGACGGCAACCCGATTGAGCAGCCCTACAATGCGCCCGCCAATCCTTGCCTCGACCACGGACCGGCGGACGGCGCCAGCTTGTCCGAGGTGCCCGCCCAGCTGATCGTCAGTCTCGATCGTCGGGAGGACGGCCCGCTGGTCCGTGGGACGACCGGCGTCGACGGCAACCTCCCGGCGCTCGACCAACCGGCCCTGCCGGTCATGGCCTGCATCGATTTCGCGGGCCGGTCGGCGCGCGAGGCGTTCGAGGGGTTCCTCAAGCGCTGGACCTGGTGAACGATCCGACCTTGCCTCGCGGCCTCGGCGCTACGGGGCGGTTGGGACGTGAGGCTGGTCGCGGAGGCTGGCCACCGCCTGTGGGAACACTTGCAGGCGGACGGCCCTGGACGCCTCGGTACTCGGCGTCTCCGGCCGGGTTGCCTCCCGCACTTCAGGAATGCACAGTCGGCGCCGACAAGGCGGCACATGGGAGAGCGTCGTCCACGTGCCTAGGAGCCGATGACCGCCAACAGCACATCCTCACGGGCTGCCCGATCGCCGCACCCTCGGCGGGTGTTCGTCCTGGGCGCCACCGGCACGAGCGGTCGGAGGGCGGTGCGGGCGCTGGTCGAGCGCGGTCACGAGGTGGTGTGCTTCGTTCGCCCCCGCGCCGGCGCCGATCGAGCGGCATCGGCGGAGATGAGCGACAGGCTGCTGGAAGGCGCAACCCTTCGCTTTGGCGACGTAGCCGATCCGACCTCGCTCTTGCAGGAGGGCTTTCGGGGCGAGGACTTCGACGCTCTGGTATCGTGCCTCGCCTCGCGCACCGGCGCGCCGAAGGACGCCTGGGCGATCGATTATCAGGCCCACGTGAACGCCCTGGCCGCCGCCCGAAGCGCCGGCATCGCGCATGTCGTGCTGCTGTCGGCGATCTGTCTTCAGAAGCCGCGGCTGGCCTTTCAGCACGCCAAGCTGGCATTCGAGACGGTGCTCAGGGAATCGGGCGTGACCTATACCATCGTCAGGCCGACCGCGTTCTTCAAATCGCTGTCGGGACAGATCGAACGGCTGCAGCGAGGCAAGCCCTACCTGGTCTTCGGCGACGGGACGTTGACCGCCTGCAAGCCGATCAGCGACGACGATCTTGCTGGATACCTCGCCGAATGCCTCGACGACCAACACCGCCACAATCGGATCTTGCCGATCGGCGGGCCAGGCAAGGCGATCACGCCAAAGGAGCAGGGCCTACACCTGTTCGCGTTGCTCGGGCGGCCGCCGCGTTTCCGGCACGTACCGGTGGCGTTGCTGGACACGATCGTCTGGAGCCTTGGCGCGCTGGGTCGCGTGCATGCGTCGTTCGCCGCAAAGGCCGAGCTGGCGCGGATCGGGCGGTATTACGCCACCGAGTCGATGCTGCTTCTCGACCCGAAGACAGGCCGCTACGACGCCGACGCTACGCCTTCGGTCGGCGCCGAAACCCTGTTCGATTTCTACGCGCGCGTCATCAAGGGCGAAGTCCCAGTGGACCGCGGCGACCATGCGGTCTTCTAACCGCACGCGCCGCCACCACGCTGGCTTCGGCGTGAGGTGCACAAGGATGGAAGCATGACCGATGGCTGCCAGAATTGACAGAGGCCCCTGGGTGCGAGTCCAGAGGCCTCCGCCAGAGAATCGTCAATCAACGACCAGGCCATTCCGTTTGGTTGACCTGGATCGCGTTACCTCAGGCTTTCGCAACATCTGTCCGGCGCCAGTTGCGACTCGCGGCCGGCGAGAGCCACCCTTTCCGCACGCGCTCGAAGACCCCGTGGGTGAAGAACACGCCGATGAGCAGGATCGTGTGCGCCAAGATGCTGGGTCCGAGCAGGGTTACCGCCCCGATGTAGAGCGAGAAGACGACAGACCACATGTAAGCGAGCACCACCATCACCTGGAAGCGGACGATCCTTGGCAGCACCCGCAGTGGGTTGATCTCTGGGCTCATCACGAGCTGGTAGAGCAGCTTGAGCGTGGTCATCATCTCTCCCTTGGGTCAGCCGATCCGGAAATCGGAGATCATGCCGGTGCGATGTGACAAGGCGAGCGCAAGTGTCTGACCTTCAGCGGTCAGGCTGCCCCGCGCGTCGACCCAACCGCGTGCTTGCGCGCATCGAAGAGGCGAGTCGGCTGTGCCGCCGGCTGCCAAGCCGTAGGCGAACGTGGTGACCAGGCTGTGATCCATCGTCTTCCCCTTGCCCCCCTTCCTTACGTGGCCTGCTCGGCCCGCGCCTGCTTGAGCTGCTTCAACTGGCGCAACTGATACCAGCCAAGAGCGAGCGCCGCTCCGAAAGTCAAGATCCAGCGACCGACGATGAAGGCACCGATTTCCATTGCGAGCGTCCCTTGTTTCGAGGTTCCAATATTGATTACGGGGCGCCTGTCGGATGGATCTTCAAGGATTGACAAAAAATCTTCTTGAATGGCGATGATCCAAGGGTGCGTGCTGCCCGTACGGCGGGCCGCGCCATCGCGGCGATTACCCGCGGCGCCGGACTGCTGAGAAGACTCAGCGACCGGGTCGACCAACCGACCTTCGCTTGACGCGCGATCCGAGGCGCGGCACGGTCCGGTGCGATGGACCAGAACGAACCAAGAACAGTCGTTGTCCGCACGCTCGGCGACCTGAGCCCGGCGCAGCGGCTGTGGGCCAACTGCGAGCATTGCGGCCACAGCCGCAAGCTGGACGTCGATGACCTGCGCATGAAGTACGGCACGCGGCTGCCGCTCCAAAGGCTCGGCCGGATGCTGCGCTGCCGGCGCTGCCAACAGCGCGCAGCCAAGGTGATGTCCATCTTCTACAGTGGATGCGGCTCGGCGCCCGCTAACATGTTGATATTGCTGAGACGAGCTTGACCTTCTGGGGTTTTTGTGGTGCCAATGAATTG
>JANQFI010000062.1 GCA_028277905.1 Chromatiaceae bacterium | reverse complement strand
CCAGAATCAAGATGACTTGCCAACGAGGAATCTGAACCATGGCCAGCCGGACTTAAGGGGTGCCTTGGAGGTCGGTCAAGTAAACTCTGATGAACTCTGACGAATTCCGAGGCGAGCTCAGTCCTTCTTGCCGACCCCGAGCAGCTTGGACATGACGCCGCCGGCCTTGCCCTCCTCCTTGATCGGACCGGCCTTCTTGTCGTCGTTGGCCGCCTTGCCGCCGCCCGCCTTGGCCGGCTCGGGCTTGGAAAGCACCTCTGAGATGGTGCCCTTGACCACCCGGACCCGCACGCCGTCGGCGATCTCGACCTGCAGCTCGACCTCGTTCACCACCTTGGTCACCGTGCCGTAGATGCCGCCCTGGGTCACCACCTTGTCGCCGCGCTTCAGCGCGCCCACCATGGCCTTGTGCTGCTTCATCTTCTTCTGCTGGGGCCGGATCAGCAGGAAGTAGAAGACCATGAACAGCAAGACCATCATGATCAGGAAGCTGAAATCGGCCCCGCCGCCGCCGGCGGCTTGAGCGTAAGCCGGTGAGATGAACATCGCGTCGTCCTCGACCAAAGAGCGGATCAGGCGCGGACTATAGCCCCCCGCCCGCGAATTGCAACGACGGCCCCGTCCTTCGGATGGCCTTAATTGACGCTTTAGGATCGGGCTCTTAGGGTTTGGGACCCTTTCACTCCCTGCCGGAGGCCATGCGCCTTTGCCCAAGGACAAGGCGACAGACCCGGATCTCACCGCCAAGCTGCTTCAGCGCATCGCAAGTGCGCTCGAGCGCCTGGCGCCGGCCGCGGACGCCCCGGCCGCCCTCGAGGCCGCCGAGGCCTTCGTCTGGCGGGCCGAGGAGCTGCGGCTCGACCCGGTGGACAAGGTGAACCGTCTCGACCTCGACCTGCTGCAGGGCATCGAGCCCCAGGCCGAAACCCTGCTCGCCAACACCCGCCGCTTTGCCGAGGGCCTGCCGGCCAACAACGCGCTGGTCTGGGGCGCGCGGGGCATGGGCAAGTCGTCCCTGGTGAAGGCGGTCCACGGCGCGGTGAACCGGGAGCGGGCCGATCAGGGCGCCGCCCTGCTGGTGC
>JANQFI010000008.1 GCA_028277905.1 Chromatiaceae bacterium | reverse complement strand
TGGATGCGGACGTCGGGCTGGCCGGGAAGGCTGCGGCCTTCCAGGGCGAAGGCGGGCACAGCGTCGACGACTTCGGGGATCAGCTCGACCGCATCGACGAGGACATCTGGGTGCGAAGCGGCAGCAAGGGCAGTGATGCCGGTGCCGAGACCCAGGTACAGAACGCGACGCGGTGCCGGGTGCAGCAGGAGGGGCATGTGCCCCTGACGGAGCTGCATGCGCACACCGGCCGGACTGGTGTCGCCCATCTCGAACCGGTTGTTGACCCGCAGGGAGCGATGGCCCTCGTCCTTCTCCAGGACGGCCACGGAGGCCATCACGCCTTCGCGGAAGGCGATCACCGCCTGCCCCTCGAAGGTGCGGACCCAGGTCAGCTGCGAGGGAAGCAGGAACGGGACCAGCAGCAGAGGCAGCGCGAGCCAGAGTGGAGGGCGCGAGTGGAGCGCAGCCAGCGCCAGGTACCCGAGCGCCACCGCTGCCAGCGTCCACCTCGTGCCGACGGCCGGCATCAGCAGGACACCCATCAGGACGGGCGCGAAGAAGCCGCCGGCGGTGTTGACGGCCACCGCCGCGCCCACGCCGCTCGCCGAGGTCTTCGCCTGCTGGGCGAGGAGGCTGAAGGTCGCCCCCATGACCGCCGTGGGCCCCAGAAGCGCCACGGCCGCGACCAGCGTCTCCGAGAGCAGGACACCGACGATCGAGTGGCCGAACGTGAGGCGGCCGAACTGGTAGATCTGCGGGCTGGCGACGAGCGCGAAGCCGCCGACCATGCACGAGGCCGATAGAGCGCAGAGCAATCGGTTGAGCGTTGCCGTCGCGTCGAAAGGCCGCTGCCAGCGCTGGTAGGCCGCGGCCCCCGCCGCGGTACCGGTCAGGTAGACGCACAGCACCGCTGCGTAGCTGTAGACGGTGTTCTCGATGACCTGGGCGAGGACGCGCAGGACGACGATCTCATAGCCGATACCCAGCAGACCGGTGAAGAACAGCATGCCCGGGCGGAGCGCCGGAACGGCGCGCGGGGTCCGGTCGCCGCCCTTCGCTCCACGCGGCGTGGCGGATCCTCCGCACCGATCGAGACCGGTCCACCCGACTTCCCACGCTCCGAGCCATCTCAGCACCAGCAGCGCGCACGCCAGGTTCACCGCCGCCAGGCAGACCACCGTGGTGCGATAGCCCAGCGCCGGCACGAGGACGAAGGCGCCGAGCAGCGTGCCGGCCACCGCACCGAGGGTGTTCGCGGCATAGAGCCCCCCTACGTGGAGCCCCCCCCGCGCCACGCCGCTCACGAAGCGCTCCATGGCCGGCAACGTTGCGCCCATGGCCGCAGTGGCCGGCAGCAGCAGCAGCAGCGGCAGGCCCAGCGCCACCAGCCATTGCCGGAGTGCCGAGGGCATGGGCCCCGTCCACTGGAGCGCCAGCTCGTTGATCGGCTCCACGAGCCATGCCAACGCGACGCACCAGAGACCGATGGTTCCTTCCAGCGCCGCG
>JANQFI010000320.1 GCA_028277905.1 Chromatiaceae bacterium | reverse complement strand
ATCGGTGCAGGGCTGGCCATCCAGCATTCTGGCATCCTGGGCCGGGAGAGGGTTGTGCAGCGCCCCACCACCTCCATGGCCCATACCAGCATCCATTGCGGACGCGGCGCCCTCCCGCTAGGCTCTGCGCATGCACCGCCCGATCGATCCCAAGGTCGACTGCGTCTTCAAGACGCTCTTCGGCTCGGAAGACCACCGCGACCTGCTCAACGCCCTGCTCGGTGAGGAGCTGAGCGCGCCCGTCACCGGCGTCGATATCATCAACCCGTACAACGAGCGCGAGACCCTCGACGACAAGCTCACCATCGTCGATGTCAAGGCGCGCGACGCCGCCCGTCGCCTCTTCCAGGTCGAGATCCAGCTCATCACCTTCCCGGATCTGGCCGCGCGCATCCTCTACGCCTGGGCCGACCTTTACAGCCAGCAACTGCAGAGTGGCCAAGAGTATGGCGAGCTGCAACCGACCTACGTCATCTGGATCCTCGAGCAGAGCCTGCTCGCCGAGCGCCCCGAGTATGCCCATCGCTTCACCCTGCGCGACGACCACGGCCGTCCGCTCCTCGAGCATGGCTCCATCCGCCTCTTCGAGCTGAGCAAATTCGCCGTCGAGACGGTGGCAAGTGATGCCGAGCGCTGGCTAAAATTCCTCGCAGAGGGCGAGCGGCTTGATCCTGAGCGGCTCCCCGACTGGATGCAGACCCCCGTCATGAGGCACGCCATGAGCACCCTGAGTGGCTTCTCCGAGAAAGAGCGCGACTACCACCGCTACCAATCCCGCCAGGAGGCGCTGCGTCAGCAGCGCGTCGTGCAGCGCGCGCTCGAGGAGGCGCGCGCCAGCGCACGGGCCGAGCGCCAGGCGAGAGAGGCCGAGCGCCAGGCGAAAGAGGCCGCGCTCGCCGAGGTCGCACGTCTCACCGCCCTGCTGAAGCAGCGCGATGAGCCGTGAGGCCTGACGCAGGCGCATCGCCCGACCCCTGCGCAAGGAACACACAGGGGTCAGAACACACAGGGGTTTTGAGTAGACCGGGCACTCCCCGGACGGTAGGACGATGTTTGTGTTCTCTGTTTGCCACCTCGTTTCCCGGCGGTGCCACACGATCTCGCCCATGGTCCGAGTTGCGACCCGGCCCCTCTCAGAACCGGACAAGCGGCTTTCCCACATCCGGCTCCTCGGTCGGTCATTCAACA
>JANQFI010000708.1 GCA_028277905.1 Chromatiaceae bacterium | reverse complement strand
CGCGGCGCTTCGCCGTCGCCGCAGCCACTGCCGGCGGCGCCAGCGGGGGCGCGTCGACGGCATCGCAGTCCTGGCGCAGGTGCCCGGCGACGTCCTCGGCCTGTCGCTGCGTCATCTGCCCGCCGCCGGCCTGCTCGCGCTGCGCGAGCGCGGCGTCGAACGCGCCACCGACGACCGCCCCCACCCACACCTCGCGCAGTCCATGCGCGTATTGGTCCGGGGGCAGGTTGCGCTCGGCGTCCAACGGCAACACGCGCTCCAGACCCCGGCCCCCATCGCCCCGGCGGCTGACAAGCACCGCCCCGCAACGCGGCTCCAGACGCCGCCTGCCGCCTGCGCGCCGCTGGCTCCGCGGTTCCCATCGGCACCAACCACCTGCGCGCACAGGGGCGCCTCTCGGCCTCTCTGGTCGCGGTGGCCTTGGCTCAGACGGCGCAACAGCTCGGTGCCTGGCGCCTGCACCAGGGCCGCCACCTCGCTGTGAGCGATCCCCCGGGCCTGCGCGCCGGCGAGACAATCGCGCCGATGCTCGAACTGCGCCACGGCATCCGCGTCGTGCTCGAAGACAGGCGCAGTGAAGGCGACATCCGAGACTGCGTGAAATGGCGCAAGATCAGCGGCGGCACCCGGAGCGATCTGGGCAAACACTGTCGCGATGCCTGCGCCAGCTTGCAGAAGACCTGCCGCAAGCTCGGCATCTCCTTCTGGGAGTATCTGGGCGACCGCATTGGCGGACACGGCAGCATTGCCCTGTTGCCGGATGTCATTCGCGAGCGCGCCGCAGCGACAAGCACTGTGCCTTGAGTTATTGAGAAGTTACTATTTGGAATCTGTTTGGAAACCCTCGAAAGTGCCTATCCCCGGGCTGCTAGCGTCATCATCGAGAGGGAAATGTTGCTATTCTGGGGAACATTCGGCATTCAGTAATCCGGCGAACGTCACGTAAGTCGTTGATGTAGAAATTTCCAAACAGCTTCTTAGACCTAGAATTCACCTTAGTTGGCGGCATTGGTGAACTCCCCCCACCACCCTCAGGGTCGCGCTGTCGGACGGTCACGTCTCGTGTCTTCCGAAGCTTCCGATCGGAATTGGCCTGAGCTGGCTAGGCCATAGGGCGCAGTGTCACCCAGCCTAGGGGCAGGTGGGTTCTTGGTCCAAACCGTAGCCGATGTACCGACGCCATTGCTTCTGAGTGAGGTCGCCACGCGAGTAGTTTTGGATGCAGACCTCCGCGGCGACAGCTTCGGTGCTAGCACGCCACACGAGTACGCGTTCCATGGCGCCACCAACGATAAGTTCGGCACCTTCGTGCTCGACGAAGAGCAGAGATCGCACTTCCCTATCGAGGTCGAAGAGCGTGATCGGCTCCTGCCGTACTATCCGGATGCGACCTTCGACACTGTCTAGCCCTCTGAGGTCCCAGAGCCTGACGATCTTGTCACTGCCGCCGGACGCAAGTCGCGTCCCGTCCCGATTCACCGCAAGGGTCCACACGGGTCCTTGGTGACCGATGAGGACTATGGGTACCAAGACTGGCTCCTTCTTCTGGCCGTCGTTCGGTCTGAGCTCCCAGACGCGAATCGTTCCATCTTCGGAGCACGAGACCAGGGCGTCCCGATTGGGGAGAAATCTGAGCGCGGTCACGGCGGCGAGGTGACCTTCCAGGATCTGATCCGGCGGGGCCGCGGTCTGGTCGGCCTGTGGTTGTTTGGCCCAGATCCGAATCTTGCCGTCCACACCGGCGGCTGCGATGCGCGTTCCGTATGCGAGTGCGCCGATTCCGGTTGCGGGTTCTTGCTCCAACGGGTAGCTTGGTCGGTAACCTACGCCCTGATCCAGCGCCGCTGCGATGTCCCAAAACATGACCCGCCCGGAGGCGGAGCCGGCAATCAGTCGTTGTCCATCAGGTGAGAACGCAACGGCAGCGATCGGATCAACGGTCGCCTTCCCGTCCACGAAGTTAGTGATGAAGCTCTTGATGGGGCAAGCGGCGCCGGATGGGATGCAGTGCAGATTCACTGCTCCCGTGCGATAGCCAAGGGCCAACAGGGTTCGGCCACTGGAGTCCGCCGCCACCGCTGCCGCAAGCGCCTGATCCTCGGTCTGCACTGGAGGCTCAATGGGTCTCGGACCCGCCTCGGTCATCTCCCACCAGCCTAGCGGAGCCGTGTTGCTGGTGATTATTAGTTGGCCCGGTTTTCCGGCCGACACCATCGAGTAAGTAAAGCCTGTTTGCCGAATCTCATACCGTGCTCCGATCGGCCGACCCGTGAGGACCCACTCGCGGACGTTGGCGAGCGAGTCCATCGAGCGGATGGTGCGTCCGTCTTCCTCGATGTGTATCTTCTCCACTGCGCTATGGTGGCCCTCCTCGAGAACCAAATAGCGGACCAAATCCTTCCGGGGCTCGCCGGGTCCCGGGAGCTTGCTTACATCTAACACCGGGCCGTCTTTGCCTGGCTTCATCGGTAGGCGCCAGATTCCGACCTTGCCTTCGTCGCCTCCGGTCACGAGCAAGGACTCGTCGCCGTCGGCTTCCTGGTACAACGGCATCGGCCAGCTCTGGTGGGGCAATGGACGATCGTTGAAGGCGATCGAGCGCCAGGGGTTTGTCCAGTCATACCCTGACGTATCGAGTCGAATACTGATAGGCGTCGCCCCGGACTCTCCGCTCCGCCAGATGTTCACGAATCCGCGGCGTGCGGTGTCGAGGTCCTTGAATCTCGTTTTGTCGCGATTGAACCCTCCCGCCGCGGTGAGCCATTCTCCCGAGGCACTGTAGGCCAGGGCGTAGATCTCAAGCTTGCGGTCCGGCGCGCTCGAAAACTCGGCGGCAAAAACCGCCACGCGCTCGAGGAGGCCTGCTTCGTGGCGCAGTTCCTCGACCCGTCCTTCCCTATAGGCGATGGCGAAAGTAAAAGTCCCGGTGCCGTGCCGCAGCGGGTGGAAGGCGATGGCCTCCGGTGTGCCGCTGAGCTTTCGACTTCCCGCGGCGTGTTCCGTATCGCTAGGGCATGAACCTTCAGCAACTCGACAGACCCGGACGCCGTTGTTGGAGTCGATCACGACGAGACTCTGCCCATCGGGCGCCCACCCGAGTGCAAGAGTCCCACCTTGATCGATCTGCAATGGCTTGGTGTCGCCTAAGGATGCGCTGTTTGCGTCCCGCCAGAGCAGTAGAGTCTGGTCTGTGGCCAAAGCCAGACTGTAATGCCGCGGATCGTAGGCCATGACCCGAAACGCGCCCTCGATGTCAGCAACTGAGACTTTGAAGGTTTTGCCCGCGGTCGTCGATCGCACGGTTACGCTGTCACCAGTCTGCATGGCCATGTAGGGCCCATGATCGTCGACGATCGGGTTGTCGTACCACGCCTCGCCACGGCGCGGAAGAAGCCGCCTGAATACCGGGCGATTCATGGTCGATCGCAGCGCGCGATCGATGGAAGCCATGTTAGAGCGACCTGTTTCGAGCATTGTTGCCTCTTGAAACAGATAGGCCTGCCTGGCGAGGATCGCGGCCAGCCTGTCGTTTTGCTCCAGCGATTGGATCTCCCGCGCGCGCCCGGGGAACGCGGCTGTCAACGCCTCCTTCCGCAACCACTTCGCGGTGTCCAGCTTGTTGCTGAGGTCCTTCAACTCCTCTTGCTTTGTTAAGAGTTCCGCTCCGAGATCTTTCAACCGGAGAATCTCGGCTTCGCGGTTATTCTGGAGGTCCCGGAGGATCGTTGCTTTTCCCTGAATTTTCTTCTCTAGCTCCCTGATTTTGCCAGTCGTGCGCTCCAAGTCCCGCTTTTGGTCCCAAAGCGCGATGGAAAAGCCCAGCACGATTGCCAAGCCTACAAGAAGAACGAGGACCGAGGCCTTCAGGACTCGGTCCCGTCTCTTGCGTTCGGCTTCGCGCGCGGCTTCGTTTGCGGCTTCGACCTCAGACTTGGACAGCGTTACAAATTCGCGCTCGATACTCTCAAGTTCGATCGGGTCGGGGACACCCTTGAGGCCTTCTTCGTCAAGCAGTAGCACGCTGCTTCTATTGGATTCCGCCCATTCCCGGGCGAGCCGCTGCCATGGCTCGAGGTGATGGTCGAACCAGCGTTTGTTCGACCGCTTGAGGGCTCGGACCAGGCGGTCATGGGAGAGCTCAAGCCACTGGGTATCTTGGCGCTGATCTATCCGAAGCAGGTAGCGGCTCCGAAGAAGGTCGACCACATCTTTCCCTAGCAACCCCTCCGCATCCAGGCGATGTACCTGCCGGCGGATGCCGCTCTCGTGGACCAGGTTGGCCTCCAGATAGTCCCTCAATTGCCTTTCCCGCTTGCGCTCCGCTTGCGAAGGCTTGCAGTGCTCGCCCTCCCCGCGAATGGCGTGATCCACATAATCGGTTAGGGCGTCATCCAGAGACCCGGCTTGTTGAACGTTCTCCACACGGATCGGTTTGCCGGGCAGTGTCTTCTCCCACAACCTCGCGCAGAGGATCTGGAGATGCATCGGCTCTATGTAGGGACTCTCGCGCTCCTCATGCGGGTCTTTGGGGGTCAGCCGATCCAGGACTTCCTCCATGGCCCGAGCAGTGACTTGGCGATATTCCGCGGCGTCCGATCGGTCAGGGATCCAATTGGCCAGGCCGGATATCACCTCCGAGGCGCTGGTGCGTTTGAGCAGCCCGATTCGGTATCTCGCGGACAGCCTATGGGGTAACCAGCGCAAAAACGGGTCGATGCTGGCGACGAAGTCCTCGCGCATGACCAACAAGAACCAGATGTGCGACTGCTCGCGCATCGCGGCGCCGAGTTGCTGGAAGAAGACCTTCTTCATGTCCCAATCAAGCGAATCACTGGTGAGGATTTCTTCGAACTGATCGATCACCAGCAGCCAATGACAGGGGTCATCGGCGCGCTCGTGGGAAGGGTCATTTCGGTCTATCTGGGGCTCCAGCTGACCTGTCACGGGACAACGTTTGGCCAAGAACTCGCTGAGCGTGGGGAAGCCTTCGTCCACGGTGCTTTCGTTCGACAGATCCTCGGCGAGTTCTTGGGTGACGCTCCAGACATAGCGGTTGAACCCAATGGCTTTGGAAACCTCCTCGTATTCGTGGCCAAGTCGTGTGATCGGCAAGCGGCGGAATCCAGCGTCTTGCATGCGTGCCTGAAGGCCCGCGAACTTCCGGTGCTCGCCTTCGAATCTGGTGCCTGCGGCGACGAATGAGGTCTTTCCGGCAGCCGAGGGGGCATAAAGCAGTACCATCCGCTCCGTGATCAGCAGATCCTTCACTGCTGCAACCGCCTTGTCGCGTCCAAACAGGGGGTTCTCCGGGCCCAGAGGTGTCGGCCCTACGAACGGGTTGGTGCGGTCCTGGTTACCCATGGCGGGCCCAGATCAGGGTTTGACGAGGTCGTTCAGGAAATCTTCCGAGGTGCCCCAGTAGATCGTCAATTTCTTATCGTGGAGCAAACGCTCGAGGAAGGCTACAGCGCCATTAGGATCGATGGTGAAGTCGTCGTCGGGGTCGATCTGCACGGCAACCCGCTTGCGCTTGCTGCCGCCGGTCCTGCCCGGCAATTTGTCGAGGCTGTGCAGCAGCGTGAGGAAGCTCCAGTCGTAATGCCTGAAGCCCAGAAACACGACGTGCTTCTGGTAGTAGCTGGCACTCAGGATCGTCAGGAGACGATGCTTCCGCGTCTGGGCGAAATCGATCAGGAAGTCGAAATACTCGTCCTGAGTCAGGGTTGCATCCATCAGGTTATTGAGGTGACCGAAGGTGTGATAGACGAACGGATTCTCGACGCTTGGCGCCTCCGGGAAATCCTCCAATACGGACCCATCGAGCTCGGACTGGACGATCTGCTGAACGGTCAGCACGTGTGGCTTCCGACCCTTCGATTGAAGGGTGTCGACCAGCGCGCGGTTGAGGGCTCCGACCACATACACGGGGCACTCGAGGCGCACGAGAATCGTGTAGGGATTCTCGTGGCCCGAGCCGACGCCGTGGGAACTCTCTTGCTCCTCCCTCAGTCTCCGGGCGATATCGCAGAAGAGCTCGGATGGTGGGAGATCCCGGGCTTTGGCGGGCGGAACCTCCAGATGATCCGGGTTTCGAGCGACCAAGAGTTCAGAGAGCGTATCACTCAGGGCCTGCTCCAACTGCGTTGGGCTGAAGTTGTACTTCAGGAACTGAGCGACCCTGAGCAGGTCAGTCCGCTCGTGATAGCCGAGGGGGAAGCCCTTGCTGAAGGCCCAACTGCGAGCAATCTCTCGGTGCGATCCGGCTACGTCTCTTGTCAACCCGGGTCCGACAACAGGAAGCAGTTCGCCTTGCTTCGCGGCATGCTTGAGGTCGATCCATGCCGAGTGAACCGTCGAGGGGTCGCCCGAGAGCCTGGGCGTATACCAGATCTGATTGGACTTCGACCGCGTGAAGAGCGCGGGCTTCCACCAGTCGCCTGGGTTGGCGGTGTCGTCACGCGACTGCGTCTTGGCAAGTCGACGTCGGGCGTGGGCTACGGCGTCGTCGACCGTATTGAGTGGTCGAAGCGCCCGAAAGAACTCCCCGAGGAATGCTCTGCAGGCGTCGTCCGAGACCGGGCGCTGGAGCGCGAGGACCGCGGCCACCCCTGCCTTGCTCAAAGTCGCGGCCGTCACGATCATCGCGTAATCCGGTTGCGGATCCCGTGACTCCAGGTCCTGACATGGATCCGTTGTCGTAAGCACGATCAGCCTGGGAGGCTGGCGAACATCGGCCAACGAGCGCGCGAAGCTGTTGACATCGACGAACTGCCCGGAGCCGCCGAGGCTGATGCTGCATCGGCGGCTTGGAATGGTGAGTTTGGGCCTCGCCGTCTGATCGACCGGCGCGTCTCCCATGCTGCGGTGCAGCGATAGATAAAGGATATCGACGCCCTCGGTCTTGAGATGAGCGATCAAGTTGTCAGGATCGTCGTCCAGGAACCTCGGGATATCCCCAGCGCGCACCGGGTGAATGCACTGGGCCGCCATTCGATAGGTCGCCTGCGCCGCACGCTCCGCGGTCTCATCCTCGCCCGCGGCGACTACGACCAAAGCGGTCAGCAGCTCTTCTTCTCCGGGCTTGCGTAGTAAGTGAATCTCGCGCCAGTTCTCCTCGTAGCCGAGGACGTGGCGGGAGAAACCGAACCTGTGATCGGTTGAGAAGGGTGTCCCCGCGATGGGGTTGAGTAATCGCTCCCAACACACGCGGTGCAGCTCCTGAGCGCTGGGGGCAATGGTGATCCTCAGGTGCAGTCGCGTCCCTACATGTTGGACGTGGTCGAGTGCCGTCTTCAATTCGTCGCGCGGAGAGCGCCGCGCTGGGCGACCCTCGCAATCGGTACTGAGCTCCATCGGAAACAGATCGCCGCCCAGGTTGTCCTCGAGTCCCTTGATTTGTGCGATGAGGCCGGGGTCCTTGGGTTGCTGCGGGTCGACCAGGACTCGGGGGATCTGGACCTCGTAAGGAAGCACGTAGCCTTCCTGGGGCATCGCCCGATAGGTTATCCGGAGCTCCGCACGATACAGGTCGAGGTCACGATGGTGCAGCGTGAGGTCGAAGTCCACATGTCGCGATGCCGAATCGGTTGATTCGGCCGCGATCTCCTTCCCATCTTGGTCGTTCGGGAGCGAAAGCTGGCGGACGAGATCGATGAGCTGCGACAGGATCGCATCCAGCGTTCGGGATTGCTCCTCCATGCCCATCGCCGAGAGTGGTTGATCCAGCCTGGGCTTGACGTGGACCTTTTCCAGCCACCCGAGCGGCTCTTCGGTCAATGGGGACAGCAGGATCGGGTAGATCTGGGCGGTCCGGTTGGACCAATGCCGCTCAGCGATGGGCAGCTCGCGCTCTCTCACGAAAGGCGTTCCGAGCATTGCGTCGCTTAGCAGGAGCAAGACCAGTTTCGCCGACTCCAGTCTGTCGACGATGGTGGTTTCCCAGGAGTCCCCTCCCACGAGTGCCGCGTCGCTCCAGATGTCGGCGTTGAGGTACTCAGGGAGCCCTGTCTGGAGCGCCTGTTCGATCTTTTGCTTGAACGCCAGATCCTGCTTGCTGAAGATGATAAATACGCTGGGCCTGTCCATCTTGCTCATTCCTCACGGAGCGAAGCTACCGTGGCCATCTCGGCGACAGCAGAAGGCAACGGCACAAACATGTCTCGCCATCGCGGAAAAATCAATGCACCCCACGAGGCGAAAGCCAGCGGGGCGGCCCTGCCTCACCGGGCTTCCGCGACCCTCATGTGTATCCGTGGGCCAGGTTGTGGATACTGCCAGCAAAATGCTTCGAAGAACAAACTCGCAAGAGAACTCCGGCCATGGTTCAGGTGGCTTGGAAGCCGAACCGTTGCGCCGACTTGTCATCGGACAACCCGAGGCAGGTGCGTCCCGGTCCGAGACCCCTTGTGTGCTCCGTGACTGCCGCCCATAAAACCCGGCCGGCGCATGCTTTGCGACAACCTCGGCACCGCGCTAGTTTCTCAAGTGATTGGCGACGGCCAGCTCGCTGGCCACGAACCACTGCGTCCCCTGGCATCGCTGTCCAGCCATCCAACGGACAAGCCCCATGCCTGATCCCACGTCCTACGAGCTCTCGCGCATGCCGCTGCGGGGGACACGGATCTGGCGTTCCGGAGCGATTACGGACCAGGCCGACGATGAGGCCAAGGACTCCATTCTGCGCTTCGTATCGGGGTTTTGCGACAGGGTCTTCGCAGAGGGCGGCAGCATCATCCACGGCGCCCACCCGAGCCTCACGGACCTCGTCCTGGAGCGGGCGCGGCATTTTCGCGGTGACCATGGCCCACGCGATCGGCTGACGCTGGTATTCTCGCGCTGGTTTGTCGAACACTCGCCGCCGGTCGATCCCCCGCGGCCGGAGGAATGGCGGCGTGATGCCCTGGTCCATGAGACGCCGATGGATACGCGGACCACCGACTCAGCGCGGGACGCCAGTCTGCGTCTGATGCGCGAGTGGATCGCGGCACGGTGCGACGCGGTGGTGGCCCTGGGAGGGCGGTGGTGGGCTGGGGATCCCGATCGCAGCGGTGTGCCGGAGGAGCTCAAGTTGACCCGTTCCCGGGGCCTGCCGTGCTTCTTGATCGCGGGGCTCGGCGGTGCGGCGGATCAGTATCTGCAGCGGCACCCGGAGTTGCTCGCGCGTCTGAAAAACGGCCTGGACGCCGCGCTCAACCGCGAGATCGCCGAGGAGCGTGATACCGCCAGACTGGCGAATCTGGTGGTCGATCAGCTCGGGTGCCTGCCGCTGGTCCGTGGAGAGCCCCTTGGGGGGAACCAGCTTTTGCATCCTGGCGCTTGATGGTGGCGGCATTAAGGGGACCTTCACCGCGGCGGTGCTGGCGACACTGCAACATCACACTGAGAAGCTGATCTCGCGCCATTTCGATCTCATCGCGGGCAGCACCTCCACCGGCGGCATCCTCGCCATCGGCCTGGCGCTCGGCATGGATCCAAAGGACGTGCTCGACTTTTGTCGCGAGCGCGGTCCGGTGGTATTCCCGCTCACCAGCACGGGCCAGCGGTGGCGACACGCCCTAACCCAACTGTTCCGGCCGAAATTCTCCCAGGATCGGTTGCTCAGCATGTTGCGCCAGGCGTATCCGGAGGGGAGTTCCCTTGGCCATTAAGACTGCGCCAATCGTCTGGTCATCTCCGCCTTCCTCCCAGTGAGCGGCCGGACGCATGTCTTTCGCACGCCCCATCACGAGCACCTGCCCGCCGGCGCGACCCTCGAAGCGGTACAGGTGGCGCTGGCCACCGCCGCGGCACCCACCTATTTCACCCAGGCCTCGGTGGGCGGACTCGTCGCCGACATCGAGGTTATCGCCCGTGAGGTCTGGGCCAATGACCCAGCGTTGGTCGCCATGGTCGAGGCGTTGCGCTGGTTATCGGTCCCCATCGATCGGATCGAGGTCTTGAGCATCGGCACCACGAGCTCCCCCTTCAGCGCCGCCGGGCGGCGTCGTGCGGGTCTCCTGGACATGGGGTCCACTTCAGTCCCAGTCCGGCGGCTCTGTCCGTGTTGGCTTCGCTCTCCAGGATCTCGACGATCTCGATGTGGTCGCGCAGTAGCTCGCCGAGGAAGCCGTCGAGAATGCCGAAGTTGGCCTTGCTGCGCAGCAGGCGCTTCAAGGCCCAGTCGAGCGAGTTGAAACCTCCGCTAAGCGGCGCCGGGGCGTCGCTTTCAGCGACCAAGGGCTGCAGGGCGGCTATTACACGCTGATGTCCAGCATTCGCCAGTTCTTGCCACCGATTCTCGCCACGTGCACCTTGGCCTGCAGACGACCTTGCCGGAGATGTCTCTGTTGGGCGTTGCTCAGCGTTGCCACCAGTCGCCGCGCGTCTTCGCCGGTGACGAACGCCCGCTGGCCGCGGTAGTCGGCGCGCAGCTCACCGGAGCCCCGGTTGTAGCGGAGGTTGACGTCCCGCCAGGTCTCCGTCTTCGTCGGCGCCGGTGGCGGCTCAGTCACACCCAGGGCCCCGTAGCCGACGGCGGTCTTGGCACCGATGCCCAGTGTATCCATGCCCGCCCTGAGCCAATCCAGGCCCTGCTGCGATGCCTGCTTGCGCCGGTTGCGGCTGCCGATGACGAAACGGAAGCTGCTGCCCGCCTCGACGACGAGGAAGAAGACGGGGCTCGGCGACTCCGTCTCGGTCGGGATGGGCGGCCTTCCGGGTGTCCCCAATCTGTCGTAGTAGCTAGGGTGGTGGCAGTTGACGATGTCGACCGCGAGGGTCGGCCAGTGCGTCGGTAAGGCATCGTAGAAGACCAGATCGCCTGCGCTTAGGTCCTCGCCGGCATCGGGGCCGAGCAGATCCCTGATCTGCCCAGGGTCGGCGTCGACGAGCTCGGCGCCGCGCCTGCACAGGCCCTTGATCGCGGAGCCCGGGATGCAGGGCGCGCCGATCGAGGGGTCGAAGCTGAAGCCGTTTCCAGTGGGATGGGCGGCGCCGAGACCGCTCGTGAACCGCCAGAGTACGCCCAGGTCCTGTCGCAGGGTGGAAGGGTCGTCGGTGGCCCGCGCCAGCCGCTGGTGGTGATCCCGCAGCAGGTCGCGGTTGATCCGATCCTGGCCGCGCCGGTTGAAATCGTCCGCGAGCGCCTTCAGCGGCTGTTGCAGTTCCGCGACGCTCCAGCTTCCTGGCTCGCCATCCCAGATCGGCAGCCAGCGATCGAACAGCAGGCCGCTGTGGGGGCCCGTCGGCTCCTGTTGCAGCAGCTGCGTCACCCTGGCCGCGGCAGGGCCGATCGGCTGCAGCCGGTTCATGGTGCGTCTCCGGGCGCGTCAATGGGCAGTGCGGCGGCGAAGCGCTTCATGTGCTCGACCAGGGCCACTGCCTCGGTCTGCGCAGCGAGGAAGCTGCCGCGGTCGGCCCCGACACAGGCGCGCAGCAGCGTCGCGGCAAGCCCGCCGGTGCTGTCCCGGGCGACGCCGGCCAGGGGCCGGTACGGGGCCTCTTCCAGCAGCCAGCGGGCGATGTCCTCGGCGAGCGCCGCATGGTCTTTCATTAGCATCGCCAGTGTGACCACCAGCCCCTGGGTCCGCAGCTCCACCGGGAGGACCTGAACCCGTTGGACGGCGGCAGTGCGGCGGGCACTCGGCCAAGCGTCCACCGCGCGCAGCGCATAGCGTGCTCTAAGAGCCTGCAGATTGGGGGTCTCGTTCATTGCCCTGGTGTCCGTCACCAGCCGCTCCACCAGCACAGGCCATAGCCGACGGTCTCGTTGCCGCCTATCTGGACCACCCGGAGGTGATCACCGTGCTCGCGCAGGGTTGCGAGGGGCGGGTTGCTGCGGTCCGCGCCGTTAGTTCCCTGCTGTCGCTGCCAGCGTTGCCGGCGCTCGGCGACGACGGCCAGGAACAGGCAGTCCGGCGGCAGGTACTCCTCGTACCAGAGGCTGCCCTTCTCCTCCGTGCCGGTGTCCGGGTCGATCCACCTGTCCGTCGTCTTGCCCTTGGTGAGCTTGATGCGGGCCCGCACCGGGATTACGCGGGCCATCAGGTCGGCGAAGTCCCGGTCGGGGATCATGGTCAGGCCGCTCGCCAGGCGCTCGCGGGTGGCGGTCTCGGCCTCGGGCAGCAGCTCCGCAAGACCCTGGGCCAGCTCGGCAAGCGGCTGCGACACCGCGACCTCGTCGGTGGTGTAAACCAGGTCTTCGAGCACCAGTGGGGTCTCGGCCAGCGTCGTGCTGGCGGTGAGGGCCTGGCCTGAGCCGAGCCCGGGCGACCAGGCCGCCGGGACCAGATCGGAGGCAAGCCCGATGGCGCGCAGGTCGCGGGCAAGGCGCTCGACGATCAGCGGGCAGGTCAGATGCAGGAAGGGGCGATTGAGGCTGCGTACCGGATAGGCCGCGAGC
This sequence comes from Chromatiaceae bacterium, assembly GCA_028277905.1. GTDB lineage: Bacteria > Pseudomonadota > Gammaproteobacteria > Chromatiales > Chromatiaceae > Thiohalocapsa. The sequence continues at coordinate 17,744 of JANQFI010000708.1, read as the reverse complement.
CTGGCCTCGGTGAAGCTGAGCGCACCGGCGTTGAGATCGCCGCGGGCATCGGCGGTGTCGATCTCCGGGCCGAACAGCCACTCGACCTCCGGGCTCAACTCCGCCTTGTCGCCACCACGGCGCCCATAGAAGTCTCTGGCAACGCCCTTCAGCCCGGTGGCGGGCAACATCGGGAAGCCGGTGCCCGCCTCGCGGGCGATCGGGAGGTCCACTGCCGATGCGGCTTGCCCGACGCCGAAATGCAGCGGCGTCAGGCTGTAGATCGCGGTCAGAACCGATTTGGTCCAGACGGTCATGGCGCGTGCTCCTGTGGTGTCGGGCCAAGGCCCGCCAGGGTGTGTCCGAAGCCGAACGCGGCCTCGGCCGGATCGCCGAGCCTGTGCGCGTGATGGAGTCGGGCCAGGGCCTCGGCCCGGCTTTCAGGGTCTCCGCCCTGCAGCCGAAACAGCCAGCAGGTGCCCGCCGGCAGGTAGGCGCGATTCGCTCGGGAGCTGGCGTCGGCATAGCGATAGCCGCCGAGGGTCTGGGTCGGGCCGGTCAGCATTGCGAGGGTCTCGAAGCGGATGCCTTCGCCAACCCGGTCGATGGGTTGGTCGGGACGCGGCAAGGCGACCGGGGTGAGCGTGATCAGCCAGAAGCGCCGGTCCTCGGCGACCCTGTCGGGCAGGTGTCGCCCTGCCAAGGCGTCGGCGAAGCCGGGATCCAGCGCGGGTGCCGACATGAAGGCCGCGGGCCGCTGCTTGCGACCAGCGCTGCCGAGCCCGTCGGTCAGGGCGGTCACGGGGATGCTTGCATCCGCGGGGCGGACGAGCCAGCCCAGCAGGCCCGAGGGCTCGCCGAGCCGCTGCTCGAAGCGCAGAGTCTCAAGGAAGTACAGCATCCCATGGCGGGCAGTGCCGCCTGCGTCGAGGGCGAGACCGGGGCGGGATTCCCGATGGACGAAGGGCGGCAGGGACTCGTGATGGGATGCGGCGTGCCAAGCACCGCGCCCGGTCAGCGCGAACTGCAGGTTCTTGGGGCCAATCCAGCCGTCGACCGTCCGCGCGGTTGCGAGGCCGGGGCGACCGAGCAGCATGGCGGCGGACCCACGGTCGTCGATGGCCGGCTGGGTCGATGTGATCGGTGCCGCGCGGCGTACCTCCGGTGCCGGTCCGAGCAGCAGGCGCGGGGCCGGCACCCAGGGCTCGATCACGGGCTCGGGCCGATCGCTGTCGGCATCCGTGCGCAGCCGCACCCGAGCCGGCAGCGGGCCGATCAGCTGCCATCCGACCGGCAGCCGATCCGGCTCGCCCACCAGCTCGGCGCGCAGGGCGCGGGAGGCCGGGGTGTTGTCGTCCAGGTCCAGGGGCGGCGTCGCGGCGCGAAGCAGCTGGCTGCGGACCATGCCCTGAAAGCTGTAGGGCGACGGCGGAAACAGGCTGTCGGCGCGATGTGCCTCGCCGGCATTGAACCCCTGCGGCGGCCCGAAGAAGACCGCCTCCAGTGGGCGGATCAGAAAGGCGCTCATGTCGCTTCCTCCTCGTCGTCGCCAGCCAGGGCGCGACAGAGCAGCAATCCGGCCACCGCGCGCTCCGGCGCATGGGGGTGAAGCTCCAGACCTTGCCGCCAGAGCGCGTAGGCGGCGGTTGCGGTGTCCGCGTCCAAGTGCTCGCTCAGGGCTTGGTGGAACAGGCCGTTGAGCCAGCGCTCGCGGGTCTTGGGCTCGCGGAGTTCGTGCTGGAGGGCTTCGATCTCGGTCGCCAGGCCGCGCAGCTTGTACGGGAGCCGCGCCGAGAGCCGTCCGTCGCCGAAGGCCCGGATGGTCGTCGTCAGCGCCGCATGGGCCCCGGGGCCGCCGTCCTTATCGGCCCAGCGCATCGCGAAACGGCTCTTCTCGCCGCCGCGGGAGGCATGGCTGATGCCGATGGCCCCGCGTCCCGCCCGCTGCTTGGCTTCGCCCTCGAGCATCTCGCGGGCACGGTGGATGAGCTGGCGCAGCGGCGTCTTGTAGTGCCCGACGGCGATGCCGGCCGAGAGGCTGCGGCCCCCGCCGAGCATCGGGATGACCCGACCGTCTACCGGTGTGGCGGGACGGATCGCCTGGTCGATGTCCAAGGCGACGTGCGGGTGCAGGGCGTCGGGGTCTGCGATCGGCAGCCGCACCGGCGTGTCCGACTGGAACACCGGCACCGCGAAGCGTCGGCGGGCGCTCGCCTGGTCGTAATCAAAGGCCGCGTCTCGACGGCGCCAGTCCCAGTCCCGCGTCTGCGGCTGGGTGTCGACGACCCAGGGCGCCGAGAACAGCTGCTGCAGCCGCGCGGCCAGGTCGATGGCCTCGTCCCCCGGCACCAGGCAGAGCAGGTCGTCGCCGCCGCAGTAGATCAGCCGGCCCGAGAACTCCCGCTCGATCACCCAGGGCACGATGACATGGCTGAAGTTGGCCAGGGCCCGGCTGATCCAGGCGTGCAGCGACGGGCCGCAGAGACGGCGGGAATCGAGCAGCGCAGGCCAGCCGGCGGCGACAAGGTGGGGGTGCCTTCCAGCGTCGATCTCCTTAACGAGCGCGGGATGGATGACGTCCCGCCAGCGGGTCTGGATGGTCTCGCGCTCGCCGAGCAGCAGACTCCCGATTCGGTCGCCGTCCATGGCCAAGACGGCAATGCGGCTGTTCGGGGGTCTGATGCCGGCGTCGGTCGCCGCTTGGCGCAACTTCCCGACCACGTCGGCGAGCTCCCTGTAGCCCGCCTCCCTCTCTGTCCACCGCGCTTGCTCGTCGGCCTCGCCGCGCCTGTCCGCGGCCTTGGCCTTGGCCTTGGCCTGACGTTGCAGACCCCCGATCGCATTCGGAAACAGCACCTCCTCGGCCTCCAGCTCGAGGAATCGGCGGCCGATGTCCTGCCGACCGAGCTTGGAGGCCGTCGCCGCCAGCCGGGGCAGTGCGCGCGGGAAGCTGGTGGCCGGCAGATCGAGGCGGCGATGGGCGGCAATCACGTCGGCGAGCGGCTTGTGCAGATCGGATCGAGCGACGACCGCGGCGATGAAGGCCTGTGCCGCCACGGTGGCCGTCGACGGGAAGGGTACTCGGACCTTGTTGCCGTCGCGGTCGAGGATGTCGGCCAGTCGCGTGTCGCGCCCGGCCCAGATCGGATTGATGCCCACCAGCTTGTCGTCGTCGACGCAGGCTTCGACCAGGAAGCGCTTCGTCGTACAAACCGCGCAAAGTCGCTCGGCCCCGGTCCGGTTGGGATCGAGGGCCTGCTGCTGCCAATAGCGCATCGCGGCCTTGCGGTCGGCAAAGACCGATGTGGGCTCCGCCTCGCTTAGGGCCTGGCGCCGACCACAGCAGGTGCACTTCTCCCCCGGCTCGTCGGCCGCGGTCGGCTCCGGCGGTGCCTGGGCCTTGCGCAGCCCATGGCGGGCAACGAGCTGATGGTGCGTCAGGGCGTAGTCGAAGCCGCGCTCCAGCTGGTGCCAGGCGAGGTGCGTCCGGGCATAGACCTCGCGGGCGAGCTCGTAGTGGGCCCAGTTGTCCTGGCTGAGCCAGGGCGCGAGTCGCTCGCGGCGCTGGTCGATGCGCTCGAGGTCCTCCCGGTCGCGGTGGTCGCGAAAGCCGGGGCGCTGGGCCGGCAGGGCGCGGCCAGCGAGGCTGTCGGCCGACCGCAGTCGCTCCGGCGGCAGCCAGGCCACCGCGGACCAGGCGGTCGTGATCACCCGCCGGTGCTGTCGCTCCCAGATGCGACGCAGCCGCCCGCGGTCGTCCGCAGTCCGAGGCCGCGCCTTGTCCATGAGCCATCGCAGGACCAGGTCCTCGAGCTGGTGCCAGCGCTGCTGGAGTCCTTCCTCGCAGGCCCGCGCCAGCTCCGGGATCGGCAGCAGGAAGCCCCCCGGCTCCCCATGGGGCACCACGGCCGTGAACCTGGCCGGGAGCATCGCGGCGAAGGTGCCGGCATCGCGGGCCTGCTCCGGCAGCGCCTCGGGGTAGAGATGGGTATCCACGAGTGGGTTGCCGCGCAGATCCGGATACAGGATGCAGTCGTGGCCATAGCGCTCGACGAGGGGCTGCATCGCGTGCCAGGTCAGGTCCGCGAGCAGGAAGGAGCCGGTCCAGAGGTCGCGGCTGCTGCGGGCCTCGGCGATGAAGCGCTGGATGGGGCGGAGCGAGAAGCGCAGCAGCCAGGGGGCCTGGGGGTCGGTGGCGTCTACCGCACGGCCATTCGCCTTCGATGCGGGCAGAAAGGCCAGCGCCGTCGTCACCCGCAGGTGATCCCAGATGCTGTGGTCCGGGGTGCGCGTCTCCGCGGGCATCTCCGCCCAGAGCAGTTGGCCGCCGGGGAGGCCGGGCTCGGCGATCAGCGCATCGCGGAAGCGACGCCAGAGCCGGGTGAAGGCCTGATGCAACTCGGCGGCGTCCTGCCAGTCGGCGAGGGGATCGCCGATCTCCTCCAGCGCCTCGCTCGCCTGGTCGATGACCTCGGTCCGCACCGCGGTCGCCGAAAGCTGCTCTACCCCGACCGGACGGGCGTCGAAGACCGCGGGCCAGAGCGGGTGGGTCATCAATGGGCGCGTCGGCCAGCGGACCTGAACCTGTCTCGTACCCCTCGGGGCTGCGAGCATCGGTCGATCGGCGCCCGACGCGGCCCAGTCCGGGCGCTTTTCATACCAGAACCGGTCCTGCCGGGTGAACTGGCTGAACAGCGCCTTCGCGATCACCTGATGCCCACCAGTGCCTGGATAGAAGGCGAAGGGCTTCGCCGGCGGATCGTGGAAGAATTGCACGACCTTTTGCTTCCAGAATTGCAGCTCATCCATTCAATCCCTCCCGAGCTTGGCTCGCAGGTCCGCGATGCAGGCATCGACCGCGTTCTCATGCGCGGCACGCAGCGGCCGACCCTCGCCGCGCGGGGCGACAGGGGTGCCCGACGTCCCCGGCTCGTTGCCCGCGAGGCGCAGGTAGAGTGGATGCAGACCGTCGGCCAGCGCGACGACGCGCAGGTGCAGCAGGCTGCCATGGCGCTCCAGTGTCGACCTGTCGTCGTTATCGAAGGGGACGAAGGTGATCGGACGCGCGCGCACCGAGCTGTAGCGAAAGGTCAGTGGCAGGCCGAAGGCGGCCCGCTCCGGGGCGCGCTGCAGCCGGCCCTTGCCGGTGAGATGGTCTTTGATCTGCTGATAGTCCGGTGGTCGGCGCAGGCGAAAGTCCTGCAGGCCGCGCCCAAGCGGGTCGAGCACCATGGCCCAGTCCCGCTCGGCCTTGCGATCGATCAGCACCAAGACGGGATCGGCGATGTGCGGATGGATGGGCCTGGCGCTGCCGCTCGGAAAGCGACCGAGCCAATCGCGGGCGGTGGCCAGCCCTTGGTCCAAACCCTGTCGCCATGCCCTGGTGTCAGCGGCAGAATGCAGCAGCGGCATTGCACCCTGCTCGTCCCAAGGGGACTCCCATCCACGCAGTGCCAGGCTGCCGAAGCCGCGTCTTGAACGGCTCCCCGCGCCACCTAAGTGCCCGAGCAGCCAGGCGGAGACGAGCACGGCCCGGCGCTGGGCCGGGGTTGGCGCGCGCGGAAAGATCATGGAAATCTCGAAGCGGCTGCCGGGGCCGATGGCCGTGCGGCCGGCGCTGGTGCGCTCCAACAGGTCGAAGGGATAGCCGAGGTAGCGCAGGCCGTTCCTTGTATCCTTGCCGTAGCCGCTGTTGAAGCGGTCGATCTGCTGCCGCTCCCAGCGCCAGGTCCGGCGCTCCATCTCACGGACCCGCAGCAGAAATGGGCACTGGCCGGTGGTGGCGCTGCCGAACAGCCGCGCCTCACAGAGCTCCCTGTCCGCGCGGGCAAAGTCGGGGGAGATCGCCCGATACCAGCCGCGCAGCAGTCCCTTGATCGACGGCAGGCGCAGCAGCGAGCGGGACTGATCGGCGTCGCCGAGGAACAGGGGCGTCAGGACCTCGAATTCCAGGGTCAGGGTCTCGGGCATGGTCAGGGCCCCTTGACGGCGGTCCAGAGGAGGCGCTCGTGCTCGATCGCCTGGACCAGGCCGCGGACGGCCTCGCCGCCGGGGTCCCTTGAGCCCGTGTTGTCGACCTCGTAGCGCTGGATGCTCGGTCCCTGCTCTGGGGACCAGTCGGTGAAGCGCACCAGCAGCAGCCGGTAGCCCGGCGGCGGTACCAGCAGATCCAACAGCTGGTTGGTCATGTCCTCGTGATGACTGGAGATGAAGACCTGGCGCTTGATCGGCGCCTCGGGACCATAGGCGAGCTGCCGCCACAGCAGGGCCTCACGGGTCAGATTCGACAGATCGTAAGCGGTGGAGACGTCGTCCAGCAGCAGGACGTGATGGGACAGCAGCGTGCTGGCCTCCCGGTTCTGGGCAACCATGAGCGCGACGCCGAATTGGGCCTTCTGCCCCGTCGAGAGCTGGACGAGCTCGCGGCCATCGCCGGTCAGGATTCGGTAGCCACGGCGGTCCGGACCCTGGTCCGGCACCAGTTGCACGGGCAGCAGGCCCGGCACGGTGCTGAACCGCCCCATGACCCAGGTCGTGATCTGCGCCAGGCGGGCCATCGTGGCCTCGTCCGGCGCCGTGAGCCGATCAAGCGTATCCGCGATCCAGACCAGCGCATCCCGCGCCCGCTCCAAGAGGTCCCGCGCCGCCGCGCGCTGGTCCTTGCGAGCCTCGAAGCTCAGACGTGCCCGCTCCTCGTTCCAGGGCTTGATCAGGTCCTCAAGTGCGCGGCGCAGGTCGCGGCCCAAGGTCTGCAGGCGCTGGATGTCGGTGAGCCGGCGCAGCCGCGCGATCTCCGTTGCGATCGATGCCAGCTCCGTATCGAGGCGTTTCAGCAGCGCTCGGGTCTCACGCCGCGGTAGCAGCCAGGTCTCCAGAGTCTCGGCGCTCTTGGCGGCCTGCTCGGGGTCCACCATCGCGAGCTGTTCCAATACGTCGGCCAGGCGCGCGGCGGTGGACCGGTCCGCGTCGGTCAGCGCGCTCCAGCGTCGGGCATTGCCGGCGAGGGCACGAAAGATCGCCAACGCGTCCGGCTCTCCCGCTTGTTGGGCGGAGAACAGGGCAAGCTCGTCGGCAAGGTGCGGGAAGCGGCGCTCGGCTGCCTCGCGCTCGCGGGCCAGCCGCGTCTGTCGCTGTTCCAGCTCGGTGATTCGGCGTTGGATGTCCGGTGCGACGGTATCGGGGGTGCGTCGCTTCGCGGCCTTGATCTGCCGGGTCAGCTCGCCCGAGGGGCCGACCAGTGCCTCGACCAACGCCTCGGGCAATGCGCGATTCTGCGCTGCCAGCGCGCGCCCGGAGGCCGCTTCTACGACCTGGACGGCAAACCCGCTCCAATCCCCATCCGACCCGAAGCGCCCGGGCATGGCAGGCCATTGGACCTCTGCGTTTGCGACCAGCTTCTCGTAGAGCGGCGCCAACTCGGCAATGGCCTGGTCGAGGACCGTCAGCAACGCCGGACCCGGGCGGCCTGACCATTGGTCAAAGCCCGGAATGGCCTCATCAAGCTCAGCTGCCGCATCACCTGCCGCCCTCTGTGCCGTTTCCACCCAAGCGGGCCTGGGCTCCAAGACGTCGCGGAGGGTCGTGCCGGAGGCGGTCTCGTCGAAGAGGCGATCGAGCCGCTCCTGAAAGAAGGCGCTCAGCTTGGCTTCGAGCTCGTCCGATAGGGCCCGATCCTGCGGCAGACCACTGTGTTTCATGGACCATGTCGGTTGCTCGGCATCATCGTTGCCAGCGCTTGCACGTTGCGCTCGCCATAAGACCTCGCGCTCGTCCTCGGAATCCACGAGCTGTACTTTGGCAGTCAGGCTTGCGCCGGGCTCCGGCGGGCCCGGTTCGGCGAGATTCTCGCGACGATCTCCGGGGTGGCGGCTGACCAGCCGCGAGAAGTGGCTCAGGCGCTCGTCGTGCCAACCGGTCAGCAGCAGCGCGATCGCCTCGATCAGGCTGCTCTTGCCATAGCCGTTCGGGCCCGCGACCACGACCACATCGGCATCCAGCGCCAGGTCGTGCTTACCGTGAAAGCCCCTGAAGTGCTCAATGGACAGCCGCTCAAGCCGGCTAATCGGCGTGTCCGACGGGGTCATGTGTCCTCGCCCGCTGCCGCGATCCGGTCTGCCTGCTCTCGGATCCGTCGGCGCCAACCTGCGAAGCCTTCGGTGATCGCCGTATCCGCGGCCGCTGTCTGTGATTGGCCCGGTTTCGGTGCGGGCAGCAGGATCTCGACCAGTCCACGGATCGAATCGGCCTGCTCGGACCGGGCCAAGCCCTGCTCCAACTCACGACGGAACCAGGCGGGATCGCGCGGCTCGACCCGCTCGCGCCGCAGCGCCGGCAACTGCTGGCCGGGCAGCAACAGGTCCGCGAGGCGTCCGGTAGAGTCGCCCTCCTCAACGAAGACGAGGAAATCGCCGCGGTGCCATTCCTGGTCGGCGCCCAGATGGCCAAGTTGACCCGAGGCATCCTCAATGACGCCAACGATCGGCCGCCAGAGGTTGTTGCGCAGCGCAAGCTGGCCCAACCCGCGCAGCAGGGCGCGCAGGTCGGCCTTCAGCGCCTCCAGATCGCCAGCCTGCAGCGGCATGAGGTGGGCCGCGAGACAGATGTCGCTGAGATAGATGCCGTCGCAGCGCCAGTGTTCCGTCTGGACCTTCAGCGCGCTGCCCTCGCTGGCGTTGAGCCGCAATCCATCGATGGGGTTGGACATCGAATTCTCCGCCTAGAGCCGTCGAAGCTTGGCTTTCGGCGCCGGGGCCGGTGCACGGGCATAGGCCGCGACGATGCTGGCATTGAGCCGATCCGGGGTGCGCGCCGCGGTGAGCAGCGCTTCGATGCCAATCGTGAAGTACCGCCCGGTTGCGAGCACTGCCGTGTCGTCGGCACGTCGATGCCGCGTCTGCCAGCGCCCCTGAGCGATGCCACCGCCCGGCCCCGTCGGCAGCGTCACCCGCAGCAGCAGCCGACCGGGATCGATCGGCATGGGGCTTTCGATGGGCTGGGTCGGTACCTCGATGCCCTCGCGTACGACGACGAGCCCCGGCCAAGCCGGCTGCACTTGCGCGTCCAGCTTGCCGGCGTCGGGTCGCACCAGCAGCCCCAGCCCGACGATGGGGCGGACCTGTTCGCGCGGCGACTTCAGGACCTCCAGCGTGACCAGCAGGAGCAGAAGCAACAGGATCCCTCGGTGATCGGTGCGCAGCGGCAGGTACCAGTCGTAGTCGTTTGGACAGGGCTGCTCCGGGTGATAGACGGCCCAGACCCAGCGCCAGAACGGCATTGGACCCGGGTCGGGTTGGCTGTCGCAGCCGGCCAGGCGCGGGATGGCGAACAGAGTATCCCGGTAACGGCCGAAGATCGGCGAGAGGGGGTCCTGGTCGTCCGCTCCGGGATACAGCCGCTCCAACAACCGGTTGAACCAGAGGTCGCTTGCGGGCACCGCATACGCGAGAGCCTGGCGGAGGTCGGCGCTCGGTCCCGCGTAGCGCTGCAACAACCGGCCGATCGCGCCGTGAAACAGGCGCTCGAAGAAGCAGTCCGCCTGCAACGTACGCTGTCCATCGCAGCCCATGGCTTTGGCGTCATCACCGCACAGCAGACGGTCGTCGATCTTCTCACGAAGTGTCGGGCCGTTCGGGTCCGGCTCGATGCGTAGCGCTGCGGTGATGATCTCTTCCTCTCGGTCGCCCGGCGACCGATGGGTCACGAAAAAGGGTTGACCAACTGAACTTTCCGGTGCGTTCTCCTTGAGGAGCTCGAGAACCTTGAAGCGAAATTGGTGCTCATCCGCGCTGAAAGCGCAGACGAGCAGTGTGCTTGTGCGGAAAACAACAGCGAAGCCGTCGCGTGCCCATTGCCGCTCACCAAAACTTTCCAGTTCTGCATCGGTCAGCAGAATCCCACTGGCGGGCTGCTCGCCTGCCGCATAGGCTCTGGCGCATCCGTTGATCTTGTGGACGATCAGCGTCGGATTACCCTGATCGGTCCATCTGAGCCTTCCGTGGTCCCGGTACGTTCGCCCGTCAAAAATGGTCTTGAGGTCGTCGACGTTCTGAAATCCGCCAGCGCTGGGGGCGCCGATGCTGCCAATGAACGCCCGTTCGACGCAGCAGTCGTAGTTCGTCGTAAAAATATCGCTCAGCAGACCCTCGCGAGCGAGATAGGCGATATAGCGATGGGCCGCCAGTGGGGCGAGCTCGACGAATCGATGGATTTCCAGAGCCTTGCACAGCCGTTCCTTGCCAGACCTCCGAGCTACGCAATTGAATAGCTCTCCGTAGCGCAGGCCGTCGCATGCCGAGGCATGGTCACGCAAATCGTTCAGTAGGCTCCTCGCGCGCTGCTCGAGGTAGGCCATCGTCGGCTCGAAGTCGGGCTGATTGGGGATGCGGGCATGCCTGCTGATCCCTGCCCCGACAAAGGGGATCAGCCTCCCTTCCAACAGCCGATCGAGCAGATGCTTGAACTTGTCCTCGACGCTCTTGCCCAACACCGCATCCCCAAACTTCTGCACCTTCCGGGGCAGCCCGACACGGCTGCGTCTAGCGTGGTCGGAGTAAAGCGGAAGCAGCACGGTATGTCAACGGGCACCGAACCTGCCCGCACGACCAAGCAGCCGTCGGTATGCCACCAGGTGGTCGCCTCCAACTTGCTGCGCTTCGCCCATCACGAGATGCTGGAGGCTGCGATTCGTCGACGAGCTCACCCCCGGCTACCCCGACCGCGTCCTTACTCGGCCTCAGGCAGAAGCCGCGCTGGCGCTCGACGAGATGCTGACCAGCGCCGAGCAGTGCTCCCAGAGCGAGCCGCTATGGGGTCGCCCGGAAATCGCCTCGCCTATGATGCCTCGACGAGCTCACCAGCAAGGAGACCCGGCGAGCCGCCGCCGCGCAGCGACAAGCAGAGACCCGGAATGCCTGAGCTGGAGCGCCGCAGCGAGACCGACACTCTGGGCGATGAGACCCCGGCCATTGTGCAAGAATAGCCGGACCTGTACACAGTGCCGCTCGGCCGGACACCCGCGACCATGCCCGCTTCCCCCTTCGATCTCGCTGCGAAGGACGCCTACCGACAGTGGCGCGAGCGCAAGCTTGCCGAGGCGCCCACGCGGCTCGACGACCTGATCGTCGAGATCGACGACCCGCGCCGCCTGACGCGGTCCCAGCACGACGCCATCCTGCACCGCTGCCGGCGCGCCAATATGGCGATCTACGTCGGCAAGACCGGCGCCGATCCCGACAAGGACATCCCGATTCGGCTCGGTGCCACCTTGGGCCTGCACCGGCTCGACCATAATCGCGGTGCCGACGACGACGCCATCACGTCGCTGACGGTGCAGACCGATGCCCGCCACCGGGACTACATCCCCTACTCCAACAGACCCATCGCCTGGCACACCGACGGCTACTACAACGCCCCCGAGTGCCGCATCGACGCCTTGTTGCTGCACTGCGTGCACCCGGCGGCCGCGGGCGGGGCCAACGAGCTGCTGGACCACGAGATCGCCTACATTCTGGTGCGCGATCAGTCAACGGACTACATCCGCGCGCTGATGCACCCGGACTGCATGACCATCCCAGCGAGCTACCTGGACGGCGAGCGCGTCCGGCCCGACCGAACGGGGCCTGTGTTCTCGGTGCGCCCTGACGGCCGGGTGCATATGCGCTACACGAACCGCGCGCGCAATATCCGCTGGCGCGACGACCCGCTCACGCGCGAGGCCGTCGCCTGGCTCAAGGACCTGCTGCAGCGCGACAGCCCCTGGCACTTCCGCGGCCGGCTGGAGTCCGGCTGGGGACTCATCAGTAACAACCTGCTGCACACCCGCACCGGCTTCACCGACAGCGACGTGCCGCGGCTGCTGTACCGCGCGCGCTACTACGACCGCATTGCCCGGACCTGAGCGAGGGCAGGTTTCTGGGTAGCTGCCCGACCAATCTTCAGATTGCGGACAGGCTTGCAGGCGCCAGCGCAAGCGCGCCCGGAGACGGCTCAGCCGGCGATGGCCTCCATCCGCCCGGCGAGCCTGAAGTCCAGCTCGGTGATGCCACCCGCGTCGTGGGTGGCAAGGTCGACCCTGACGGTCTTGTAGACATTGAGCCACTCGGGGTGGTGGTCCATGGACTCCGCCGCCAGCGCCGCGCGCGCCATGAAGCCGAAGGCCTCGCTGAAGTCGCGGAACTGGAATTCCTTGTGCAGCTTGCCGTCGATAATCCGCCACGGCGATGTCGCGGATGCGTTCAGGGCGGCCAGCGAGCCCTCGATCTCTTGCTCGGTCAGCTTGGCGCGGCTCATCGTCATCTCCCGGCTCGGGTGCTCGATGGATTAGGGACGCCGTGGAGGTTGCCCCGTGCGCGCAGGGGTTCAAGGGGGGCAATCGGGGCAGCCTGTGGCGGGTAACGTCCTGTAACCGTCTTCCAGCCGTGCTCTCGCTGTGCTGCGGCCGTGCTCGCGGGTCCGGGGCACCTGCGTCCGCCGGCTTGCAAGCATGCAGCCGGCGGTCCGCAGCAACACGGCCAAGGGTCAGGAAGTCCTCGTCTCCTCGTCGGCACTGCCGGACTTCGCGGCGTTGCGCCTGGCCTTCTCGAGTGCCTTGTCGACGATGGCCTTCGCCTCGGTAGACGCCGCCACGGCGCCTCCCTGCACGGCGTGGACGACTGCCCCTGCCTTGGCCGCAGCATCGCGGCGGAGCTCCGGCAGCATCGAGACGACCTTGTCGGTACGCGCACGAATGCCGGCAGCGGCATCGTTCGTGAGCGTGGCGGCGCGCTGTTGCAGTGCCTTGTCGGTCGCGACATAGGTGACGAGCGAGCCGACGGCGACTCCCGCGACAAAGGAGATCAGGGGAAGGGCCATGGAAGCCTCCAAGTGGTTGGCGGGCGCGTCAAATGCCCGCTGATGCAGGGTGCTCAACCCATCCGCGCCGACCGCTCGAGCGCGTGCGCCTGGGTTGCGCAGGTCCGAATGCACCGACGACGCGGGACGCGCGACGGCGCATCCGTTAGCGTCTAAGACTAGCAGATGACAGGATCATGACAGCCACGCCGGAGGAGCTTGGCCGCCGACTCCCGGCGCGGCACCGCCGGCGATGCCGGCGGCGGATATCGGCAGAACAGGGATGCAGGCGCAGGAGGAGTGGCCGGAAGACGCTCAAGCGGCCTGCTGGTCCTTCAGCTTGCGGATCAACGGATACAGGTGCTCGGTCTCGCGCTGGATGCGGTCCAGTACCAGCCCGAACATCTGCTCGGTCTCCGCCAGGAACTCCGAATGGTTGCGGATGGTGAGGCGGCGCTTGGACTCGTTGCACCAGTCCTTCAGATACCTGTGGAAGATCCGCTTGATCTCGTTGGAGCCGGACAGGAAGCGGTCCGCCGTGTTCTTGACCGTCTGGTCGGGGTAGGAGATGAGCCGGCTGCAGAGCTCGCGGTCCACCAACTCGATGTGCTCCTTCACCTTGGCGGTGTACTCGAAGAAGACGTCGCAGGCCGTCTCGGTATCGCACATCTCGCGGCTCTGTACGAGATACAAGAACACATTGGATAGCTCGGTGATCTTGTGGTTCTGGGCATGTAGCTTGGAGAAGGCGGTCATGGCTCAGGCATCCTCCGTCGGAGGTCGGCTATTTCGTCAGGTGGCAACAGGCAAGGATTTCCGGGCGCGAGTGCGGCTGGGGCGCTGCGCGCCGACCGCGCTCGTGGCGCTGTTTTCAGGCGCTGTTTCTATGGGGTGCGGTTTCAGGGCGCACAGCTTCCCCCGGGCGCTGTGTCAGAGGACCCTGCTTCTGAGGCGATTTCTGTCAACAAACAGACCGCCTGGCTTGTCTTCTCGCCGGCCTTCTTTGTCGCGGCAAGGCGCACATGGAACGACTATGCAGGCGCTGCCGCTTCGCGATGGCGGACGAGAATCCTGCGCCATTCGATATGTTTGTTTCCGGCAATCGCCTGAGCTCTGGGCTAGGGTGTACGGCGCCGCTGCGCTGCCGCGGGCGCGCCATGTTTCGCCCAGGCTGGCCCGCGCAGTCCAGGCCAGTGCTGTGGCGGCCATCAGGTTACAGATTGTAGCTGATTGTAACCCTGTGCGTCGTGCACCCTTTGCAACAACCACCGCACAATCAAGAACATCAGGACTCGATCATGGCCGCCAGCGGCTGCCCCGGAGGGACCATGGGCAGCACGTTTTCCGCCTTGTCCACCCATACATCCACCAATACCGGTCCCGGTCCTGCCAGGGCTTCGGCCAGGGTTTCCTCAAGCTTGCTCGGCAGTCGCACCCGAAGCGTTTCGAGGCTTGGATAGACCGACCGCAGCGCGGTCAGATTCGGCAGCTGACGGCGGCAGCCCTGGTCCACCTGGGTGCAATCCGCGTCGCAGTCCCATTGGCGGGCGAGGCAGGTCTCGTGATGGTAGCCGTCGTCCATCATGTCTTCCCACTGCCGCACCATGCCGAGGAAGCCGTTGTTCAGCACGAACATCTTGAGCGGAATGCGGTTGGCGACGACGGTGGCGAGCTCCTGCATGTTCATCTGGAAGCTGCCGTCGCCGTCCACCAGCACCACGGGATGGTCTGGATTGCCGTACCAGGCGCCCATGGCCGCCGGCAGGCCGTAGCCCATGGTGCCGAGGCCGCCCGAGCTGATCCACTGCCGCGGACGGCTGAAACCGTAGTACTGGGTGGCCCACATCTGGTGCTGGCCGACGCCGGTAACGACGGTGGCCTGCCCCCGGGTGAGCCGCGACAGGCAGTCGATAACCGCCTGGGGCTTGATGTAGTCGCCATCGGCATAAGGCAGCGGCATCTGCTCGCGCCACTGCCGGACCTGCTCCATCCACCGCGCATTGCGGGCGCTGCGCCCGGAGGCCAGCGCATAGTCCAGGAACCGCTCCAGCGCCGCCACCAGCGGCAGGTCGCACTTGACCGTCTTGTCGATCTCGCTTGGGTCTATGTCCACGTGGGCGATGCGCTTGCGCTCGGCGAAGCCGCGCACCGCGACGCGATCGTCGAAGCGCCCGCCCAGGGTCAGAATCAGGTCCGCCTCGCGCAGCGCGTAATTGGCCGGGACGCTGCCGTGCATGCCGGGCATGCCGAGGCTGTAGGGACGCGTCAGCGGCACGGCGCCGAGGGCGTTGAAGGTCGTCGTCACGGGCGCGTCGAACCGCTCCGCGAGCTCGCACAGGGCGCCGGCGACCCCGGCGTGGATGACGCCGCCGCCGGCCTTGATCACCGGCCGCTCGGCCTGCTCCAACGCCTCCAGGATGGCATCCGCGCGGGCGGCAGCGAAAGGCACCTCAACGCGGTGCCGGACCCGCGGCGGGTTCGCGGTGCAGAGGGTCGCCAGCTGCACGTCCTTGCAGATATCCACGACCACCGGACCCGGCCGGCCGCCGCCCGCGAGCTCAAAGGCTTCATGCAAGATCCACTCCAGGTCCGCGACGTCCTTGACCAGGTAGTTATGCTTGGAGATGGGCCGGGTCAGGCCGACCGTATCCACCTCCTGGAAGGCGTCGCTGCCGATGGCGCCGCTCGGCACCTGGCCCGTGATGAACACCGTGGGAATCGAGTCCTTATAGGCATCCGCGATGGGCGTCGTGAGGTTGGTGGCCCCGGGCCCGGACGTAGCCAGTGCGACCCCGACCCGGCCGCAGGCACGCGCGTAGCCTTCGGCCGCATGGCCTGCACCCGGCTCCTGCCGACACATGACCACCTTAGGCACGGCCTCGCCGCGGCGCAGGCGCTTGTTCAGCTCCACATGCAGCGGGATTACCGCCCCGCCCGTGTGCGCGAAGATCACCGCCACCTCCAAATCGCGCAGCACATCGAACAGCACCGCGGCACCGGTGCGGGGGGCCATAGCGGCATCGGTCATGGTTCTCCGAATCCGTAGCGGCAGCTCTGGATTGGGGCATGATACGTCGCGGCCTGGCAGTTGCCTATTTTGCGTGCCAGCGCCGAGGATCAGCGTCGGGCATGCGGCCCGGCGCCACCAACCACAACTGCAACCGCTGTCCTCCAATGCCGAGCTTCCTCAGCCGCTGGTGGC
Source organism: Chromatiaceae bacterium (assembly GCA_028277905.1). GTDB lineage: Bacteria > Pseudomonadota > Gammaproteobacteria > Chromatiales > Chromatiaceae > Thiohalocapsa. The sequence goes on along the minus strand of JANQFI010000708.1, from coordinate 1,735 downwards.
GGCGCCGGCGCCTCGAACTGGCGCACGCGGAGATCGAACCCGCACGCTGGCGTGCCCGCTGCGCCGAGCTGGCGCTGCTGGACGGCTGCGACAACGCGACCCTTGGCCGGCTCTGCGACACCGCCGCGCTGTTTCTGCGCGAGAAGGCCTTCGAGGCCGCCGGCGGAGCACGGTTGGACCAGGACAGCTGCATGGAGCTGGCCCTGCAGGCGGCCCTGCCCGTGCTGGAGCTGGGCCTGGACTGGTACCGCGGCTGGCACGCTGTCATCCTCTACCCGGAGGAGTTCGTGCCGGCGCGGGAGGTGATGGACGAGAACGGTCTGGTCTGGGTGGACGACGCGCCGAAGAGCGGCGAGGCCTGGGACCGGGGACCAGTGATCCTGTCGCTGGCCGATGCCCTGGCCGGGCGCGAGCGCACCGGCCACAATGTCGTCATCCACGAGATGGCGCATAAGCTCGACATGTGCGACGGCGCCGCCAACGGCCGGCCGCCGCTGCACGCCGGTATGGACCCACGGGCCTGGGCCGAGTGCCTGCAACGCGCCTACGATGACCTCGGTCGCCAAGCCGACGCGGCCCCTGACCTGTCCGTGGTGGACCCCTACGGCGCCAGCTCACCGGCGGAGTTCTTCGCCGTGGTCAGCGAGCTGTTCTTCGAGCTGCCGCACCGGCTGCGCGCCGTCTACCCGGACGTCTATACCGAGCTCGCGGCCTTCTACCGCCAAGACCCGGCGCTGCGGCTCAAGCCCGTCAGCGGCTGGTGAGCGTGAGGCGGTTCTCCTGGTCGTCGATCGTCAACTGGTAGCGGCCGAGCACGCTCATGCCGAGCAGGCCTGCGTTGCCGAGCTTCTCATCTGCCAGGAAGGCCACCGCCACGTTCGGCACTCGCCGCGCACCGAGCCAGACCGCCGGGAGCTGGCCGGTCTGTGCCCGGGTGCGGCCGTTGGCCGTCTGCACCTCGCGCTCCGCCAGGGCGCCGGGGTCGATGCCGAGCGGCTCGATCAGCGACGCCGGTAGCACCAGGGTGTCGGCACCCGTGTCGATCAGCAACAGGCGTGCGAGGCGCCTGCCGCTCTCCCCTTCGAGCGCGACCCGCACCGAGTGCTGGCTGCCCGCGCGGATGGTCGGCAGCTCGATGGGTGCGTCCGGCGGCGGCCCACCATCCACGGCCACGACCGGCTGTTGCGGCACCGCCCCGGGCGTGGCGGCGCCCAGCACGATGACCCGCTCGATGCCGCCGCGGCCGTCCTGCACGATGATGTGATCGAAGTCTTCCAGCAGCATACGCACCCGGCGCAGAGGCTCATCCCCCTCGGCTCGACCGATGCTGTCCACCAGGTGCTCGTCGCCGGTCATGGCGAAGCCATGGGCCGCCGCCAGCCGCGCCAGCTCCGTAGCGATGTCCACCTGCCTGGCCTCGCTCGCGGCAGCCGGGGCGCAGACCGGGGTGCAGGCTAGGGCGGCAAGCGCGCCGGCGGCGATGGGGCCAAACATAGGGCCAAGGAGACCTGGGATGGAGGCTGATGGACGCATCGGGCGGGAGTCGTTTCGCCTGATCCGGCTCGCCGTGCCCGCGCACCGGCAGCGCCGCCCGCGAGCCAAGCACCGGCTTGTGGATCGAAAGGGATCGAGACGGGGCAGCGGACAACCAGGGCACGCCCCCGAGCCAAGCTTAGGCGATTGCCGGAAACAAACATACCGAGTGGCGCAGGATTTTCGCTCGCCTTCAAGGCGC
>JANQFI010000705.1 GCA_028277905.1 Chromatiaceae bacterium | reverse complement strand
GGCTACGCGGTGGGAACAACAGGAGCCCGGTGAGTCGAGAGGCTCACGCCGGGATCTGTGAGCGGCCGAGGGGGCAGTTCCCTCGGCCGACTCGACCGCCTCCCACCCGGGAGATGATGTGCAACCTGGGGGCATTTGGATGCTGCCGCATTCGCTCTGGCGGGCGCTCAACGAGAAGGAGCCCGGAGGGCGACTGGACGTTGAGCGCCCGCCAGCGCGGCGCGAGCCCGGCGGCATCCCTGACAGAGTGACAGAGCATGAGTACAAGCTATTCGCCTGAGCTGAAAGCCAAGCTGATTGCCAAGATGCTGCCGCCGCAGAGCGTGCCGGTGCTCACTCTGGCCCGCGAGACGCAGATTCCCAAGGACACCCTCTACAGCTGGCGCTCGCGTGCCCTGAAAGCGCGCCAAGGCACCCAGGAACATCCCAGCGGCGGACACGCCGAACGCAGCAGTGGCGAGAAGTTCGCCATCGTGCTGGAGACGGCGAGTCTCAATGACGCGCAACTGAGCGCCTATTGCCGCCGTCAGGGGCTCTATGTCCACGAGATTCTCGCCTGGCGCACCGCCTGCGAGCAGGCCAATGCCGCTGGATCGGCGCCCGTGGATCGCACCAAGGCCCGTGCCGACCAGCAGCGTCTCAAGGCGCTCGAGCAGGAATTGGCGCGCAAGGAGAAGGCGCTGGCCGAGGCGGCAGCCTTGCTGGTGCTCCAAAAAAAAGTCCGTCACTTGCTGGGCGACGCGGACGCCTGATCGACGTGGAGCAGCGGCACACCGTGAGCAGCTGGATCGAGGAGACCTGCGCCGCCGGAGCACGGCTGAAGCCCGCCTGCGAAGTCGTGGGGGTGTCGGTACGCACCCTGCAGCGCTGGCGCGGCAAGGATGGCATCCAGGCCGATGCCCGCGCGGCGGCGGCCCAGGCGCGCGCGCCGGCCAATCGTCTCAGCGAAGCCGAGCATTCCACGATCCTTGAGGTCTGCAACGGCCCCGAATTCGCCGATTGCCCGCCGAGTCAGATCGTTCCGACGTTGGCCGATCAGGGGCGCTACATCGCCTCGGAGGCGAGCTTCTACCGCGTGCTGCGCGCGCATAACCAGCTCGCCCACCGTGGCAAGGCCCGCGCGCCCAGCCACCGCCGTCCCGAGCCCGTGGCGGCGACGGCGCCCAATCAGCTGTGGAGCTGGGATATTACCTATCTGACCACGACCCTCAAGGGAAGCTTCTTCTATCTCTATCTGATCCTGGATGTGTTCAGCCGCAAGATCGTCGGCTGGGAGGTCTTTGCCGAGGAGAGCACCGCGCACGCCGCCACGCTCTTCGAACAGACCCACCGGCGCGAAGGCGTCGACCCCCGAACCCTGACGCTGCATTCCGACAACGGCGCGTCCATGAAGGGCGCCACCATGCTGGCCACGCTCCAGCGCCTCGGGGTCGTGCCTTCCTTCAGCCGACCTGGCGTCAGTAATGACAATCCCTACTCGGAGGCGCTCTTCAAGACGCTCAAATATCAGCCAACCTTTCCCAACCAGCCCTTCGAGGACCTTGAGCACGCCCACACCTGGGTCGCCGGCTTCGTCGACTGGTATAACGAGCACCATCGCCATAGCGCCCTGAAATTCGTCACGCCCGGGCAGCGCCATCGCGGGGAAGATCAGCGCATCCTGGTCGACCGGGCTCGGCTCTATGAGGCCGCCAGGGCGCAACACCCCGAGCGCTGGAGCGGGGCGACCCGCAACTGGGAGTCCGATACCGTCGTGCTCCTCAATCCTGGAAAACCGACGTCAAAGAAGGAGGTCGACAGCCTGCACAACGACACCTGAGCGACGCGACATCTTTCTTGACAACGACCGT
>JANQFI010000670.1 GCA_028277905.1 Chromatiaceae bacterium | reverse complement strand
GCGGTCTCGCCGTGGACCTGCAGGATCTCCAGCGCCTGCTCCTCCTCGCCCTCGGTCTTGGTCAGGGCGATGTCGCTGTAGTCGCGCTTGGCCGGGTCGGCCTCGATGCGCTTGGCCATGCCGCGGAGCTGCCAGAAGAAGCGCAGCCAGCGCGCCGCGGTGCGGGCATGCTCCCAGGCGCGCTTGGGATAGAAGACCAGCGGGTTCTCGATCGGGAAGCCCGGGCGGCGCTGGCTGCGCACCTTGTAGCGCAGGTGGCCGCCCTCGACCGGGTGCACGCCCTCGAACATGACCGAGCCGTAGAACCACATGATCGGCCAGATCATCTTGTGCAGCGGCTTGCCGACGGCCGCGGCGCGGCGCAGCACGGTCTCGATGTGGTCGTGCGTGTAGTACTGGTGCCAGGCCTCCTCGTAGACCTCCTGCATCTCCTCCATCGACATGTTGGGATGCGCGGTCACCACCTCGCTGAGGTGGTACTTGTTCATGTCCGGGTCCATCCAGACGCCCTTGTTGTGGAGCACCTGGTGGTCCTCGGAGCCCGGCAGCGGGGTCAGGATGAAGAACTCGACCAGCTCGACCGGCAGCTCGTGCTTGAGGATCTCGATGTCGCGCGCGATCGACGGCGGGGTGTCCGGCGGGAAGCCGAGGATGTAGCCGACGTAGGTCATCACCCCCTGCTCCTTCCAGGCCTGGAGCATCTTGCGATACTCCCAGATCTTGTTCTGCCGCTTCTTGGCGGCCATCAGGGCCTCGGGGTTGATGTTCTCCAGCCCGATGTAGACCCAGTGGCAGCCGGCGCGCGCGGCCTTCTCGATGAAGCCCGGGATGCGGTGGCAGAGCGTGTCGACCTGGATGAAGAACTTGAAGCTGAGGCCCTGGTTCTCGCGCAGGTCGATCAGCCGGTCGAGGATCTCCTCCCAGTTCTTGTTGCGGGCGAAGTTGTCGTCGGTCAGGAAGAAGCGGTTGATGCCCTGGGCGGCGTTGGCGCGCACGATCTCCTCGACGTCGTCGGCGGTGCGCCGGCGCGAGACCCGGCCCTGGACGTTGATGATGGTGCAGAAGGAGCACTGGTAGGGGC
>JANQFI010000660.1 GCA_028277905.1 Chromatiaceae bacterium | reverse complement strand
CAGCGCCGCGGTGCTGAGGTTATAGCTGCGGTCGGCCTGGACCTGGCCCTTGAAGGCCTCGCTGACGCTCTCCAGCACCTGGCGGGTGCGGTCCTCCTGGAAGTCGGCCAGGGAGGTCAGCAGGATGAAGAAGGCCAGCAGCAGCAGCTTCAGGCTCAGCAGGCCGACAACCGTCGGATCGGCCGCCGAGGGCGTCGCGCTACTGTCCGGCGGCGGAGGAATGTCGAGATCGCCGGGAAGGCTGAGGGGGCGGTCCATGGCGGGCGGCCCGGTACTAGAACTGGCCGAGGATGGCGATCAGGCGGTCCTTGAGGGTCGACGCGCTGAACGGCTTCACGATGTGGTCGCTGGCCCCCGCCTGCTTGGCGGCCTGCGCACCCTCGGCCTCGGAGGAGACCAGGACGCAGCGGACCCGCTCCAGATCGCTGTCGGCGCGCATCTGCCGCACCAGGTCGAGGCCGCTCATGGGCTGCATGTCAGTGCCGGAGATCACCAGGCCGTAGGCCCCGCTGCGCAGCTTCTCCAGAGCCTGATGACCATCGGAGGCCTCGTCGATGTTCTCGAAGCCGAGCTTGCGCAACAGCTTGCCCATGGTCCGGATCATGGTCTGGTAGTCGTCCACGACCAGCACCGGCATGTTCAGATCGACCGTGCCCACAGGACCCAAAGTGCCCATCCGCTGCTCCTCGGCCGGCCGCGCTTCGTGCCGCTCCGACCCGGTTATCTCAACTCACTCATAATCTAAAGAATATTACATAACGCATTACACTATATAGATAATATGGCGATATCTTGGGCTAATCCTTGGCGACCGGCAGGTTGTGGCGCTGGGCCAGCTCCAGGGTGATTTCCTGGGCCCGGACCGGCGACATGCGGGCTAGCACCGGGGCAGCCTTGCGCTCCGACATGCGGTCGATCACCTCCAGCAGCACCACCAGGTCGAGCTGCTCGAAGATCCGCGCCGCGTCCTTCGGCTTCATGTTCTCGTAGATCTTTACCAGGCTGCGGAGCTGGGACTCTTCCTGCTCGTCGTGCTGGATGACCAGACCCTCGATGGTCTGACGCAGCCCCTGCAGCTCGGCGACCTTCTGCTCGACCCGCGCCTCGGCCGCCGTCAGCAGGGCCTCGCGCCGCTCGAGCTTGCGCTGGCGCCGCTCGATCTCCTCGCGGCGGGCGCTCAACTGCTGCAGCAGGCTGATCTCCGCGTCGGTGAAGGC
>JANQFI010000632.1 GCA_028277905.1 Chromatiaceae bacterium | reverse complement strand
GGCAATCGCCTTATCGGGAACTGTTCCGTGGCGCGCTCGACGAGAAGCCGCTCAGCGACTTGCGGCTGGCCCGCAATCAGGATCAGCCGATCGGCACCGACCGCTTCTATCGAGAGATCGAGGCCATGACCGCCCAGCGCCGGGAGCTGCGCCAGCGCGGCAGACCACGCAAAGGGGACGAAGAGGGATCCGCAGGCGATGCAGGCCAGGGCGGATTGCCACTATGAATTGAGCCTGGCCCCTTGTCCCCACCCGGGCCGGAAGTGCACAGCTTCGGGGACATCGGCGGCATCTTCGACCGGTTCGAGCACCCCGTCGATGACACAGCAGTGGCAATGCACAGGGCAGTTGCAGGAGGCGCCGAAGCGGTGGCTGACGCCTACCGCGCCGAAGTGCGCGTGCGAGCTCGCGCCGCTGGCCTGACGCAGGTGCGCCTCGACAACGCGCAGCAGGCTATGCCGCACGGCGCTGAGCGCCTGCGGCGCGCGCTCCAGGTACCAGCGCAAGCGTTTCGGCACCGGCAAGACCCATTGGCGAACGGGCAGCGGCGGCAAGACGTGATCGACCAGAGGTGCCGCGGTCTCCGCCATCCGCCGCGCGTCGCACGACGGGCAGAGCGCCCGCTTATGCTGTGCACAGCATAAGGCGATTTCTGTCGACAAACAGACCGCCTGGCTTGTCTTTTCGCCCGCCTTCTGCGTCGCGGCAGCGGGCACAGCGCTCGACTATGCGCCCGCTGCCGCTCCTTGCAGGCGAGCGAAAATCCTGCGCCATTCGGTCTGTTTGTTTCCGGCAATCGCCTGAGGCCCAGTAGCCCGTCTTCGGTGCGGGCGTTTGGCGGGCATCCTATCATCGGGGTCTCAACCGTCGTTGCAGCAAGCCAGCGCGCCAGCATGCCCGCACCCGTCAATTCCCCACACCGCCGATCCCAACCTGGCCATACTGATTCCGGTGGCGCGGCGCTGGAGCGCCTCGCGGGCGCCGTGGAGCGGGTCACTTTCCACAGCCCGGAGAGCGGCTTCTGCGTGCTGCGGCTCAAGGTGCGCGGGCAGCGCGACCTGGTGACCCTGACCGGTCAGGCGGCGAGCGTATCGCCCGGGGAGTATGTCGAGGCCGACGGCTGGTGGGTGAACGACCGCAAGCACGGACTCCAGTTCAAGGCACGGCAGCTCAAGGTGATCCCGCCGAGCACGCTGGACGGTATCGAGCGCTACCTCGGCTCCGGCATGGTCAAGGGCATCGGCCCGCACTTCGCGCGCAAGCTGGTACGCGCCTTCGGCGAGCAGGTGTTCGACGTCATCGAGGACAACCCCGAGAAACTGCTCCAGCTCCCCGGCATCGGCCCCAAGCGCCAACAAAGGGTCATGGATGCCTGGACGGAGCAGAAGCTGGTCCGCGAGATCATGGTCTTTCTGCAGTCCAACGGTGTCGGCACCGCGCGCGCGGTGCGCATCTACAAGACCTATGGCGACGCAGCACTCGAGCGGGTGCGCGAGAACCCCTATCGGCTGGCCCTGGACATCCAGGGCATCGGTTTCAAGACCGCGGACCAAATCGCGCAGCGCCTCGGCATCCCGGCCGATTCACCGATGCGCGCGGGTGCCGGCGTGCGCCACGTGCTGCAAGAGATCGCGGGCGAGGGCCATTGTGCTGCGTTCCGGGATGACTCGACGGCAAAGGCCGCGACCCTGCTTGGCATCCCGCCGCCGATCATCGAGCAGGCCATCGCCGCCGAGTTGGCCGAGGAGCACCTGGTCGCCGAGACAATCGACGGGCGCCCAGCCCTGCTGCTCACGCCGCTGCAGCGGGCCGAGGTCGGTATCGCCCGCGGCATCGCGCGCCTCCAGCGTGATCCACCGCCCTGGGGCCACATCGACAGCAACAAGGCGCTCGGCTGGGTGGAGCGTCAGACAGGCCTCGAGCTGTCGGCGTCCCAGCGCCAGGCCATCGCGACCGCCATCAACGGCAAGGTCATCATCATCACCGGCGGCCCCGGCGTCGGCAAGACCACGGTAGTCAACGCGATCCTGCGCATCTTGCTGGTCAAGGGGGTCTGTGTGCGGCTCTGCGCCCCCACGGGCCGTGCCGCCAAGCGCCTGGCGGAGCTGACCGGCCGCGAGGCCAAGACCATCCACCGGCTGCTGGAATTCGACCCGCAGTCCATGGGCTTCAAGCGCGACAGGTACAGCCCGATGGAGACGGATCTCCTGGTCTGCGATGAGGTCTCCATGGTGGACACGGCGCTGATGAGCCAGCTCTTGCGCGCCGTGCCGACCACAGCCGCGGTGTTGCTGGTGGGGGACGTGGACCAGCTGCCGTCGGTGGGGCCGGGTGCGGTCCTCGCGGACCTGATCGGCTCCGGGCAGGTGGCCACCGCGCGGCTCACCGAGGTATTCAGGCAGGCCGCAGCGTCGCGCATCGTCGTTAACGCCCACCGCATCAACCGAGGCCGGCCGCCGCAGGCGCCGTCGGATGACGCCGACAGCGACTTCTATCTCATCCGCTGCGAGACCCCGGAGGATGTGCACGCGCGCCTGCTGCGTGCCGTCGCCGAGCGCATCCCAGCGCGCTTCGGCCTGGACCCGGTGCGCGACATCCAGGTGCTGACGCCGATGAACCGCGGCGGCCTCGGCGCCCGGGCGCTGAGCATCGCCTTACAAGAGCTGCTGAACCCCACCGCCCAGCCACGCATCCAGCGCTTCGGCTGGACCTACGCGCCGGGTGACAAGGTGATCCAGCTGGTCAATAACTACGACAAGGAGGTCTTCAACGGCGACATCGGCCGCGTCGCCACCATCGATGCCGGTGAGGGGCTCCTCCAGATCGACTTCGACGGCCGCCAGGTGGAATACGAGGTCGGCGAGCTGGACGAGATCGCGCTGGCCTATGCCACCACTGTGCACAAGGCCCAGGGCTCCGAGTACCCCGGGGTGGTCATCCCCCTCGCCATGCAGCACTACAGGCTGCTGCAGCGCAACCTGCTCTACACCGCAGTCACGCGCGGCAAGCGCCTGGTGGTGCTCATCGGCGAGCCCAAGGCGCTCAAGATCGCCGTCCATCGGACCGGCACCGGGCGACTCACGCGGCTGCGCGAGCGGCTGCTTGAAGAACGCGTGCCGGACGGGCAGGGACGGTTGTTCTAGCCTGATGGTCGCGACCCTGGAGCTGCCGGCGAGATGCTGTGTCGCCGGGGTGCGGGAAGGCGCGGCGCCCGCGTCTTGCTAGGGCATCAGGTCGGCGACCGCGAAGCCGCCGTAGCCAGGGGCATGAAGCGGTGCGACGCGCCCGGATGTGGTCAGCACCGTGCAGCGGGCATAGGATGCGGCTGCGGCAATAGTCTAACCCTTGGCCCTTAACCTGTGCCCGTGGGGGATCAGAGGCGTCTTGAGCCCACAGCTATTTATGCAGAAAGCCCATGAATTCCGCCCGCGTGCGTGGGTCGTCCTCGAAAGCGCCGCGCATGGCGCTCGATACCGTCGTGCTATTCTGCTTCTGCACGCCGCGCATCATCATACAGGTGTGGCTCGCCTCCATGACCACCGCGACACCATGCGCGCCCAAGTGCTGCTTTAGGGCGTCGGCCACCTGATTAGTGAGTCTTTCCTGCACCTGGAGTCGGCGGGCGAAGACGTCGACGACGCGGGCGACCTTACTCAGGCCCACGACCCTGCCATTGGGCAGGTAGCCCACATGCGCATGGCCGAAGAAGGGCAACATGTGATGCTCGCACATGCTGTAGAACTCGATGTCGCGGACGATGACCATCTCCTTGACGTCCTCTTCGAAGACGGCCTTCTTGATGATCTCCTCGGCGGACATTCGGTAGCCGCCGGTGAGGAAGTCCATCGCCTTGGCAACACGCAGTGGCGTGCGGCGCAGGCCCTCGCGGTCGGGGTCTTCGCCGATCTCCCGGAGCATCTGGCGCACGAGGTGCTCTTTCGCCTCATCGTAGATTTCCTCTTCCCGGACGGGGTCGAAGCTGTCGGCATAATGTCCGTCATTCGGAATGCGCGCAATGTTCGAGGTGGGTGCCATGATGATTCCCCAAATGTAGAGCCGAATCCTGCCGTAGCGGAGGCGCGGGCGCGGCGCCGTCCAAGATTTGTCCAATTGCCGGGAAGGTAGGGGCGGATGATGGGAATGCGAATCACGCCGCCACCTTTTGGGCTGGTGCTGCGGCGCTGGCGCCGTTGCCATCGCGCCTATCGGGCGATGCCGAGTATCGCCGGCCGGCGACCACCGCCCCAGTGACCATCAGCAGACTATGGGCAGCCGGGCTGGTGCGGGCTTGCTGGTAGGCGGCGGGGGCTTTCGTTAACATGGAGCCCAACTCGGGCAAGCGCCAGGTGTGCGGGGAGCCGCTGCACCCCCCAAGATTGCCAGTGGGGCCGGCCCGCTCGCCTCTCCTTCCGACCCCCGCCGGCGTGCGCGAGCCGGGGCCGTTCGCCGCAGTCTTCTCCGCCCCGACAGGAGTACCCCCGACGTGTGTGGTTTTTGCGGCGAGATCCGCTTCGACGATCGACCGATCGACTTGGGCGCACTGGCCGCCGTCAACGCCGTCATGGAGCCGCGCGGGCCCGATGCGAGCGGCCTGTTCCAGCAGGGGCGCTTGGCCTTGGGCCACCGGCGGCTCAGCATCATCGATCTCAGCAGCCACGCCAACCAGCCCTTGGTGGACAGCGAGCTGGGGCTGACGATCGCCTTCAACGGCTGCATCTACAACTACAAGCAGCTCCGCGCGGAGCTGGGCGAGCAGGGCTACCGTTTCTTCTCCCACGGCGACACCGAGGTGGTGCTCAAGGCCTTCCACGCCTGGGGGCCGGACTGCGTGCATCGCTTCCACGGCATGTTCGCCTTCGCCGTCGCCGAGCGGGATACGGGCCGGCTCACGCTGGTGCGCGACCGCCTGGGCATCAAGCCGCTCTACTTCGCCGAGCTGCCAGGCGCCTTGCGCTTTGCGTCCACATTGCCGGCGCTGCTGGCCGGGGGCGGCATAGATACCGACCTCGACCCGGTCGCGCTGCATCACTACATGCACTTCCACGCAGCAGTGCCAGCGCCTTACACCATCCTGCGTGGCGCGCGCAAGCTACCGCCGGCCAGCATCCGCGTCATCGAGCCGGACGGCACCTCACGCGAGCACGGCTATTGGGCGCCCGCCTTCGAGACCACTCCGGAGGAGCAGGGCCTGAGCTTCGAGGATTGGCAGGATCGCGTGCTGGCCGCGCTGCGAACGGCCGTCGATCGCCGCCTGGTGGCGGACGTGGACGTCGGCGTGCTGCTATCGGGCGGGCTCGATTCCAGCCTCATCGTGGGCCTCCTGGCGGACCAGGGCCAGAGCGGGCTCAACACCTTCTCGGTGGGCTTCGAGAGCGTCGGGGGCGAGGCCGGGGACGAGTTCCAATACTCGGACATCATCGCGAAGCACTACGGCACCCGGCACCACAGGATTCATGTCGACTCGGCCTCGCTACTCCTGCCGAGCCTGCCGGGCTGCATCCGCGCCATGTCCGAGCCCATGGTGAGCCATGACGTCATCGGCTTCTACCTGCTCTCCCAGGAAGTCGCCAAGCACGTCAAGGTGGTCCAGAGCGGGCAGGGGGCCGACGAGGTCTTCGGCGGCTACTACTGGTACCCACCCATGCTGGCGAGCACCGACGCGGCGCTGGACTACGCCCGCGTCTTCTGCGACCGCGGCCACGACGAATACTTACGCGCCGTGCACCCGCGTCTGCACGGCGATGACTACAGCCGCAACTTCATTCGCGAGCACTTCGCCATGCCCGGTGCCGAGGCGGCCGTGGACAAGGCCCTGCGCATCGATCAGCTCATCATGCTGGTGGACGACCCCGTCAAGCGCGTGGACAACATGACCATGGCCTGGGGCCTGGAGGCCCGGGTGCCCTTCCTGGACCACGAGCTGGTCGAGCTGGCCGCGCGCATCCCGGCCGAGCACAAGCTCTGCGACGACGGCAAGTGTGTGCTGAAGGCCGTTGGCCGGCGCGTGATTCCGAAGGAGGTCATCGACCGCCCCAAGGGCTATTTTCCGGTGCCGGCGCTCAAGTACCCGCGCGACGAGGTGCTGGACATGATGCGCGCTACTGTGACCGCGCAACGCGCCCGCGATCGCCAGCTGTTCCAGCCTCACTACGTGGAGGAGCTGCTCGCCGACCCCGAGGCGCATATCACGCCACTCAAGGGCTCCAAGCTGTGGCAGGTGGCCTTGTTGGAGCTCTGGCTAGCGGAGCAGGGCGTTTGAAATCGAGTACGGAGTGCGGAATGCGAAGATCGAGCGGTCGTCGCCCTACCCCGTGCCCCGTACCCTGTGCTTCTTCCGGGACGAGGGGACAGATTCATGAGCTTGAAAGACAGCATCCACCACCGGCTGGAGCGCAAGCGCGGTCCATCCGTGAGCAGTTGGGACAACAAGCCACGCAGCGACGACGAGAGCTGGTCCGAGACGGTCGTGGACTGTGGCTGGGGACGCCTCGTCTTCGGCCAGACCTTCAACGACGCGCAGCGCCTGGCGCGCTGTCTGGAGCACGAGCAGACCGGGCGCCGCGACGTGGCACTCTACCTGCGCGACCCGCATGTGGTGCTGTCCTATGCGCCGCAGGACTTGTTCCTGGACCCGTCACATACGTTTCGGCTCTGGTTCGAGCGCTACCAGTTCAGCCAGCGTCGCCCGAAAGGCTTCGTGGTGCGCCTGCTCACCAGCCACATGGATGCCGAGGCGGTGCGCCGCCTCTACGCGTCTCGGAAGATGGTCCCCCCCGACCCGGAGTTCGTCTTCCGGCATCGCGCATCGCGGGTCCTGAACTACTGGGTGGCCGAGGACCTGCAGGACGCTGCCATCCTCGGCGTCGTCTGCGGCGTGGACCACGTGGAGGCCTTCGGCGACTACGAGCATGGCGCCAGCCTGTGGGCGCTGTGCGTGGACGCCCAGGCGCCATACCCAGGCATCGGCGAGATGCTGGTCCGCCAGGTGGCGGAGTTCTATCACGCCCGCGGCCGCGCCTTCCTGGACCTGTCCGTCATGCACAACAACCGGGGTGCCATCCGGCTGTACGAGAAGCTGGGCTTCGCCCGGGTGCCGGTGTTTTGCGTGAAGAACAAGAACGCATACAACGAGCCACTCTTCATCGGCAAGCAGCCGGAGAGCAACCTCAACCCCTACGCGACCATCATCGTCAACGAGGCGCGCCGGCGCGGCATCGGCATCGAGGTCATCGACGCCGAGGCGGGCTACTTCGCCTTGAGCCTCGGCGGGCGGCGCGTAGTCTGCCGCGAGTCCCTGAGTGAGCTCACCACGGCCGTCGCCATGAGCCGCTGCGACGACAAGGCGGTGACCCAGCGGCTGCTGCGCCGTGCCGGGCTCAAGGTACCGGAGCAGTGCCAGTATGAGGCGCTGGACCAGGCGGAGGCCTTCCTCACCAAGCACAAGCGGGTCGTGGTGAAGCCGGCGCGTGGCGAGCAGGGCGCCGGCATCAGCGTGGACATTCGCGCTGTCGGCGACCTGGAACGGTCCATCAAGGCCGCTCGGCGCATCTGCGAGACGGTGATCCTGGAGCAGTTCTGCGAGGGGGACGATCTGCGCATCGTGGTCATCGATTTCGAGGTGGTCGCCGCCGCCATCCGCCGCCCCGCGCACGTGGTGGGCAACGGCCGGAATACCGTGAACGAGCTGATCCAGATCCAAAGCCGGCGCCGGCGCGCCGCCACCGGGGGCGAGAGCTCCATACCACTGGACGACGAGACCGAGCGCTGCGTGCAGCAGGCGGGGCACAGGATGGACGACACCCTACCCGAGGGCGAGACCATCATTGTGCGCAAGACCGCCAATCTGCACACCGGCGGCACCATCCACGATTGCACCGCGGACCTGAGCCCGACCCTGGCCGCGGCGGCGCAGAAGGCTGCGCGAGAGCTTGAGATTCCGGTGACGGGGCTGGACCTTCTGGTGCCGGACGTGGGTGGTCGCGAGTACGTCATCATCGAGGCCAACGAGCGGCCCGGGCTCGCCAACCACGAGCCGCAGCCCACCGCCGAGCGCTTCGTCGACCTGCTCTTTCCGCAGACCGCAACCCGCCAGCCATGGGCGCGAGCCACCTGACTCAGCCAGCCAACTGCCCGGCACCCAAACGAGACCCCAGCGCTTGAAAGCCGTCCCCATCGACAACGAATACCTGCTCGACGTCCTGCTCAGGCTGCTGTTCACGCCGAGCCCCTCCGGCTACACGGACCGTGCCGTGCACCTGGTATGCGAGGAGCTGGAGCGCTTTGGGGTGCCCTTCGAGCTCACGCGCCGCGGTGCTATCCGTGCGACCCTCGAGGGTGAGGCACAGCGGCCGAACAAGGCCATTGTCGCCCACATCGATACACTCGGGGCCATGGTCAAGGCGCTGAAGCCCAACGGCCGCCTGCGGCTCGTGCCGATCGGGCACTGGAACGCCCGCTTCGCGGAGGGCGCCCGCTGCACCCTGTTCACCGATCTCGGCCAGCACCGCGGCACCATCCTGCCCATGAAGGCGTCCGGGCACACCTTCGGACCCGAGGTGGACACCCAGCCCAGCAGCTGGGACCACCTGGAATTCCGCATCGACGAGCGGGTGCTCGACCTGGAAGACCTGCTCCGGCTCGGCGTGCACGTCGGCGACTTCATCGCGATCGACTGCCAGCCGGAGCTCACCGCCACGGGCTTCATCAACTCCCGCCACCTGGACGACAAGGCGGGTGCGGCGCTGCTGCTCGCCGCCACCAAGGCGGTCAAGGAGCAGGCTATCGAGCTGCCGGTGGACTGCCACCCGCTGTTCACCATCTCCGAGGAGGTCGGCTCCGGCGCCTCCGCGGCGCTGCACCAGGAGGTCGCCGAGATGCTCACCATCGACAACGGCACCACGGCGCCGGGGCAGAACTCCAGCGAGTTCGGCGCGACGATTTGCATGGCAGACATGGGCGGCCCCTTCGACTACCACCTGACCCACCGCATCATCCAGATCTGCCAGGAGTTCCAAATCCCGCATCAGCGCGACGTCTTCAAGTTCTACCGCTCCGACAGCGCCGCGGCGCTGGAAGCTGGCAACGACGTGCGCACCGCCCTGGTCACCTTCGGCGTCGATGCCAGCCACGGCTACGAGCGCATCCACCAGGAGGCGCTGGAAGCCATCGCCGCGCTGGTGGCCATCTACATGCAGTCCCCACCACTGTACGCCCGCGACCGCTACGAGATGGGGCCGCGGGCAGGGTTCCCGACCATGCATGGATGAAGCAGGGCCGAGGGACGAGGCAGCGACCCGGGGCGCGGAGGTCGGTCGGAGCGCCGGCGTCAGGGCCATTGCGGCGCGCTATGCAGAGCATCGGGCGATTGCCGGAGGCTTTCATACCAGCGCAAGCTAGATCTGCTACCCCTCGGACAGCACAGGACCTAGCCATGCACATTGACTGCCGTCTCGCTTGCGTCGCACTGCTGTGGGCGCTCCCAGTCGCTGCACAAGCCCGGGTCGCCTGCAACCTGGCCGCATATCCGGGCATCGGCTACGACCCGGTGCGCGAGCACGCCGTCTCCGTCCTGACAGACAGTGCCCGCCAACACGTGGCCGATGCGCGCTGGCGACAGATCGAGGCCAATCTCGACGCGCCCTGCGCCGCGATCCCCGATCTCTGCTCGGGCGCGGCGCCGACCGGCTCGGGCCCGAGCACCACGGCGGCGCCTACCCCCGGCGCTGCGGGCGGAGTCCCAATGGCGAGCGGCCCTGCATCGACCGGCGCCACCCGCCGGGCCGGCCCGCTGGAGCTCACTACCTGGAACCTCGAGCACATGATGAGCGAGGCGGCGTTCGCCGAATGGGCCGCCTTCTGCGAGCCGCACGACTGGGACGACGCCGCGGCCGTCCTCGCCGGCAAGCCGCGGCATCTCACCTACTGCAACGCCCACGCCGGCGCCTTCCACAAGACCCCGGACAGGATCGAGAGCCTGCCGCTGCGCACGCCCGAGGCCTTCCAGCTGAAGGTGGACGCCTTGGCCGCCCGCGCCGCGGAACTGGGCTCGGACATCTACGCCTTTCAGGAGGTCTCAGATGCCGACGCGGTGCGCCGCATCCTGCCGGCCGGCGCCTACGACGTCTTCGTCCCCGACCTGGTCCACCCACAGAATGTCGCCTTCGCGGTGAAGAGGGGTCTCGGCGTAAGCGCCACCGACCTGCGCACCGTCGAGGACCTGGTGGTCTGCGATCTGGACAATCCGCGCCACTGCACCCGGCCCGGTCTGGAGCTCTCGGTCACGCATAACGGGCGTCCGCTGAGGCTGCTGAACGTCCACCTCAAGTCCGGCTGCCGGCGCGACCCGGTCAACCTGCCGCGCGGCCTGAGCGAGCAGCAGTACTGCGCCCTGGGCCGGCCCGACCTCACCCCTGGCGGCGCCTGCGCGATGCTCCGCGCGCAGGTGCCGGCGCTGGAGGCCTGGATCGACGGCCAGGCCGCGGCCGACCTGAGCTTCATCGTCCTCGGCGACTTCAACCGTGACCTGTTCGGCGATCTTCGCCGCGAGGCCCGGCTCTGCCTGGACCGCGCGGCCTCGCGCTCGGCAGCGCGCGAGCCGATCACCGGCGACACCCGCATCGAGAGCCTATTCCGCGAGATTAGCGATGGCTCACCCGCCGGTGCGGACCTCTGGATTGCCGGCTTGGAGATCGACACCCGCAAGCGCAACTGTGGTGGCGGTCTCACCGTCTTCGGCTGCCACGACGAGATCGACCACTTCGTCCTGGGCGACCGGCTCGCGCGCAGCGGCGTCGAGGACCGGCGTGCACACCTGGCCACCGGTCGCGACTATGGCGACGAGGGCTACTGCCCCGGCAACGCCAAGCCGTCCGACCACTGCCCGGTCACCCTGGTGCTGCCGGCAGTGACCCAAGCCCAACCGACTGCCACCCTGGCTACCCCCCTGGCGGCCGGCCCTGCGCCGCCGGCCGGCGAGCCATGAACGGCTGGATCGACGTCGGCCCGAACGGACGCGTCACCGGCGACCAGCTTGCTCCTCTTTTTCGCCCGCCTGCTGCGTCGCGCCAAGAGTTGCATCCTGCGACTATGCGCCTGTTGACACGCCTTGCAGGCAGGCGAAAATCCGGCGCAATCAGGTAGGACAATCTCCGGCAATCGCCTCACGCAAAAAGGCCGGGCATAGGCCCGGCCTCTTGCTCGGCTCATGTCCGGCCCGCGTCCCTGCGGTCGCCAATCCCTGCGATTGCTGAGCGCGCCGTCACGCGGCCGCCTTCTTCTGCTCCTGCCGGCCTTCGATCAGCTTCGCATCATGCCCGCGGATCTCGATCTTGCGAGGCCTCATGGCCTCCGGGATCTCGCGCCTCAGCTCGATGTGCAGCAGACCATTCTCGAGCCGCGCATCCACCACCTGCACATAGTCGGCGAGCTGGAACTTGCGCTCGAAGCTCCGGTTGGCGATGCCGCGGTACAGGTACTTGGTCTCCGTCTCCTTGTCCTGATCGGCACGCGCGCCGGCGACGCGGAGCACGTTGTCCGTGACCTCGATGTCCAGGTCGTCCTGGGCGAAGCCGGCCACGGCCATGGTCACGCGGTAGTCGTTCTCTCCATGCACCTCCACGTTGTAGGGCGGGTAGCCTCCCGGCTCGGTGCGATACGCCGTCTCCAGCGCGCTGGACAGCCGGTCGAAGCCGATCATGGACCGGAAGAGAGGCGAAAAGTCGATAGTCGTCATGGACATATCCTCCTGTTGAGCAACATGTTCACAGGTGTGCGTTCAAGGAACCGCACGCTTGGCAGGCCTCGTCGAGCGCCTGTGTTATGTAAAGTAGGTGCAACCCAGGATTATGTCAAGTATGGCGGCGGAGCTTTTCGCCCCACTGCTCCCGCACTGCTCGTGCCGGTCGATCGCGCCCGTCGGCGGCGGGCGTCGAGCGACCGCCGCCTAAGGCGATTTCTGTCAACAAACAGACCGCCTGGCTTGTCTTTTCGCCCGCCTTCTGCGTCGC
>JANQFI010000286.1 GCA_028277905.1 Chromatiaceae bacterium | reverse complement strand
CACCCAGGCTGCCGCCGAGTTGGTCGCCGATTTCGGTCGCCCCCTTGCTCTCGAGGCCCTGCGCGCTGTGCTTGAAGCCGTGCGCGCCGAGATGCGCGCCGAAGCCGGCACCCTGCCCACCTCCGAGCTGCTCTTTCAGCGCGCCAGAGGCTTGCTGCGCGCCTGGTCGGCGACCACCCTCCAGCCCGTCATCAATGCCGCCGGCGTTATTATTCATACTAATTTGGGGCGCGCCCCCCTCAGTCAGGCTGCCATTCACGCCATGCAGGGCGTCGCTCAGGGCTATTCCACGCTCGAATACGACCTCGAAAAAGGACAGCGCGGCTCCCGCTATCTCCACGCCGAGGATCTGCTTCTGCGCCTCACTGGCGCGGAAGCTGCCCTGGTCGTCAACAACAACGCCTCTGCCCTGCTGCTTATCCTCACCGTGCTTGCCAAGCGCCGCCGTGTGCTTATCTCCCGCACGCAGCTCATCGAGATCGGCGGCGGCTTCCGCATCCCCGACATCATGAAACAGTCCGGTGCGCTGCTTGTCGAAGTCGGCGCCACCAACCGCGTCCACCTGCGCGACTATCAGCAGGCCCTCGACGAGCAGCCCATCAAATTATTGCTTCGCGCCCACCAATCCAATTTCCGCATTGAAGGCTTCACCAGCGAGCCGGCCCTCGCACAGCTAGTCGAGATCGCCCACGCTGCCGGGTTGCCCTTGGTCGACGATCTCGGCTCGGGCACTTTTCTCGACACCTCCCGTTTCGGCCTGGCCTATGAGCCAACCGTCCAGGACTCTCTGGAGGCGGGCGTCGATCTGGTCTGCTTCTCCGGCGACAAGCTGCTTGGCGGTCCCCAGGCGGGGATCATCCTCGGCCGCGCCGACCTCGCTAAGAAGCTCAAAGTGCATCCCCTCGCCCGCGCCCTGCGCGCTGATAAGCTCTGCCTTGCTGCCCTCTCCGCCACCCTCCTTCATTACGTCAAAGACGAGGCCGAGCGCCAGGTTCCCGTTTGGCGCATGATCGCCACCACGCCCGATCTGCTGCGCGCCCGCGCCCAGAGTTGGGCCGGCGAGCTGGGCCGCGGCGAGGTCATCGCCGGCGACTCCGCCGTGGGCGGCGGCAGCCTGCCCGGCGAGACTCTGCCGACTTTTTTGCTGGCCCTCGAAGCTTCCAGTCCGGATGACCTCCTCGCCGCGCTGCGCGCCCAGAACCCGCCCATCATTGCCCGCGTGCAGGAGGAACAAGTCGTCCTCGATCCGCGCACTGTCCTGCCGGAGCAGGATGGCGCCCTCTTGGTTGGCATTCAGAAGGCCCTCGCAGAGCTTGGCTGACCCTCCTGACCTGTCCCCCGAACTTGCCGGTTCTTTGTATAATCAGTGAGCACAACCAAGCCTACTCTTTTGGGTTATGGCTAATAACGCCCCC
>JANQFI010000554.1 GCA_028277905.1 Chromatiaceae bacterium | reverse complement strand
CCGCGACGCAGAAGACGGGCGAAAGGACAAGCCAGGCGGTCTGTTTGTTGACAGAAATCGCCTCAGTACCGGTGCTCGGAGGCAGCCCGCGAACGAGCGGGTGTCGAAGGTGATCCTGGCCATACTGCTTGTGCTCCGGCGCCTTTGTGGTCACCGCCGCCCTGCTTCACTCGCGCAGTCTAGCGCGGTGATCGTCGCGATGCTCCGAACTGTGGCTTCTCAGCCGCTCCGGCGGCCCGTCGGGCCTCTCCCCGGGGCAGGGATGGATGCGCGCCGTCTGGGTACCAAGACCTCCTCCCGCATCGCCGTCACCGACTGCGGGGTGACCTTTGAGGGGGGCATCGCCCGCAGGGGGCCGGCCCCCTGCCCACATGGCGGCCGAGAGGCCTGCATCCGCGTGCGCATGGCCCATGTGCGCTCGGTGCGCTATAAGCCAGTGTGACATAGGCCTAGCAGGCGATTCCGTGAGCGCGATCGAGCCAGAGACCCAGCCGCCGCTGGACCGCCGTCTATCCGTCGCCCCCATGATGGACTGGACGGACCGCCACTTTCGGTACTTCGCCCGGCTCCTGAGCCGGCATACCCTGCTCTACACCGAGATGGTCACCACCGGTGCGCTGCTCCACGGCGACCCCAGGCGATTCCTCCGCCACCACCCCGCAGAGCATCCGGTGGCCCTGCAGCTCGGCGGCGCGGAGCCGACGAAGATGGCGCGTTGCGCCCGCCTCGGCGCCGACGCGGGCTTCGTCGAGATCAACATCAACGTCGGCTGCCCATCGGACCGGGTGCAGAACGGGCGCTTCGGTGCCTGCCTGATGGCGGAGCCTGATGTGGTCGCCGCATGCGTCGCAGCCATGCAGGCCGCGGTCGATGTGCCCATCACGGTCAAGACCCGCATCGGCATCGACCAGCGCGACAGTTACGAGGAACTGGTGGCATTCACCCGAGCCGTCGTGGACGCTGGTTGCGACGCGCTGATCGTCCATGCCCGCAAGGCCTGGCTTCAGGGCCTGAGTCCACGCGAGAACCGCGAGATTCCGCCGCTGCGCTACGACGTGGTGCTGCGCTTGAAGCAGGACTTTCCCGACCTGCCCGTCGTCATCAACGGCGGCATCATGACGCTGGAGCAAGCCCGGGGCTTCCTGGACCGGCTCGACGGCGCCATGATCGGTCGCGCCGCTTACCAGACTCCGTGGCTCCTCGCCGACGCCGACCGCCTCATGTTCGGCGATCCGGGCCCGGCCCGCACCCCGCATGATGTCCTCGACGCCCTGGTGCCCTACGTCGACCGCCAACTCGCCGATGGTGTACCGCTGAACAGTCTCACCCGCCATATCCTCGGGCTGTTCCATGGCCGGCCCGGCGCCCGCGCCTGGCGGCGGGTGCTGAGTGAGCAGGCCCACCACCACGGCGCCGGGATCGAGGTGCTACGGGAGGCGGCCGGGCAGGTGCGCCAAGCTTGAGAGCACTGCAGACTAGAAGATGCTGGTAGGCTGAGGATCTTGGCAGCCGATCCCCTGCATCTGCTTGCGCAGACTCTTAAGGCGATTTCTGTCAACAAACATACCGCCTGGCTTGTCTTTTCGCCCGCCTTCTGCGTCGCGGCAGCGGGCACATAGAACGACCATGCACGCGCTGCCGCTTCGCGCAGGCGGACGAGAATCCTGCGCCATTCGGTCTGTTTGTTTCCGGCAATCGCCTAACCCAATCACCGAAGCGCCACAGGCGCCTGCCGCCCCAACCGGCGAGCCCCGAGTGCCAGCAAGCCCAGTGCCATCAGCACCGCCGTGCCAGGCAGCGGGGCGGCGGCGATTCGTCCGGGGCGAACCGCCCAAGCGTAGTCCGAGACAGTGACTTTAGGGGCGTCTTGCTGGGCGCCAACGCCGGTGGAGAAGTCCCACGCGAGAGACGCCGCGCGCTCCGTATCGGACCAGTACGCGAAGTTCTGCATGTTCGTGAAGACGTTGGTCAGGACGGGGCTGTCGTTTATGGCGTCACCGGCACTGAGCCCGCCCTCTATGTAGAAGAGATGCCCCAGCTCGCTGTCGTTGCAGATTACTGGCCCCGGCGGCCCGCACGGGCCACTGCCGTCGCTGTTCAGTGCCGACCACAGCCGCCAGTCGTTCGCCCCGCCGTAGCTGATGGTGTTCAACCACTGGCTCCAGGCCGTGGCCCCGAACCAGGTCATCTGACCAGGCAACGTAGTATTGAAGTCGCCGCTGACCACGGTGTGGGTGCCGCCCAGATGGGTCACCGTCGGCACCGCGGCGATGATGTCGTTGACGACATTGTTGTCCGCCGTGTACTGCGTC
>JANQFI010000552.1 GCA_028277905.1 Chromatiaceae bacterium | reverse complement strand
CGGCAGCGGGCACAGAGCTCGACTATGCGCCCGCTGCCGCTCCTTGAAGGCGAGCGAAAATCCTGCGCCATTCGGTATGTTTGTTTCCGGCAATCGCCTCAGCGGGGAATCTCGCCGGTGCGAACAGCAATCGACGACAGGTCTTCATCGCGCGACGGCGCCGCGCTGGCGGTTCCTGGAAGGAGCGGCGCGTCAACGCGGTCATCGGGTTATGAGGCCAGAAGCGGGTACTGGGACCATGCCGGCACCTCGGCCGATCCTATTGCTAACCGCTAGGCGCCAACAGCACTCCACGAGACCCGGCGTCGGTGACCTGCCGTTTGATCGACGCGTCGCTCAAATTACCGGTCGCGGCAAAGCCCTACCAGCGCCCTCCATCAGCGAGCAGCTCGCGCGCCTTCACAATCGATCTTGACGCCCCCTTTGCTGTGGCCTATGGTTTCGTCGCAGCTGCGACCGAGATATAGAATTCTGGGTCGATCTTGAGCCGCAACCGTCGTCGAAGCCGCCCCCTACCGGCGGCGACATGTCTCAGCGGACAGGACCTTCCCAATGGTCGCGCTTGCTCAAGAACCTGATGGCGCGCCCTTCTCCGCAGTCCCATTATCCTGAGTGTCATTCTCCCTAGCTGTCGAACGCCAAGACCCGACCACAACCCCCACCCCAGAATTGGAGCAAGCCTCATGAGCACGAGATTGCCTTCCGTTGTCGTACTTGGTTTTGCGCTGGTCATGATTGCAGGATGCGGCGACAGTGAAGACCCCGCCGCCGGCGAGGAATCGACCCTATCCGGCGACGCCAAGGACGAGGTCGCGGCGCCGGCGGCTCCTCCGGGACCCCCGGCTACCGACGAAGCTGTCGTAGACCCGGGTACCGCTGGTGACTTGACGGCGGAGCTTGCAAAGCTCGAAGACAACATCGCATCCCTCGAGAAAGCTGCGCTGACGAAGGGACAACAGATGCAAGACGAGCTGCAAGACGAGCTCCTGCAGGGTCTCGAGGCCCTCCAGCATGAGCGCGATCGCTTGCAGGAAAAGGCTGAGGCAGCGAAGACTGCCGGCGCCGCGTTCCTCCATGACCTTTTCGACGGACTTAACGACCAGCTGGACACCTTGGAACGGCGAATCGCGCCCGCGGACGAAGAGTGACCACAAAGAAGAGTGGCCACGAAGAGGAGTGACCAGAGCCCGATCCCGCTCGGATCCTGACGGCCCTACCGATGCGGTGCCCTCTGTCGCGAGCCCTATTCGATGGACACGCGAATCGTCCTGTCGGTCTGCTGATCACAACCGACGCATGACAGGATCAGATTCCCCCCGTCGCCGGTGACCGTCAGCGTAGCCGCGCGCTCCGCGTCTTGCTTCCTGCACGCCGGATTGAGCTTTTTCGCCTCGTCCAACTCCTGTCTATCCGACGGAATGTATTCGACCAGCAGGCGCGGAGCCGCCGCATTGCCAGCGCCGCCATGAACAGTCGCGCAACCTTTCGGCTGACCACCGTTGACCACCCACCAGATACCGGCCCCGGCACTGTATCTCAGCTCTCCACTAGCATAGTCGTCGCCTTTACCCGCCCGAACCCTTAGCTCACACCTGGGAGTGGATGCCGAGAGCCGGATTGTCCGATCCTCAGATCGACCGGAACAGTCGATGGGTCGCACAACCAGCGGCGGCGCAAACAGACTCGTCAGCCGGTCCAGGATAGCTGATCCGCCGCTACCGGACGACATCAAGCCGCTCCTCTCGTTCTCTCGCTCCTTCTCGGTTCCGAATGTCGCGAAGCCAAGAGTCACGGAGGCGAGATAAAGGACCGCGAACAGGATCAAGAGTCCGATGAACAACCGCTTGCCCATGACACCACCGTCGTAGCGAAACCACAGTGCTGGCGCGGGACTTGGTAGGAGCCCAGCACCCAGATGCCCACGCCAACCTCTTTTGTCGCGGCCGCGGCCGGAAGACCTTGTTCATGGGCTCGGCCACTAGTGCTTTACTGCAGATGTTCCGAGACCGGGTTCCCCTCGTTGTCCTTGTCGTAATCGCAATCGTAATCGAATATCCGCAGGGTCGAGACCGCCACCACGACAACGATCACGACAACGATCACGACAGCGACAGCGACCTGAGACGGTCTCGGGACATTCGCACTGCTGCACTAGGGTGGATCAGCGCCAGCGAAGTCCACCGACTGCAGCAGGTACCTTAGTGGACCGCACTCCGCTTGTTTGCCCTACCGAGCGGTACTATCAGAGTGGCCGAAGTGACGATCAAGGTCGGCCGGAAGCCAAGCAGCGACTTCCGGCCTGTCTTTGTGAGGAGCCGCGGACAGGCTTTCCTTGAATGCGCCACCCGGCAGCTACTCGGACTCAGGAGCCACCGCGCGGACCTGTCCCTGCACTTCCCGGAGCCTGATCTGTTGATTCTGCAGGCCCTCCATGAGCTGCGGAGCCAGCCACATTGGCTCGGCGATCTGGTAATAAACCGGGCGCGTCCTGTAATAGACCAGGGTGACCTCCGTGCCCGTGTACACCTTGCTATTCGCGCTCGGCCGCTGCTCTTGCACCTTGCCGAGCGACTCGGAGTCTCTCCGACTCTCGTCTGGCGGGTCGATAGGCAAGAGCACCGGCTCGAGTCCGGCCTTCACGATGGCCGCCTGCGCGTCGTCGATGGCTTTGCCCTTGACGCCCGGGACTGGGATCTTTTTTTCCACGAGCCAAAGATGGACGCGGCTGGCGGGTTTGGCCTCGGTGTTGGCCGCCGGTTTCTGGCGTACGACGCTGTCCGGTGATCCGCCGGTCTTCTCGTAGGTGATTTCGCCAACGCCCAGTCCCAGAGCCTCGAGGGCAATGCTGGCCTCGCCGTAGGATTTGCCTTGCAGTGTTGGCACTCTGATCAGCTCCTCTGCAACCGTGACGCTGACCTCTTGACCAGGTATGAGCCTTTGGTCCGAAGCGGGCCGCTGGGCGATGATGGCGCCGCCCGGGAAGCGATCGGACCGGCGGTAATCAATGGCATCTGAGAGCTTCAGACCGGCCTCCAGGACCACCTTCCTGGCGGCTGGGACCTTCATGCCGATGATCGATGGCACGGCAACGGTCAGCTGCTCGATTGTCAGGGTGACGCGCAAATCGTCCGGTCGCTCACTGCCGGGCTCAGGCGCTTGGCGGATCACGAAGCCCGGATCGGCCTCGCCCGTCCACTCCTCGGCGATGCCCCCCGTTGCTGGCACCTCCAGTCCGGCATCCTGCAGCGCGATGATTGCCTCATCCAGTTGCATATCCGTCACGTCCGGTACGACCTCAGGCTTCGACAGGAGCCAAGCGAGAACGCCGCCGACAAGGAGCAATACGACGACACCGATGACAACGGCGATCCACCACGGAAACTTGCCGTCTGGTGGCTCTGGCTCTGGTGCGACATCTGGTGCCGGTATCTCGATCGAGACTGTCGGGCTCTCCGTGAAGGACTCGCCCGGCTCATCCGTCTGGAACACCAGCAACCGGAACCGATACTCGCCCGGCGCGGTGTTTGCCGGAATCTTGACATCGACATCGAACTGATCGAAATCGTCCGGTCCAAGCTCGCGCTCGCCCTTCCCGCTCAACTTGCACCAGTCGGCTTCCGCCGGTGCTTCCGCCAGCATCCGCGCACCCATACGCAACGAGCGCCCGGTGGTGTTGTTCACAGCAAAGCTGAATGTCGTGGACTGGCCGGCGGCGATTCGCGCGCTGTCCAGCTTCGGTTCTACCGTCGCGATACTTGTCATGGTCAGACCTCTTTGTCAGCTGTGCCGAAGAACACCGCGCAGGTCACATAGGCCGGCTTCTCTTGCTCGACAATACGGCGAATCAGTGATTCGTACGCCCGTGCCCGAACCGGGGCGTGAACGGCAATGTGAAATAACCTCGGCTCACCGTCCTCGGCGGGAGGATTCTCGTCGATCACGAATCCCTTGAGGCCGGTTGCGGTCTCGAGGAAGTGCTGCAGACCCAAGCCTGTGCCTCGCAGCTGCGACAGCTTCACTGCCGATGCGATCAGCTCGCGCAAGCGGCCGTTGCCTGTTGAGATCAGATCCTGGGCCTCCGCGTGCGCCAGCGCAGAAGGACCGAGGAAGCGGGTCATGTCGACCCAATCCGCCAGCATCAACAACAGAGGATCAGGCGCCTGCCGCGGGTCGAAATAGGTCTCCAGCCTCCCCAGCACGGCCTCGGACGGCGCATGCAACACCTCCATGACGTCCAGCCAGGCGGACAATGCGGAACCCGGCTCCACCGTGCGCTGAAATACCTCGGGCAAGAGCCGTGCAATCTCAGCCTGATGCATCTTCCGCTATGACCTCGATCGCATGTTGCTCGGAACAGAAGTACCAATTCGGGGGCAGCAGGACCTCATTCTCGAACTCGCGGGCAGAGCAACTTCGATAGGAGACGCCGCGGTCCGTACTTTGGTAGACGCCGACAGGCCCACCGACGAGCAGGTGTTCTCCACGGGGACTGGCAGCAATGGCCTCGGCCGGCTGCAGCCGACCAATATCACGCAGTGGCAGACCACAATTGACGTCCGGCGCCTCCCAACCACGCTGTCTGGCCTCCGTATTCAGGCGCAAGACCCCGCGATTGCGCGTAGCGGCGAGCGCCATTCCCTCGAGAAACGCCAGGCCCAGACAGCTACCGGCCCTGTGCTCCGCCCAACTGTCACCAAAATCCTCCCAGCCACCGGGTGTCGTCGCATCGGCCGTGACGCGCCACCGGTAACAACCTTTGCCGGGGTCGGTTCCGGGAGCGGCAACGCCGGCCCAGAGGTAGCGATTGGTGCCGGATTCCTCGACCGCCAGAACACGTACGAGCTCATTGGCGAGCCCGATGTCGTGAAAGGTACCCGGGTCTCCGGCGCGTGTCGACAGAAATACCCCACGCTCATCACGTGCCGCCACCGCAATCGCCGGAGGCGCGCGACCGTCCGCAATGACTGCAATCCGGTAGAACCCAAGTCTCGGACTCTGTGAATCCACCAAGATGGGTACCGGATCGGCGCCTTCCGCGATGGGCAACTCGAACAGGCCGCGATCGGCGGCCAGCAGAAGCGACAAACGGCCGCTACGCTGCAGCCAGGCCGCATCCGACACGGGAAAGGCCGTCGGCTGGAGCACTTGCCAGGTCTCTCCGCAATCGCGGCTGAGGTGGATTCGTGAGCGGGTGTCATCGTAAGACGTGACGACAGCCACTAATCCCGAGCCGAGGCGTTCGTAGGCCAATGGTTGATCGAAAGGCGCGACGCCAACGATCGTCTCCTCGGCGAAGCGCTGCACCGGCTCCCAGCTCTGACCGTCATTCATCGACCGGTAGAGGGTGTCGCGCGAGCCGGCGTACCAGGTTTGATCCTGGTATCGGTCGACACCGAGCGCCTTGATATCGTCGCTCGGCACGGCGTCGACGACCAGACGCATGCGCTTGATGGCCTTGACTCCCGGCTCGGCGCCAAGCAACCGGTACACCTGCCAAGCGGTGAGAGCCTGGCCACCAGGCCAGCCCGGGAAGTCCGGCGGAGACGGCAAGGGATTGATGTATCGATACAAACTGTCCAGGATACGCCGCTCTACCGCGGCGGGATTCTCTTCACGATAGGCGACGACTTGCGCCTCGACACGAACCGGCTTGCAGTGCGCCCAGTGAACCAGGCAACGGGTACCCAGGGGGCGCCGCCGATCCAAGTCTTCACGGATCTTCGGTAGCAGACCTTCGCTGCGCACACAGTGTGCCCTAATCTGGTCCTCGGTGAGGGGGCCGGCAGAGCGCTCTGCGACAGGGATATGCGGCAGCAGCAGCACCTCCACCGTCCCTGGCGGCGCATGGTGCCAGAGCGCCGCCTTCGTATAGGCCTGAGCACGGTCGACGGCACCCGTGCGCAATGCACACAGCTCGAAATCCCTTGCGGTCACGGCTCGCTTCAGGGAATGGATCTCCTGCGGGCCACGCAGAACGGCATTCTCGATGCTCTCCCCATCCCGACCGCCGCTGGCGGCCTCGGGATTACGGACCGATACCCCGGGGATGCCGTCCTTGAGGACGGTTAGCGTATCCGCAGCAACATTGCCCTGGACCCCACCTCCACGCCAGTACCAGGCGCGGATCTCCGCACCAGCGGCCGGACTCTCGGCCAACGCCTTGGGGGCGTCGTCGATTGGCTCGTCCGAGGAGGCGTCATCGCCCGGCCGGGCACGCAGTGCAGGCGCAAACTGCACCCGACCGAGGTGGCGATCGACGACATACACGTAACGACGTTCACCGAGATCAGCAAAGTCCTCGACCTCGCGCCAGACCCGATAGCTCTTGCCCTCCAGCTGGATGCCGTGCGCGCCCGCCGGCAGCGGACCCCCGGTCGCTTCGACGCCGATGACCAGCTCTGGCCCACCTGCCGAAGCGCTGACTATGGGCGGCTGCCGGACGAAAACCGCCAAGCCGGGTATGCCGGTCCCATGGCCGATCAACTCACCCTCGACGAGCTCCGCCTGATAGGCTGTGACCCCGATCTCCGTTCCACCGGCTTCGATCGCGACGCTGCGCGCCGTCGCGAAGACGGGCGGTTCGACGCCACCGGCAACACGCGCCGTGGTGACACGGGTTCCACGCGGCATCTCGATCTTGCCGGGCGCGGGTTGCCGCACGCTGAGCACCAATTCCACACTCGCGGCGGAGGGCGGCTGCAGTCTTGCGCCGATCAGGTTCAGCAGCTCGATCTTGACCTTGTCCGGCACAAGGTTCAGACGGTAGACCAAGGCATCGGTGATATGGGCGAACACCTCGAGCAGCACGACCCCGGGATCGCCCATCGACAGATCAGTCCAACCCGGACAGGACTGGCTGATCTGACGCCGCGCCGATTCCAGCAGATCCTCAAAAGGCCGATCGTCTAGGTTGATACTAGGCAGAGACATTAGGCCTCCATGGGGCTCAGATGGACTGGAAACACGATTCGGTCCGTTACCAGTGCGATCCGAACGCGATAATCCAGCACGATATCGAGCCGGCTGGGCTCATCCATGGCCGCGTCCGCGTCGAGCCTCAGGATATCGACCCGCGGCTCCCATCTCGCGAGCGCGGTCCGCACATAATGGATCGCCAGGCCCGCCGTCGTGGCGTCGTTCGGCTCGAACACCAAGCGGTGCAGATCACAGCCATAGTCCGGCCGCATGACGCGCTCGCCTGGCCGCGTTGACAGCAGGAGCAGAATCGACTGGCGCACCGCCCCGGCGCCTTCCACCATCGCCGTACCACAGCTCGGCAGAAACTGCAGGCCGGTCGAGCCCGGCCCTGCCATATCGAAGTCCGGATGCACGAAACGCCAGGCGCGGTATGACGGTGATGGCATTACAACTCCGCGACGAAATCCTGCCCGGGATGACGCACCCTGTACTTGACCATCCCAGGCGGCGTGCCGTCGGTCAGACCAGTGACCCTGTCCAGGCAAACGCGATTGCCCGCGATACGCAGCAGGCTCGAATAGCCCTCTTGAACGGCAAGGGTGCTCGTGCAAGGCTTGATGGTCGGACCCGCGTTCGGACACCCACCGATTGGCCGACCCTCCGGATCGTCTTCGACCAGTATCGGAATTCCCGCGATCCGCACGAAGTGCTGCCGCGCCGCCAAGCTCACCAATCCGGATTGATGATCACAATGGAGCAGGGCACGGAGTGTTAGCAGTTTCACCGCCGACTCAGCCTTGCTCGAAATCGATGCGCGCGCCGCGTACGGTGACCTTGCCACCCGGGGCCTCGAGCACAAGATGCTCCGCGGCGCGCACCGAGACCTGCTTACCTCTGAGGTCCACGTAACTGCCGCTGCCATTGTGAATGCGCGCGCGACCGGGCGAGAGTCTCAGGTCGCTATTCTTCTTGGTTTCCAATAGCACCCTGTTGTCGGTGTCGCTCAACTGCAGACGTTGCCCGCCCGGGGTCGCCATGGTGTAGCGCGCGATGCGGCTATCCGCTACGCCGGGATCCGCCGGACCCCCGGTCCCATAGAGTCCGCCGAGCACCACGGCTTGCGTCGGGTTGTCGCCAACGAAGAGCACGAGAACCCGATCGCCGACGTCCGGCAGCGCCACCAAGCCCTTATCTTTGCCGGCAGCGGGCAGGGAGACCTCCAGCCATTCGGTTTCCAGTCCACCATAGGCCGGAAGCTCGACACGCGTCCTCCCCATCGCCTCGGGGTCCTCTACGTCGGTCACGATGCCGAGCGATGCCGCCACGGCGGCACGAGGTGCCGGCGGCATCGGCGGATGGGTATCGATCTCGGTCTGGTAGCCACGCTCGCGGTCGATGAGATGCGTCGCGGCAGTCGCGACGTATTGGCCCTCGAAGGGTCGAGCCACGCCTGTGACATTCAGCTGTGCGCCGGGGCGGATGGCGGGGTTGCCGTCCGCGACGCCCCAGAGCAAACGCTCGCAGCATGCCCGCCGATCGAGCTCGCGCTGTGCCAGTGTGGCCATCTCGTCGTCCGTTTGTGCCGCGTTTCCGGTGAGCGTGCGCACCTCGGCGCGGAGCCCCGGATCCAACGGCGAGCCCTGGCCTCGGCTATGGGCATCCTTGCTGGCGCCCGCTCGCGCCTCCGCGGACCAGGGGTCCCAGGCAAGCGCCATCACGGATCGACTCGCGGGATCCGCATTGATCTCGAAGCGTGCTTCCAACAGCGATTGACCGAGCGCCAGATTCAGTTCCGGATCGGACCGGGCGAGCGATAGGATCAAGAGCTCGGACCCGCGTAGCGTAAAGTACAGGCCACTACGCGCGGCCACATCGGCCAACAGGTCGAAATCCGTCTGATC
The DNA here is from genome assembly GCA_028277905.1 of Chromatiaceae bacterium. GTDB lineage: Bacteria > Pseudomonadota > Gammaproteobacteria > Chromatiales > Chromatiaceae > Thiohalocapsa. The sequence continues at coordinate 9,849 of JANQFI010000552.1, read as the reverse complement.
GTGCTGCAGCAGGTGGCGCCACGCGGGTCCATGCTCCCGCGCATCGACCTCCAGGCCGAGGTCGGCGATCAGATCCCGCGCCAGCTCGGCACAGGTGATCTGCTTGTGCACGCGCTGGGGCTGACGCCGTCGCAGCCGATACAAAGGGTCGTAGGCCCGTAACCGCAGCCCTTCGCCGCGGCCCCCAGCGTACTCGGCCTCGATTGCCACGACCTCACCGGCGAACAGGTTGTCACGAAAGCCCTCCACGCGCAGCTCCAGGGCCATGCCCGGCATCGCAAAGGGCTCAGGCTTGGTGTCGATCGGCGGCTCGAAGAAGGTCAATTCACAGAGCGTCGGCAGCGACAGGCGCTGTTGCACCCGCACCTCACCCAGGGCGCGAAGAACTGCGACCGGCTGGTCCTTGCCGTCAAGCCGCAGCGACAGTCGAGGCAGGCTTGCCACTTGGCTCATTGACTCTCTTCCAGTTCCGACAGCTCCGGGAGCTCGACGAGCTTTCCCGCCTCCATGCGCAGCGGGTCCACAATACCGTTGAAGGCCGCGATCAGCCGCCAGAGGCTGGCGTCGCCATAGAAACGGAAAGCCACTTCGTCCAGACGTTCGGCAGCCAGCGACACCTCTTCGGGGCCGGCCGCTTGGGTGGGCCGCATGCCGTCGCCGAGCGTCTGGAACACCTCGGGCGGCATGCTTCTGGCGTCGCCGCCCATCGGTATCGCCTCCGCAACATCCTTGACGAGCGTTCCTGTCTGCGCGGCGGGTCTCGCAGCCGCCTGCTCGGTAACCCTTCTCAAGCGCATCCGCAGCCAGGAACGCTTGGGCGAGCCGGTCGTGGTAAAGGACTCCAGCCGCTCGGCGACCGCGACGATGACGCCAGGAATATTCCAGCTCTTACCCCAGACGAAGCGCACCAGTGGCGGCTTGCCATAGGCTTGCGGTTGGCGCTGGTTCTCGGCCAGTTCCCACAAAGGGCTGGTCAGTGTCCGTACGTCTTGGCTCTGAATGGTCGAGCCAGCCAAGGCGACATCGAACAACAGGTCGAGGTCGAGCTCGGTCCTGCCACCGCCGGTGGCCAGGACCGGATCGTCAGTCAGCTCGGTACCGGAGACCAGACCCCCAGCGGTATGCAATGGCAGAATGCCGGCGTGCCGGCGCAGGACGATGGTCTCCGGATTCAGAAGGCAGCCGATGCGAAGGCCGGTCGCCTCGTTCAGAAAGGCTACGCGTTCCATGGCAGTCCCTGCTGCTCCCGATCGACGCGGCGCCGTCGTTCTTGTTGACGCCGGCTCAACTCCGCATAGCGCCGCACGACCATGGGCGGCGGGCCCATCGGATCCGACGGCAGCGATGGCCAGTTCGATGCCGGCTCGCCCGCCGTCGGGGTGGTCTGGAGCCCAGCCTCTAGGTCAGCCCAGCGCAAGGCCGACCGCCGCACCGCATCTGGACGACGCGCCTGATGCCTTGCCTCCTTGCGCCGGGCACGCCTGTCGACGGATGGCTCCGCAAGCACCGCGACCTCAGTCTGCCGGTATCGGGCGCTCGCGCCGTCCGGCTCGTCCTGCAAATCGGCCGACAAGCTCATCGCTACGCGGCGCTCGGGCGGCCGCATCCGCTCCCTACTGGTCGGCCCCCACTCCACGCCACGGGTATCCCTTGGAGGCGAGCCGATGTCCCCGTCTCGGCGTGCCTGCGGAGCGCGGGGAGGACCTTCTACCCTGAATTCGCCGTCCGACATCCCGGAATCTCGAATTCTCAACGACCCCCCGGCAGCAGGAGCCGTTGGGATAGGAGCCGACAGGTGTGACACGCGGCTCGTGCTCACCAGTTCCGGAAACTCTGCGGGAGCAAACTCTGCGGGGGCCTCGCCCAATGAGCCGAGCGGGCCTCGATCATCAAGCGCCTCGGACCCGCTTGTTGCACCGGAATGCGAAACAGCCCGACCCGACATCCCCGGGTTGCGGTCTCCAAGTGCTTGGCCGCGGCCCAAGCGCGACCTCGCCGAGCGCTCGCTCGATGACGGCGTGGCCGACGCGACCGACTCGGCCGAATCTCTGTCCGCGTCCAGCTCGCCCGAGCTGACCTGCGGTCGAGTCTCGGTTGCTTCCGCGCTCGAGGTCGCTGCATCAGCCTGGGAGCGCGGTACCTGGGTGCGGAATCGCGATCCGTGGGAGCTGGAGCGCGGTACCTCGGTGCCGAATTGCGGTGCGTCGGTGCTGGAGCACGGCGCCTCGGTGCGGAATTGCGGTACGTCTGTGCTGGAGCACGGCGCCTCGGTGCTGGAGCGCGGCGCCTCGGTGTTGGAGCCTGGTGCCTGGGTATCAGAGCTCGGCTCGCCGGCGGACGATCCCGATTCCGGCCGGAGCTGACCCAAGCTTGGGGCCCAAACCGGCCGCCGCGGCGTCCATTGACCATCGGAGATTTGATCATCGGAGATTTGCTCGTCCGAGATCAGGGTCCGGCCTGGACTTCCGAGGCCCTGGGGACGGACCGGTGCCGCTGCAGGTGCAAGCCAACGACTGAATCGCTCGATGACGTGGGAGACAGGTCCAGGCACCCGCCGCAACGGTCCAGCTTCGGCGCGGCCAGCTTCGGCGCGGCCAGCTTCGGCGCGGATAGAAGGGGCAGGGCCAGAGCGGGAAGAACGGGCGGCGGCAGACCGGGGAGAACGGCCTCGGACCGCCCTGTCCACCCGCTGCGGCTCCCGCCGAATAGCCGGCGATGGAGGCTCCGAGCCTGAATGCTCCACGTCTGGATGCTCCGCGTCTGGATGCTCTGGGCCTTGGCGCTCCGAATCGGCGGCCCGCTCTGTCGCCGAGACCGAGCTCATGGCATCGCTCATGGCATCCAGACCCCTGGCAATTCGGGTGGCCGAGGGGATCGGGTCTGGCAGCCCGCCGATCACTGGCTCGTCCTGTGCTGGAGTCTGCATATACAGCGCCTGCGACGGCGGCCCCGACCACTCCGGCCGCTCCAACAGCTGTGGTGCGCGGCTTCTAACCAACGCCAGCCAATGTTCCGGGGGACCACCCGCGGAACGGGCTGGCCCAGTATCCGCCGGAGCCTCGGTCGGACCCTCGCCCGCACCCTCGGTCGGAGCCTTGCTCGGACGCTGGGTCCGATCGGCGGCCGTCGATGACTCGGCGAGCTCAGCCGACAGGTGCAGGCCCCCTGCGGTCGCCGGCGAATTCGTTTGCCGGAGCCATTCGGCCCAGCGCATCAGCAGATCAGCCAAGTCACGCTTCAGGCGTTCCAGGTTCAATCTTCATCGCCCCCCTTGCCCCGTGTCAGCCGCTCCGCCACCAGGGTCACTTCCTCGATGGCCGCCTGCTGGCCCATCGCATCGAGCTGCGCGCCTCGCCAAGCCGTGATCCAGGCATTGATCAGGTTCCAGCGCGTGAGGACCGTCGTTCCGTCGTTGCCCATCAGCACGATGGATACGTTACGCTGATCCACCTTGCCCTCGGCCAGCTTCATGACCCATTCCCACAACTGGGTATTCCTGGTCAGTCCGTACTTCAGCGTGACGCTGCCGACGTCCACCCGACCTGGCAGCTTACGGATTCCAGACCAGCTCGCCCCCCCTTCCCGGAATCCAATCGCCTCGATCGTCACCTCGAGGCCGCTCACCTCGGTGAATGCGCCAAGCTCCACCGACCCGATCATGAGCTTGAAATTGTACGCGCGGTAGATGTCTTGCTCTGGCATGGAGGGCCCCCTTAAGCTTCGGCGCTGCCGGACGCCGCACCGCCGCCGGCGTACTGGCCGATCCGGAATGTGACAAACTCCGCGGGCTTAACCGGTGCGATGCCCACGTCGATGATCAGCTGGCCTTGATCACGCGTCTCGGGCGGGTTGTTCTCCGCGTCGCATTTGACGAAAAATGCCTCTGCCGGCGTCGCCCCGAACAAGGCCCCATCCAGCCACAGCGTCGTCAGGAAGGCGCTGACATCACGGATGACCGTGCCCCAGAGCAGCTCGTCGTTGGGCTCGAAGACGATCCAGCTCGTTCCCTCCGCGATCGACTCCTTGACCATATTGAACAGGCGGCGGACGTTGATGTAGCGCCACTCGCTCGCTTCCGGTGCCAGCGTACGGGCACCCCAAACCCTGATGCCGCTGCTCGCGAAATAGCGCAGACAGTTGACACCGTGCTTGTTGAGGCCGCCCTGCTCGAAACGGGCCACGCGGTCCGTCAAACCGAGCGCGGTCCGGAAACCCTCGTTGGCTGGGGCCTTGTGCACGCCACGGTTCCTGTCGGTCCGCGCATAGATGCCGGCCATGTGGCCCGATGGCGGGACCGCGACGTTCTCGCCGTTACCGTAAGGCTCGGGCTCCCTGATGATGAGCTTCGGATAGTACAGTGCGCAGTAAGCGGAATTCGGCGGCCTGACGCCTGCCTTCGTGGGCCCGGAGCTGCTCCCTTCCTCGGTTGTCAACGACGCGGTGCCGATACTCGTGAGCTGGCCCACGTCCTGGAGCTCCGGCGGATCCAGGATACCGAAGCGGTCTTCCATGCGCTCACAGTGCGAGATGATGTCGCTGTAATCGGCCACTTCGGTCCTGCCAGGGGCCGCGACGATGGCGATGTCGTCGATGGACTCGAATGTCGTAAGCCCGGTACGCTGCTCCGGGTTGCCCGCCAGCGACGCCTCGGCGTCACCTAGATTGAGGACATAGCAGCGGCCCCCGCCCTCCATGAAGAAGCCATATACCGCGCGTGCAAGGTCTGTTGCCGTCCCTTTGCGGTTGCCGAATTCCTTGAGAAACTCTGACCAATTGTTGCAGGGGACCGGCTCATTCAGATGCGCTTCGGGATCCGGGGAAACGCCGGCAAGGGCTGCCGTACTGGTACCGGCCGCTCCGATGGATCGAGCACCCGTCGAGACCTCTTTCACATGAATACCGGGGTACGAGGGGGGGGGCATATCAGTCCTCCAGTTTGTCCAAACGGATTATTGCGGGCCCGTTCGTCCCATCGGTCGGCGGTACCGAAAGGGTTGCTGCATCGCGTCCTCGAGCCTGCACGCGCAGCCGCCGAGGCTTCGATCCTGGTGGCACGACAGCGAAGCCAAAGCGACCTCGACTATCCGTGACGGTATTGATACCGAGCTCGGTCAGGGTAATGCAGGCTCCGGCTATCGGCAAATCGCGGGGACCGACGAGGACGCCATTGAAAGACATGGCGGATACGGGACGCACGGTAGGGGGCTCAGTCACAAGCCGCTCCTGCTGTGGGCGATCGAGACTGAACGGGAAGCGAAGAAGAAAGGCTGGCTGCGGCATCAGCCCGAATGCGCGCCAAGCCTCCATGGTCAGACTCTTGAGGTCGACTTCGAAGCGCCTATCCGCCATGGCTGCGAACAGAAGCCGACCGAGCCAGTTATGAGCCTCCGCGGTATCCTCGGAGATCACGGCCACGAGATAGCTCAAACCGACCCTGAGTGGCGGGCGCCGATCTTGCCGAACCGGCGGCGCAGGGCGCATCTCGGTGAGGTACAGATGCACCCGGGACCCATCGCCTTGCTGTGCAGGCGCCGTGAGCCGAGGCTCGGCATCCGGGAGGACCTCCCGAGCCCAGCGCATCACCTCTTCGTCCGCTGTATCCAACATCTCGTCCAACATCCGACCTTAGAAACGGAAAAGACCGAGGCGCTTGCGCATCGACTGAGCCGCGCTGGCTGAGCCGCAGCGTGCTCGCGTCGCAGAAGCCACTCCCGGGCGCAGGCTCGACCGAGCACGCTCAAGCCCGGAGTATAGTCGGTTCTCTCTCGACCGGAAGGCCGGCTGCTGATTTTTTCGCCCAAAAGAAACCCGGCGTTTACCGCGCGCGGCATCGGCGCGGGCCCGGTCTGCGAGCAAGGCAGAATACCTGGGTGAACAACAACGCTCCCTCGTGGATCAGACGACCATCACCGCTCCATAGGCCGCGGAAGGCGAATCGGCCACATCGGCCGCTCGGGTCACTCCGGCCTGGCCTCTGCCTCCACGGGCGCCGCTCCCGGGTGCTTTCGCCAGTTCCTCCCCCAGTGCTTCAGGGGCCAGGCTGAGCTCCAGCAGCGGCAGCGCGCCCGCGCGCCCCAGGGTCTCGGTGATCAGTTGCTCGACCAGGCCCGCCTCGAGCGGCCGGCCGCGCCGGCGGCGGCATCGGCCGCCGGGACGGCGGTGGCAGCACGCCCTGAGCGCCGGAGCCAAGCCGGCACGCGGCGAGGTGCCGGCCTGCCCGGGTTGCATCGCCCCGCCGCACGCCGGGGCATGGCCCGACGTCAATGGGTGTCGCCGGCCGGATCGGTCCCCACCGGATTCAACGCAATGCTCGGTCGACCCGCAGGGCCTTGATGATCGCGGGTATCGAGCCGAACAGGTAGACCAGGGACCATATGGCCGCGATCACCGCGATCACCACGGCCCAGAGGGCATCCGGAATGGACACCAGAACCGAGGGCGGCAGGTTGTGCAGGAAGCTCAGCACGACCGTGATGCCCAGCGAGGTGAGGATCAGCAAGACCAGTCCTTTGTTCTCGAGGAAGCGCTGGTGTGCCAGGATCAAGCACAGGGCAAAGCCGAGCTTCAGCGCCATCACCATGCTGAGGGTGATGGCGACGCCCGCGACCGGAAAGTACGAGAACATCGCCATGTAGGCGATGGTTCCGAAGGGCACCGCGAGCAACAGCGAGATCATGAGGATCAGCAAGGCGATCGCGACTATTGCCATCAGGATGGACGCAATCAGCAGCAATAGCGCGGCGATAAAGGTGATGATGCCCTGAATACGGCCGTGGATACGGTGCGAGATGATCAGCGGGGACGCGATCAGGACGACGGTGAGCAACAGCAGTCCATCCACCAGGACGAGGTAGCGAAGCCCCAACCCATAGTGCTTCGCGCCGCTGTCCAGGACCAGGCCCGAGCCCAGCTCGATCATCACGGCAAGCACCAACAGCACAAGCGCTGCGACGAAAAAGGGTAGACGAAGCGATTCCAGCATGACGGATCTCTCCAGGCAGGGGTTGCGGGGAGGGTGCCGATACATCGGCGCTTCCGGCGCACGACGAGCCTAACGCCCGACCCTCAGGCGATTGCCGGAAACAAAGATACCGAATAGTATGGATGCCCCTGGCCCAGGCGCCGGGGTAGGCGCGGCCGACGGCGGCGAGGACCTGGGGCGGGGGTCGGGCTCTTGGGGTCTGGGCATGAGGCGGTGCTCGCGGCGCGGCATTGCGCCGGGCTCATGGCGCGCCGGTCGGCAGCCTGCCCTGACCCTCGCCCGGCTGCGCTCCACCGCGGGCATCACGCGCCTCACCCACCCGCTCCGCACCCCGCCGCGGTGGCCGCGCGCCCCGATCCGCTCCGCGGGGCGCGCCGCCACCGCGGCCGGGTGCTCCGCTCGTCCCGGCCTGACCTGACCTGGCCTGGGCTCACGACCGGACCTGAGCTCGGGCACAGCGGAAGCCAAGGTAGCCGTAGCGGTGGCCGGGGTCGATCCCGCGGCGGAACGCGGACCGGCAGAGCCGCGCGACGCCGAACCAGGACCCGCCGCGGACGACAGGCACCACGCCGGCCTCCGACGGGCCGACGGGGTCGAGCTGCCAGTCCGCGTCGTAGGTCCTTCGCCCGTCCGAGCACCATTCCCAGACGTTGCCGAGCATGTCGTACAGGCCCCAGGGGTTGCGGCCTTTGCGCCCGACCGGATGGGTGCCGGCCTTGCCCTCCGGGTACTGCATGTCGCTGAGCCAGGTGGGCTCCCGGCCGTTGTCCAGGTCGAAGTCGACGCTGCTGTTGCCGCCGTACCAGGCGATGGGGTCCAGCGCCGGGGCGTTGGCATCGCCGAGGATCTCGATGGGGCCGGTGTAGAGGGCCGTGTCGGTGCCGGCGCGGCAGGCATACTCCCATTGCGCCTCGCTGGGCAGAACCAGCTCGAGACCGGGCACGCGCGCGTCGATGCGGCCGAGGAAGCCCTGGACGTCGTTCCAGCTCACCCGCTCGACCGGGCGCTCCGGACTCTGGAACGCGCTCGGGTTGGCACCCATGACCGCTTGCCACAGGGCCTGGGTGCAGGGGGTGTCGAAGAGCCAGAAACCCTGGCTGATGTAGACGGTATGGCGCGGACCTTCGTCGTCCCAGCGGCCGGGCTCGTCGTCGGGCGAGCCCATCTCGAACCGCCCGGGCGGTATCCAGCGCAGGCGCTGGGTGACCTCGCCGAGGGTGAAGGCGACGAAGACGCCCTCGCGGTCCTCGCCCCATTCGCTGGCCCAGGCCGGCGGGCATCCGGTCACCAGCGGGTGCCAGGAGGGGTCGATGCGCAGGGGGGGTGTCATCGCGGCCTGCTCGCCTGTGGAAGGCGCCCCGCCGGCGAGTGCTCGCCCGTCTGCGCCTCGGGTGCCGGCGGCTGCTCGGCACCGGTGGGATGCGCTGCTGCGCGGGCGCGGGCTACGAACGCACCGGGGGGCTTTGGGTTTTGCGACCGCCCGAAAGGCACCCGGAGGGCTTGGCGGTGCGGTCGCCGGGCGAGGGTCTGTTCAGGTCCGCGCCGGCTGGCGCAGTCGTGAGCTCGGGCACAGCGGAAGCCGAGGTTGTCGTTGCGGTTGTCGGGGTGGTTCCTGTTGCGGTACGCGGACCGGCAGTTCTGCGCCTTGTCGTTCCAGGACCCGCCGCGGACGACAGGCTCCACGCCGTTGACGACCGTCGCCACGCCGGCCAGGTTACAGCGCCGCGAGGGGCTCGGCAAGCGGCGCGCGGCGCAACTGCTCGCGGCGCCAGCGGGCGGCATCGGCATGCAGCGTGATGCCGAGGGCGGCGCCGTAGCGCGTAGGGCGGATAAGCGAAGCGCATCCGCCGATGCCCGCGACCAACCGTCTACTCCCACGTCTCCATCTCCACCACCGCCAGTCGGACGGTCGAAAGGCACGTCGCCTCCGGCCGATCCGTGGTGCCCCATTCCACCGTGTACCACCCCCGAGCTACCGCGCGCCTAAACGATGAAAACGGCCAATCCGCCGCGCGCGCCACGTACCCATGCTTGACCGGGTTGTAGTGGATGTAACCCACATGCCGGCGCCAACCGTTGCCGTCGCGTATCGCATGCTCCCAGAAGCTTCGCTGCCAGACGCCGCGCTCGCGCCGGGCATCGCTCCGTGCGCCGAGCGCGCACGATAAGGCGATTGCCGGAAACAAACATACCAAATGGCGCAGGATTTTCGCTTGCCTTCAAGGAGCGGCAGCGGGCGCATAGTCGAGCTCTGTGCCCGCTGCCGCGACGCAGAAGGCGGGCGAAAAGATAAGCCAGGCAGTATGTTTGTTGACAGAAATCGCCTAAGGCCTTCTTGATCTCCCGCCAGCGCCCCGAGTAGTCGGCGTCACCGCCCGGAAGCCGGCAGACTCAGTGCAGATGATCGGGCAGCAACACCGCCGCTTCGATGGTGAAGGGGCGGGTTGCGCGTACCCGGTGGAAGGCTTCGCAAAGCAGCGCGACCTACTCCTCTGTGGCCAGCAGCGGTTGACGCTCGTGGGTCACCAGTGTGAAGAAGTATCGGCCCCCGGGAATGTAGACGCGACGGTAGCTCGGCATGGTGGCTCAGACGGCAGGCGACGCGTACAGCTTTGCGAAGAATGCGGTCCAAGCAATTAATGGTGCAGGAATCACATGCGAGTGTAGAGGTGTCGGCCGAAGCGGCGGATGCGCTTCGCTTATCCGCCCTACGGCTGGCGAGGAAGCGGTTGAGCTCCTCGGCGGCGGCGTCGCCGCCGACCGCCGGGATGGTGAAGAAACGCAATTGCATAGACGCAGGTCCTCAATGGGATTGGCGTGATGGATCGCGACCGGGCGCAACACTACCCGCTCCGCATCCCGCCGCG
>JANQFI010000546.1 GCA_028277905.1 Chromatiaceae bacterium | reverse complement strand
CTTCGACCATGTGGACCGGGCGAAGCTGGGAGAGATCCTGCGCCGCCGGGTCAACGACGGGGGGATCCTGCGCCTGATCGGCAAGTGGTTCCACGCGGGGGTCCTGGAGGCGGGGCAGCTAAGCCGCCCCGAGCTGGGCACGCCGCAAGGGGCCGTGATGACTCCCCGAACGCAAAAGAGAACTTGGTGCTTTTGTGGGCTCCGTCGAGTCGCCAATCCTACCAGGGCCGGCAATCGGAATCGAGTGCTTGATCTGGATTGTTGACCGGCCGACATGAATCTCCTTTACGACCAGGCGCAGCACTTTTTGCCGTTCCGTGACGCTCATCGTATCCGCTGAGCGCCGCAATCGAGTCAGGAAGCGCTCCAGGTTGTCGGCCAGGCGCAGGAAGACCTCTTGATTCTCGGCGGCGGCTTGCAGGCCTTGAAGCTGCGACCTCAAAGCCTCTTCTCTTTTCCTCAGCTGCGGCATTCGCTTTCTCAGCTCTTCCAGCTGCACAAGGTCTTCCTGATAGGCATCCAGAAGTTTCCCGATGCTTTTGCGGACGCGAACCAGCTCCCGGCCCAGGGCTTCACGGCGTCGTTTCGCCGGATGGGATTTCTGGATGTCCTCGATCCGACGGCGAATCTCCCCGCGGATCAGGCCGGGGTCTTCCAGCAGTTGCACGACCTGCTTCCAGACCACCTCGTCCAGGTGATCCTGGCGCACCGGCCGATTGCCGCATACACGCCCGTCCGGGTGGCGATAGCTGTCTGATCCGGGGCAGCGATAGTAGTAGATCTTGCGCTTGGAGGTGCGAGTCGAACTCCGATACAGGGCATAGCCGCATTCGCGGCACACCAGCAGGCCTTGCAACAGCGTGGGTTCGATGGTGCGCCGCCGGCTATGCCGCTTGTTTTTCTCCAGCTGCTCTTGGGCCAGCTCGAAGCTCTGCTCATCCACAATCGCGGGGACGGGGATCTCGATCCACTCTTCCCGAGGCCTTTCGCGATTGGCGCTGCATCGCGGTGAACGGCCGCCTCGGCGACGCAGTGCACGAGTGACCTTCTCCCTTTCCTTGGCCTCCGTCTTGCCGAAGCAAGCCGTCCCCTTGTAGGCCGGGTTCCGCAGCATCGCCCACACCGTCGAGCGCTCCCAGCGAGAAGCCTTCCGGCGAGTGGGAATCGCTTTGTCATTGAGCCGGCGGACGATCGCCGCAATGCTCAGCTGACCCTGGGTATACAGCTCGTAGACCTCCCGGACCACCTCGGCCTCGCGCTCGATCACCTGGTAGTAGGCCTCCGAGGCCTGTGTCTTCCTGACGTAGCGGTAGCCGTACGGCGCGCCCGAGAGGACGCTGACCGACCCGGCCTTGGCCCGGTGCCTCTTGCCGCGCCGCGTCCGTTCGGCGACCTGAGCGCGCTCGTATTCGGCGATCATCCCTTGAAAATGCACCAGCAAGCGCTCTTCGGGCGTCCTGGCTTGAGGGCACCGGATGAACCGGACCTCGACTCCTTGGCGCCCCAGTTCCTCCAGCAGCAAAACCTGATAGGCATACTTGCGGCTCAAACGATCCGGCGAATGCACCAGCACGGCCTCGACCTGAGCCTCTGAGGCCAGATCGCGCACCCGTTCCAATCCGGGGCGGTCCAGCCTTGAGCCGCTGTACCCCTCATCTTCAAAGACCCATTCCTGAGGGACTGCGTAGCCTTCATCCTGCGCAAACTTGACGAGAGCCGCCGTCTGGCTGGCTATCGTCTGCTCCTCCCGCTGCCTCTCCGAGGAGACTCGGGCGTAGATGGCCGCAACTTTCATCCTGATTGCTCCCTTCGCCTGCAGCACCGACCGCCCAGCCCTTATCCGGCACCAGAAGCCGGTAGGCCTCAGCCATCTTGGCCGCCGACAATCGGTCATGGCTGTACTCCAGCCGGATCTCCCGCACGGGCTTCCCCGCCTTAGCCACGATCGCCCCTCTTCAAGAGAAAGGCCTTCAAGGCCCGAGTGACGATCTCGCTCAAACCCAGGCCCGACGACTTCGCATGCCCGCGGACTCGCGCCGCCAGCTTGCGGGAGAGCTTGACCGTGAAGGCCACCTTGGCATCCGGAATCGGAACCCTCTTCCCGGCCGCCTTCGCCTCGCGCAGGTACCGGTAGGCTTGCCGCTTGGAAATGCGGTGCCGCTGTGCCAGCGACTCGGCCGCCTGCGAAACGGGCTCGTGCCGCTCGATCAACTCCAAAGCATCGTTGATGCGCCGCGCCCGCTCGGAGCCCGATGACCTGGCCATGCGTCACATTATTACAACCTTATGTGACACAAGGCAAGCTTTCACCCGAGGCATTCGCGCTGCAGGTCCGGCAACGGCTGTCGGGAGGCGGCCTTCCCGAACCCGATCCGGCTGCCAGCCCGCTCCGCGGCCCGTCCGCCCCTTGCAGCTTCGAGCCCACTTGCAGCTGCTGCGGGCACCCCGCGCACTGCAGTCCGCAGGCCTCCGCCGGGCAGCGGCACTTCAGGCAGTTGCGGTCCTTTTCGAAGCCCGCAAAGGCCATCTCCCGCTGGTCGCCCGTTTGGGGGCACTGGCAGCAGGTCCGCCACGACTCGTCGTAGACGATGTTGTCCGCCCGCGCCCCGTCCAGCAGCTTCGTCCTGTCCTCGTCCTTCCAGACCGAGCGGATGCCGATCAGCGGCTTGATCGAGTGGCGGTCCCACAGCAGCGCGATGTTCTTCGCCGAATCGCAGCCCTTGTCCGCACTGAGATCTTCGGCGCGCCCGGGCAGCCGCGACCGTGCAGCTTGCAGCCGAACCCTTTCGTGGCCTTCTCCCAGCAGCTTGCCGCCCTCCCGGCGACCCTTCTTCTTCATGCTCCAGTTCGTCTCCGGGCCGCTGAGCCCCCGGGCGTGCGTCGGCAGCGCCTTGCCGTCCACCGCCAGCTGCCGCCCCAACTCCGGCAGCTGACCGACCAAGGCATCGAACATCTGCTCAATCCTCCCCGGCTCCTTCATCAGCTTCTTCAAAAAGCGCCTGCAGGCATCAGGGGAGGGCGCCGCCCCGGCTCCCCGGACCGGGTTGAAGCCGCACTCTTGGCGAAGCTCCCCGTTGCGCAAAAGCTCCCGCCGCAGCGACTCCGCGCTCTCGTGCTGGAAGACCACCCCCGCGATGACCGAGTTCCACATCGCACGCACCGGGCGGTCGTTGCGGCCCCGCCACTTCTCCAGCGCCCGCAGCAGGGCTTCGCCGGGAGAGCCTCCAGCAACAAGCACTGGCGCTCAAGGTCCGGCCTGGCTTCGGCTGCTTGCCGATTGCCTTCCATTTTGGCTGTCACGGTAGCGAACCTCTCTGGAAAACTCGAAGTTGCCTTTTGCGTTCGGGGCGTCATCTCGCCGCTTCTGGCCAACATCTACCTGCACACGGTGCTGGATGAATGGTATGTCAAGCAAGTGCTCCCCCGGCTGCGGGGGCGTTCGTTCCTGATCCGCTTCGCCGATGACTTCGTCATCGTGTGCGAGCGGCAGGAGGACGCCCGGCGCGTGCTGGAGGCGCTGCCCAAGCGGCTGGGCCGCTACGGGCTGAGCCTTCATCCTGAGAAGACCCGCCTGGTGCGCTTCAGGAAACCCGACGCGGGGGGCGGCCCGCAAGGGGAGTGGGGACGGCACATTCGACATGCTCGGATTCACCCACTGCTGGGGCAAAAGCCGGAAGGGGGACTGGGTGGTGAAGCGCAAGACGGCCAGCAAGCGCCTGCGCCGCAGCTTCAAGGCGGTTTCGCAGTGGTGCCGCCGACACCGGCACGAGCCGGTGGCGGAGCAGTACAAGACCTTGTGCAAGAAGCTCCACGGGCACTACGGGTACTACGGCATCCGGCTCAATTACCGGGCCATGAAGGCCGTGTACGAGCACACCCGCCAGAGCTGGCGCAAGTGGCTGGGCCGCCGCAGCTGGAGGTCGTACATCCGATGGGAGAAGTTCCTGAAGATGGAGCGGCACTACCCGCTGCCGCGCCCCCGGATCGTCCATGCGGATGTCTGACGGCGCTGCTTGCAGGGCAGCAAAGCCATGTAGCTGGAGCTGTGCCAAGGGCTCCGGCCACCGAGGAACCGTATGAGTTATGTGGCGCTCCCGCTTATGTGGCGCCCAGGTTCCAGGCGCCGGTGGGGCCGTGCTTTTGGTCCAATGAACGCCACATAATGCCAGTCATG
>JANQFI010000494.1 GCA_028277905.1 Chromatiaceae bacterium | reverse complement strand
TCGCCATCGACCAGCGCCTGGATGCCTTGGTGCGCGAGCAGGATCGGCGCTCCTTTGCAGAGTTCTCCTTTCTCACCGTGGCCGGTGACCCTGCGGCGGCTGTTCGAGTCGATGCCGTTGACCTGCCACATTCCGCGGGAAACGGTGCCGCCCGCCTCGTCTCCCGACGGCACGCGACGCTGCGGATGCGAGCCCCAGGAGCCCGGAACGCTGGCGCCTGCACCGCGCCCGACGTCCGTCAGCCCCACTGGTTGGTGTTGACGAGACATGCCGCCCCCGCAAGCCGTCTGTTCCGATCCAACCTGGACGCTTGGGGTAACTTGAATGTTCTATCCGTCAGACGGACATCACACGTCGGTCAGACTTCGAGTGCCGGGTGATCGGAACGCCGGTCACCGACTGCCATAGCCCCGACTTGACCCTACTGATGCGGATCTCGGAATTCGCCGTCCGCGACGTCGTGCTCGCTGCATATGCGGAGGCTTTGGGCGAGGCGTACCGCTACTTCAGCATCAACAATGCCATATGCGTCGCCAGCGAAGCGCCCTGCGGCGGCGCCCGGCCGAAGCCGCAGCGCCGTGCCCGCCTGCGCGGGGATTTCCGCCGCGACCCGTCATTCCCGCAGAGGCGTCCCCGATGAAAGAAACCTCCAGCGAACACATGCGAATGCTGTTGGATGTGCAGCGTCAGGCCTATCTGAAGGAAGGCGTAGTCAGCGCTGCGGTCCGGGCCGACCGGCTTGCCCGTGCGGCCGATCTGGTGGCAAAGCACCGGCACCGCTTCTGCGAAGCCATGAGTGCCGACTTCGGTCATCGTTCCATGCATCAATCCATGCTCGCCGACATCATTGGCGCGGTGGCGCCGCTGAAGCACGCGAAGGCGAACGTGGCGAAGTGGATGAGGCCCGAGAGGCGCCGCGCCGAGTTTCCCTTCGGGCTGCTCGGCGCCTCGACGCGCATCGACTATCAGCCCCTCGGCGTGGTCGGGTGCATCAGCCCCTGGAACTTTCCCGTGCAGCTCACCTTCGCACCGCTGGCGGGCATCTTGGCCGCCGGCAATCGCGCCATGATCAAACCGTCGGAGTACACGCCGGAGACCTCGCAGGCCATGGCGGAGGCCTTTGCCGAAGCCTTCGATGAGACCGAGGTTGCCGTGATCCAGGGCGGCCCGCAGACCGGCGCCGACTTCTCGGGCTTGCCCTTCGATCATCTGATCTTCACCGGCGCCACCTCCATCGCCAAGCACGTCATGCGGGCGGCAGCGGAGAACCTGGTACCGGTGACGCTGGAACTCGGCGGCAAGTCGCCGGTGATCGTCGCTGCGTCGGCGCCCATGGAGCCGACCACGGACGCCATCGTCACCGGCAAGATGATGAACGCCGGTCAGATGTGCCTCGCGCCGGACTACGTCTTCGTGCCCGAGCAACGCATCGGCGAGCTCGTCGAGAGCACCAAGCAATCGGTGACGAAGCTGTACCCGACGCTGCTCGACAACGACGACTACACCTCGATCATCAACGAGCGCCATCACCAGCGGCTGCAGGGCCTGCTCGAAGATGCCCGCGACAAGGGCGCCGAGGTGGTGGAGATCAATCCGGCGCACGAGGATTTCCGCCGGCAGCCGCACTTCAAGATGCCGCCGGCGCTGGTCATGGGCGCCACCGACGACATGCAGATCATGCAGGAGGAGATCTTCGGCCCGCTCATGCCCGTGAAGGGCTACGGCCGGGTCGGGGAGGCCATCGACTACGTCAACGGGCACCCGCGGCCGCTCGGCCTGTACTACTTCGGCCAGGACCGCGCCGAGGAAGACCGGGTGCTCTCGCGCACGACCTCAGGCGGTGTCACGGTGAACGACGTGATCATGCACGTCACTCAGGAAGACCTGCCCTTCGGTGGTGTGGGTCCCGCCGGCATGGGCTCCTATCACGGCGTGTTCGGCTTCCGGAACTTCTCCCACGCCAAGGCCGTGTACCGGCAGTCGCGGGTGGCGCTCGCCGCCTTCGCCGTCCTGCGCCCGCCCTACACGGAGAAGCTGGTGAAGATGGTCGAAGGACGCCTCGGCGTTTGAGCCTTCGCGTTCACCACCGGCACGCTCTCCCTTGCGCACGGCGAGGCGCCGAAACCAATCGTGGTGGTCCGGCTCGTCAACGCGGACTCCGCCCCGAGTCGATACCTCCCAACAGGATGCCAAGATCGATCTCGACGGCATCGAATGGCGGGATGCGCGCCTTCAACGCGGTCTCGTCCGACCCTTCGGCGGTGAAGCAGGCCCGGTAAGCGCCGTTGTCGAGGGCGTAGGCGATCAGCGCCCGGCCCTCCGGGTCGATGATCCAGTAGAACGGGACACCGGCACGCTGAAGCCTGAGGAAATGCGTCACCGTATCCTTGCGCTCATGGCCGGGGGAGAGAATCTCGCAGACCCAATCCGGCAGCAGCGTCATGATGCCGCTTGGGCGCTCGGGCATGCGCTCCTTGCGCCAGCCGGCGAGATCATGACTGGGACAGTGGTGCGCGCTGTAGCGGACGCTGATCTCGGGGACGATCCACCAACCGCCGGGACCTTTGACACGCATCAGCGAGATGGTGTCTCCGATCAGATACGACTGCGCGACACCGTGCTCAAATCGGCCCATCGGCCGCTGCACGATGTCGCCATCGATCAGCTCGACCTTGTCATCGCCGGGCCACGCGAGCAGGTCATCGACGGTCAGGAGGCTTCTGGCTTCCATATGTTCTCGGTTGCGGTTGTCGGCTTGCGGGAGTCTGGTAGGCATGTCGGTCGCCTTGGTGCCGCTCGGGCAGAGCTTAGCCTGAATCTGCGGTGATCGGGCCGGTCAGCCGGAGCGCGAGAGACAGGATGTTCCTTTCGGCCTCATCGTGCGAGGTGAACCCTTGCGCCCCCCGTTCACTCCCGCGCGCGGACCGCCCGCACGGCCTCGGGCCATCGCGGTCCTGCACCGGCCTTGCGGGTCGGCGGGTGCTTGCCCGGCTCTGCGCGCCCCGCCTACACTTCGGCCATCCTCGAGTGCATCCGCATATCGCCATATCCACCGCCCTGTACACCAAGCCCCGCGCCGCCGGGCGTCCGCCGCAGCGAGTCTCCGAGCAGGACTACTGGGCGCACTGGTACGAGCATCCCGACTTCAACTTCGCGTGGTACGACGGCCAGCTCGAGGAGGTCCCGGTGTCCGATCCGCTGACCGGTCGGGTCTACTACTGGGTACTGGAACTGCTGCTGCACGACCTGCGTCGCCACCCCGTTGCCAAGCCCTTCGGCTTGGAGACCGGCTTCCGCTTGGCGCTGCCCGACGGCAAGGTCAGCATCCGCAAGCCGGCCCTGGGCTTCATCCATGTCGACAACCCCATCCAGGGCGCCGACACCGACACCTGCTACACCGGCACCGCGACCTGGTCATCGAGGCCCTGTCCAACAGCAGCGCAGCCAACCGCCGCCGTGACGAGGTGATCAAGAAGGGCGAGTATGCCGCCGTCGGCGTGCGCGAGTACTACATCCTGCACCTCAGCCCCGAGCGCCTGGCCTTCTACACCGGCGCCGCCAGCGGCGCCTATCTGCCGATCCTGCCTCAGGACGGCGTCATCCACTCCCGGGTCTTCCCCGGCTTCCGCTTTCGCCGAACGGACCTGCTGCGCCAACCCGGCACCTCCGAGCTGCGCGACGACCCGGTCTATGCCTCCTTCGTACACCCCGAATGCCAGCAGGCCGAGGCGATCGCCGAGCAGGCCCGGGCGCTCGCGCAGCAACGGATAGGAAATCCAAGCCACCGTGCGAGCCCAGGTGGATCCACCCGGGGCTTGATGCTCGAGGTAGCGGGGGCGCTCGACCCGCTGCCCGCGAGCGCGGCCGAGTCGCCCGCCCGGGTCCTCGTCCTCACCGACGGCGCGAACTCGATTCGCAGGGCGCTCCCGCCCGCGGCCGCAACCGAGCAGGCCGTCGCCGCCCGGGTGCCGGTCTACACGATCCTGATCGGGGACGATCCCGGCCGGCCCGACCAGCCGACTCCGGCCGAGGTGCTCGACCAGATGGCG
>JANQFI010000469.1 GCA_028277905.1 Chromatiaceae bacterium | reverse complement strand
GGCGGCGGTCGAGAGCTACAGCGAGCTTGCCAACCATGCGAGCCGCAAGCTGCACGAGGCGGGCGAGCGCGTGCGCCCGCACGTCCAGGCGCTGACGGCCGCTTCCGAACGCGCCGTCGAGCGCGCGGCCAAGGCCGGCGACGTCTTCAAGACCCAGGCGGGCGAGCTCAACAAGGCCGCGGATACGGCCGGCAAGCAGATCGAAACCCTGGGTGAAAAGCTGGTCGAACTCTCGGCCCAGATCTCGGAAAGCGCGCGTCAGGCGGGCGAGCGCAACAAGGACTTCGCGGCTTCCTTCGAGACCCACAACAGCGCTCTCCTGGAGGCGAGCGCGGCCGCGCAAAAGGCCTCGAGCGCCCTGCGCACCGCGGTGCGTGAGGAGGTCGAGCGGGCGGCCGGGCTGACCCGCGACCTGCAGCGTTTGGCCAACGAGTCCCATGCGGTCGCCAACGAGCAGACCTTGAGCCTGCAACAGGCCTCGGAGCATGCGCGGCTCAGCGGTGAAGAGTTCCGCGAGCGGGTGGTCGATCAGGTCGGCTCTCTTTTGGAGGCCTCGGACAAGTCGCTCCACCGCCTGACGGACATGGGCGAGATGCTGGAGCACCAGGCCCGCTTTCTCGGCCGACCTGGATCGCATTTCGAAGCGCTTCCAGCTTAATCCGATACTGGTCGTCTTCGTCCATGAGGCGACGCAATCCCTCATGGATGATTTCGCTTTTGCTGGCATAGCGCCCGGTGTCGTACCGCTTCTCGACGAATTCCTTCAGCGCTCTTGGAAGCGAGACATTCATTTCCGGGTATTCCTCATTACGCCTTCAACAGCGGACAGGGTAATACCAGAAAATGCTCCAATTATGTCGAATTTGGCCATTGGCAGACCAATATCACGCGCTCTGCCGCCGTTCGGTTTCCTGGAGGCGCGGCATCAGCTCGACGAGGTTGCACGGGCGCCAGCGATAATCGAGCTGGTATTGCAGGATCTTGTCCCAGCCGTCCTTGCACGCGCCCGGCGAGCCCGGCAGGGCAAACAGATAAGTGCCGCCGGCCACACCGCCGGTCGCGCGCGATTGCATGGTCGAGGTGCCGATCAGGTCGTAGCTCAGCTGGCGAAACAGCTCGC
>JANQFI010000266.1 GCA_028277905.1 Chromatiaceae bacterium | reverse complement strand
AGGCCGCCCGGGTGCAGTGGCAGCATCAGCTCGAGCAGGCACGCTACCAGGCACAGTTGGCACAGCGCCGCTATGAGAACGTCGACCCCGACAATCGCCTGGTCGCACGCGGCTTGGAAGCGGCGTGGGAGACGGCCTTGCAAGACGTGCAGGCCGCCGAGCAGCAGTTGCAACGCGCCGAGCGGCACCAGCAGGAGGCGCTCTCCGCCGCCGAGCGCGACGCGCTCCTCGGTCTCGCCGAGGATCTCGAGGCGGTCTGGTCGGCACCCTCGACCAGCGATCGTGACCGCAAAGAGCTGCTGCGCGCGCTGCTCGAAGAGGTCTTGGTCACGCACGTGAAGGACGCCCACGAGGTGCGCCTGGCCCTGCGCTGGCACGGCGGCTTGATCAGCGATCTCACCGTCGTCTTGCCGCGCACCCGCCAAGCCACGGTGCGCACCGACGAGGACACCGTGACCCTGATTCGCCGCTTGGCCGCCTACTATCCGGATGCCGTCATCGCCGGCGTGCTCAACCGCCAGCAGCGCACCACGGCCACCGGTTTGCCCTTCACCGTCAACCGCGTCAACAGCCTGCGCACCCATTGGGGCATTCCTCGCTTCGTGCCGCCGGCACAGCCGGTCTCCGGGGAACCTGTGACCATCCGTGAGGCGGCCGCCATCCTCGGCGTCGCGCCCTCAACGCTGCACCGCCAGCTCAACGACGGGCTCATCCCCGGCGAGCAGCTCACCCCCGGCGCGCCGTGGCGCATCCTGATCACCGATGCGCTGCGCGCGCACTTTGCTGGCCAGGCGCCCGAGGGCTTTGTGCCCATCATCGAGGCCATGCGCCGCCTTGGGGTGTCGCGCCAAACGGTGTTGCAGCGTGTCAAGCGCGGCGAGCTCGAAGCCATCCATGTCTCACAAGGCAACCGTAAGGGCCTGAGAATCAAGGTGCCGGAGCCGATACTCGATCTTTTTGACGACCCACAATCAGCCAGGGGGTAGTATGAAGAGCGATCCAAAAAGCCCCGGATGTCGGCCTCGACCACATGATGGTACGGGCCATATTGCAGCTCGCGTGCCAGCCCGATCACCGCCTGCTTGGCGCCGCGCCCCGGCCGGTAGCCGTGGCTGCAGTCAAGGAAGTCCTGTTCGTAAATCGCGCTCAGCAGTTTGGCGCAGGCCAGTTGCACGAGCTTGTCTTCCAGAGCCGGGATGCCCAGCGGTCGCTGTGTTCCGTTCTCTTTGGGTATGTAGACGCGCCGGACCAGTTTGGCCCGGTAGCGTTTCGCCTTCACTCGCTCGGCCAGATCGGTGATGTGCGCTTCCAGGTTGCGTGCATAGGTCTCTGCCGTAAGCCCGTCGACGCCGCTGGCCGCGTCCCTGTTCAAGTCGTGCCAGCAGTACATCAACAGCTCGACATTCACTTCTCTGTAGAGGTTGCGAAAGCGGTGGTGCTGGCTCTCCTTCGCTCGATTGGCTATTCCCCACAGTGGGGTGCGGCCTTGCCATGATGTCGCATGAGGAGTATGTTGCAACCTTCTGATCAGATTAGAGGGCTGACGGTCATGACGCAGGTGGTGAGGCGTTCCGGTG
>JANQFI010000396.1 GCA_028277905.1 Chromatiaceae bacterium | reverse complement strand
TCGACTATGCGCCCGCTGCCGCTCCTTGAAGGCGAGCGAAAATCCTGCGCCATTCGGTATGTTTGTTTCCGGCAATCGCCTAGGGTCGGACCGCAACGGGTCTGAGGGTGGATGGGAGGTCGACGCGCGGGACGAGCCGGGTGCGCACGTGGGCTGCGATTAGGTGCTCATGGCGGTTGCCTCGCGGGGTGCAGGGTTGTCGCGGATGGACGCCCTCAGGCGCCGGCGATGGCCTTGAGGTTGACCAGGCGCGCGACGGCGAAGGCGTGCCCGTTGGCCTGGTGCCAGAATGCCCTGGCGAGCTTGCGCATCAGCGCGATGACCTGCTTTTGCTTCGATGACCTCCTCGGCCTGCCAGCGCAGCTGTGCGCACTCGCCTGTGGTGCAGGGCATGCCGAGCGTGCTGCCCGGACTAGCCAGCACCGCCGCGATCTTCTCCGACGACGTCACCTTGGATGAGGATTACTGGTCCGTCTGCGGCTGCACCGAGGCCAATCTAGACGAGGTCCTTGGGCCAGAGCTGTGCGGGCTCGACCCCGGCGGCGATGCTCACTGATAGGTCAACACCAATCCGTGCAGCAAGCGCGTCCAGCCGTCCAGTAGCACGAACAGCAGCAGCTTGAAGGGTAGGGAGATGGTCATGGGCGAGACCATCATCATGCCCATGGCGAGCAGGATGTTGGAGATGATCAGGTCGACGGCGATGAAGGGCAGATAGAGTAGAAAGCCTACCTCGAAAGCGGTCTTGAGCTCGCTGACCGTAAATGCGGGGATCAGCACCCGCAGGTCGTCCTTGGTGACGCCGCGGGCGATGTCCGCCGGCCAGATGCGCTTGGCGGTCTCGACGAAGAAGGTCTTCTCGCTGTCGGAGGCGTGCATGGCGAGGAAGGCGCGAAAGGACACGGATGCCTCATCGAGCAGATCGCCGAACTGCGCCAGGGTCATGTCCTCGAATTGAGCGTCGGCGAACACCTCGTAGGCGTCATAGCCCACGGGCGCCATGATGTAGAGGGTGAGCACCAGCGCGATGCCGTGCAGTGCGATGTTGGGTGGGATCTGCTGGATGCCCATGGCGTTGCGCACGAGCGCGAGCACCACGGCGATCTTGACGAAGGAGGTCGCCATCACTGCGATGAAGGGGACCAGTGCCAGGAGCCCCAGCGAGATGACAAGAAAGAGCGGATCAGGCAGATCGATGTTCATCGCCAATCCGCAACTCGCGCACGACGACACCGAGGCGGTCGTCGATCTGCACCAGCTCGCCGCGGCCGATGACCCGGCCGCCGGCGCGGATACGCACCGGCCGGCCCGCCGGCGTGTCCAGGGCTAGCACGGACCCGGGCGCGAGGCGCTCGATCTCGCCCAGGCTCAAACGCAGGTGACCGATGTCGAAATCCAGCCGGACCTCCAGCTCATCCACCGAAATCGGCCCCTGATCCGGTGCGTCCGCCATCTGCTCCGCAGTGGATGGCTCGGTGGCGGGGAAGCTGCCACCGGAGGCGGGCTGCTCACCTGTCGGCTCCAGCGCATCATCCAGCGCGTCGCCGGTTTCGTCTGCCTGCATCGTCGCCCCCAGGCGCCGTTGAATCTTGAGTCTGTCCTGGACCAGGCTCGCCGCGGCAAGCGCGCGCGTGCCCTGGCGCAGGATCACGGTGCCCCGCGCGATGGGGGCATCGGGTGGCAGCAGGACTACGTCTTCGGGCGCCAGTTGCCGCAGCTCATCCCGGGTGAGCGCCAAGCGCGCGAGCTCTAGTGTCAGGTACGCGGGCAGTGCGCGCCAGTTGAGCATGGGCGTCGCCGGTGGCGATGCGGGCAGAGCGGCGATTGCCTGCGCCAAGGCCGCAGCGGCATTGTCGTCGCAGCAGAGCCAGCCAACGGGCAGCCTGGACGCAGCGTCCACTGGCACCAAGCCGATGCTATACCAAGCGGCACCGGCATCCCGCTCGGCCGTCAGCGCTTCGTCGTCCAGCGTCGCATCGATGCCGAGCCCATCGCGCAGTGCATCGAGCAGCGGACGCAGCCGGACTTCGGTCAGTGCTGCGCGCAAGGGTGTGGGCAGGTCGTCCGGCGCCGGGACCTGAGCCCAGGGTCCAGCGATGCGGGCCAAGCTGCCCGCATCCAGCCTGAGTGTCAGACGCGCGCCGCCGGCGGTGAGAGGAAAGTCCGGCCCCGGGTCCAATGGCGGCGGCTCGGGCGTCAGCAACAAGATCAGCGGGTCCGATGCCGTAGTCACGGACAGCACTGTCGGGGAGCCAATCAGCGCGTTTTGTAACGCTGCGTGTGCGGTGCTGAGCCGGCGTGGCTTGAAGGCTAGTGGCGCGGGTTGGGTACCGGGCACGGCGCGATTCGCAAGCTCTGGTCTGAGATCCGACGCGGGCGATCGCGCATGCTCAGGCGGCCGACCCGTCGTCGGCGTCCCATTCGTCGACGACTTGGCGGCGGTTGCGCGAGCGGCCGTCACCGCCGGAGGCGTCGCCGCTGCCGCCGGTTCTCTGCTGGGCCCCCTGCTGGGCTTCCTGCTGGCCACCGCCGCCCTGGACGTCCACCGAGACCTTGACGGTCGCGTTCAGCCGGCCGGCCAGCGCGTTCTGCAACTCGGCGGCATGGGCCTGAATCTGCTGCGCTGTCGGCGACGACGGCGTGATCAGGCGCACCAGGAGGTCGCCATGGGTGCGGGTGATGCGGACCTCGGTGCCGCCGAGCATCTCGCCCTTGAGCAGGATCCGTACCTCGTGCTCGCCTCCGGCACTGGGGTCGGAGACCAGGATGCGCTGGGCGACCGCTGCTGCCAGGTCGTTGATGCCGTCGACCCGCGCCGTCGTGGCGGCCCCTGCCGCTGCCTCGGGCTGCGGCGCCTGCTGGCTGCCGAGCAGGCTGCGCAGGATCTGATCGCCTGGGTTGCCAGCGCCCGGTTCGGCGCCCTGGCCCTGCTTGCGGCGGTGGTCGCGGGCGTCCCTGGCATCGTCGCGATTGTCCCGATGGCGAGCATCGCGCTCGCCGGCGTGTTGGCGACCGGCGCCGCGCCGGTGATGCTTGGGCCTGGCCGTGTCGCTCTGCTCTGTACCGGACGTGGTGTCGTCCGTAGTCGTGCTGTCCCCGCTGTCCTGCGACGCCTCGGGGGCCGCTGCGCTGCCCGAGACAAGGCTCGAGAATCGGCTCGCCTGGGCCAGGGCAAGCGTGCTGTCGGCCAGCGGCTCGGCGCTGTCCGGCGGCGATTCGGCCGGCAAGGGGCTCGGCAATGGCTGCTTGCCGGTTGGATCGATGTCTGACATGGCCGTTCAGGCCCCCGCCGGTGGCTTAGTGATGGCGTTGGTGCCGGTGTGCGCGCGCGAATCCCGCGGTGACGATCTCTTCGACCTCATTCTCTTCGCGCGCCGCCTGCTCGCGGGCCTCGGTGCGGCGGGCGACCTCGATCAGCTGGTCGAGCTTCTCGACCTCGCGCTGGGCGCGGATGTGGGCGGCGCGCGCCTGATCCATGGCCTGCCGCGCCTCGGCAAGCCCCGTTTCGGCGTCCATCAGCGCGGACTGCATGGCCGCCTCCCGTTCCCGTAGCAGCGCGACGCGGCTGTTCATGGCCTCGATATCGCGCGGCTGCACCGCTCGGCCGGAGATCTCGTCGAACAGCGCCTGCTCGCGTGCTTCCCGCTGGGCGCGAAACTCCGCCAGCGCGCGGCGCTTGCTCTCGAGCTCTGCGGCGCGCTGCTCCACCAGGGTACGCGCGGCTGCGAGCGCGGCAGCCCTGTGCTGCTCGCGGAAGACCTTGATATGTCGCAGTTTCGCATAGGTCGCGAGTCGGCTTCCGGTGTCCATGGCTAGACCATCAGACCAGCCGTGACAGTTGCGACACCGCCTCGTCGAAGCCGGTGTGCTCGTCCATGCGCTGGCAGAGAAAGGCGTTGATGGCGTCGATGCGCGCAAGGGCCTCATCGGCCAGCGGGTCGCTGCCCTCCTTGTACTCGCCGATCTTCACGAGCAGCTCCACTTCATCCCGCTTGGCCAGCAGCTCGCGCACGCGGCCCGCGGCCCGGCGTTGCTCCGGGCTGACGATGGCGTTCATGACGCGGCTGACGCTTGCCAGGATGTCGATGGCCGGATAGTGGTTCTCGGCGGCGAGCTTGCGCGACAGGATGATATGACCGTCGAGGATGGACCTTGTCTCGTCCGCGACGGGCTCGGTCATGTCGTCGCCCTCCACCAGCACCGTGTACAGGGCGGTGATGAAGCCCTTGTCGGACTGTCCGGCACGCTCCATCAGCCGCGGCAGGGTGGCAAACACCGACGGCGGGAAGCCACGGCGCGTCGGCGGCTCACCGGCTGCGAGGCCGATTTCGCGCTGGGCGCGGGCGAAGCGAGTCACCGAGTCCATGAGCAGCAACACCCGGTTGCCCTGGTCGCGGAAGTACTCGGCGATGGCCGTGGCCACATTGGCCGCCTTGGCCCGCTCCATCGACGGCCGGTCCGAGGTCGCCACGACCAGCACCGAGCGGGCCGTGCCTTCGGGGCCGAGGTCGTGCTCGATGAACTCGCGCACCTCCCGGCCGCGCTCGCCGATCAGCGCGACCACGGTCACGTCCACCCGGGCGCCCTTCACCAGCATCGCCAAGAGCGTGCTCTTGCCGCCCCCGGCGGCCGCGAAGATGCCCATGCGCTGGCCCTCGCCACAGGTGAGCATGCCGTCGATGGCGCGCAGGCCCAGCGGCAGCGGCGTGTCGATGATGCGCCGGCTGAGCGGTGCCGGGGCGTCGCGGTCGACGGGCACCAGCTCGGTGGTCATCAGCGGCCCTTTGGTGTCTCTATCCATGGGCGCGCCGAGCCCGTCCACCACCCGTCCGAGCAGCGCCGGGCCCACGGGTACCATGTGCATGCGCCCGGTGGGTATCACCTCGGTGCTTGCGGACAGGCCATAGAGCTCGCCCATGGGCGTCAGTAGCGCCTGAGTGCCGTCGATGCCGACCACCTCGGCACGCAGCGGGGCGTCCGCGGCGCCCTCGGCGGCATCCTCCGCGGCACCGGCCGAGTCCGCGGCGTCGCCTTGGTGGCCCGAGTCTGCTCGGCTGTCCGCGCTCACCAGCAGGCACAGCTCGCCGATGCTCGCCCCAGGCACCACGGCACGGATGATGGTGCCCGTGACCTCGATGACGCGGCCACGGATGGCCAGCGGCTGCACCTCGTCCACCGCCGCCGCCAGGCGTTCGAGGATCTGCGTGAAGGGGCTGACCGCCGCGGTGCCCGCATCGCTTCTGGAGTTGCTCATGGTGCCAGCGCGCGCCGGGCCTCCGCGACGTCCGCGTGGACGGGCACCAACCGGGGCAGCCCGGTGAAGGCCAGTATGTCCGCCACGGCCGGTGTCGGGGCGCAGAGTAGCAAGGCTTGCGATCTGTGCCGCAGGTCGACGTGGAGGTCGTAGAGCACTCGGGCACCGGCGCCGGTCAGCACCTTGACCCCCGACAGATCGAGCAGCAGGGATTGGCCCTCATGGAAGCCGATGGATGACGCGATAGGCATGAGCTGCTGCCTGGCGCGGGGCGCTGTCGCGCGATCCAGCGGGCCTGTGATGGTGACCAGCAGGGCCTCGGGCAGTTGTTCGGCGCGGATATCCACCGGCGGTCGTGTCGGTTGGTGCGGTGCTGGCGCCCGTCTGCAGCAGAAGCCCGATAGCCCGATGGCCCAATGGCCCGATACAAAGGGGCGTATGATCCCCGAGGCGTGCGGTAAGGTTTGCAGTCGGCAGTATGGCCGCGTGCGATGCGGATATCCACTCGCCTGGGTTGCCGTTTGGTGACTCGGGATGCACGATGCCCGAAAGCGTCAATCGATACCAGCCGAATACTGCATGCAAGCTGACGCATGCAACCAAACGCATGCGACGCGACTAGATAGACCTGACACGCGCATCGGTCATGCCAGACAGAATACGCTCCGATGGCCGCGATCCGGCCGCCGCCGTGCTGGACGGCGGCGCTTCCGCTGCGCCCGCCGGCGCCGATGGCATCTACCGCGGGCAGGCGGTGCGGGAGCTACCGAGCCAGGCGTCGATGATCCAGGACGCGCTGGAGGAGATCGGCGACGATTTGAGTGACGACATGGAGGCCGAGTTCAACAAGCGCGAGGTCGAGGAGGGCCATCTCGCCGACATCATCGAACGCCTGCTGTCGGTGGAGGGCGTGCACAACATGCTCGACAACCTCACCGACCTCCGTCAGGCGGACCTGCGCCGGATGCTGGCGCTGCTGCTGCGCCAGCGGGGCGCGACACCGGGGCAGCTGCGGGAATTCGTGCGCGAGCGCTTCAAGGACGTCACGCACCAAGATGCCGCGCTGATCGCCTTGCTGGAGGTCCTGAAGCGCGGCGGCGCGGACGGGCGCCGCATCGCGACGGTGCAGCAGGCGGTCGCGGACCTGGAGCGGGACTCCGGCGCCGAGATTCGGGCCGGCATCAACGTCGCCGGCGTGGCGGCCCAATTCGCCGGCGGCGACGTCGAGCAGGTCGGTGTGCTGCGGAAGACCTATCGGGACGCGGTGCTCGGCTACGATGGCATGACCGAAACCTATCGCGCGCTGCTGGACAAGCACGGCGCCGAAGGGCTCGAGCAGTCACTGCAATTCCTGGTGCAGGCGCTCGGTGCGGACTTGGCCGCGGTTGGTCCGTCGCTCGACAAGACCCGGCTGCGGGCCGTCGTCGACGATCTCTACCGGCTGGAGGTACTGGGCGGCCTGCTGGAGCACTGCGGTGGCGTGATGCGCAAGCTCGAGGGTCGCGGCGAGCACTGCCGGGGCGCGGATCTGCTGGGTCATGTCATCGGGCTGATGGAGGACAACTGGCCCACCGCCGACAAGATCGGCCGCTTGCCGCCGCAGCTCTGCGCCCGCACCAGCGAGCGGGAGATCCTGTTCCTGCGCGAGCTGGCCGAGCTGCTGCGCCTCGTCCCCATCAAGGCCTACGCCGACGAGGCCAAGCGCCCGCGGCTGCTGGACGCGGCCCAGGGCGCCTTGGACACGGCCATCGACCGCGAAGAGGAGGAGGCATGAGTGACGGCGCCGAAATCCCCGCGCTGCTGGGCGAGGCCATGGGCATGGGCCCCCTGGCCTGGTCCGAGCAGGATGTCCTGGTGTTGGAGCTCGAATCGGGCAACCGGCTCTACCTAGAGCGCGAGCTGGACAAGGATGCCCTCTTGATCTACCTGGCCCGCGGCATCGAGGTCGGGCAGGACGCCGAGGGCATCATGATCCGCGCGCTGGAGCTGTGCCATTATGCGCGCGGCCAATCGTTGCCGGTGCATCCCGGGATGGCGTCCGGCGACCGGCTGCTGTTCCTGGTCCGCATGCCGCTCGCGGACGCGACCCTGCCGGCGCTGGAAGCCGCCATCGATCTGCTGATGGATCTGCAGCAACGCGCCTTCGACGGCTGAGCGCAAGCGCCGGCGCCGCACGCCGCCGAGGAGACCGAGCATGACCGAGCGCATTCAGGGCTTCGTGCCGCAGGTCGGTATCGAGACCATCGACGAGCTGCCCGCAGAGCCGCTGCGCCTGCCCCTGGGGCCCGCTGCCGATCTGACCGGCGGGCGCGTGCGCGACCGGCTCGACGAGCTCTATCCGGATTCCGGGCTCAAGCGCAGGTTGGAGGAGCTCGCGGCGCCGCGGGTCGCGGACCCGGCCATCACGGTGCCCACCCGATTCGAGGCCCTGTTGCGGGGCGCGCTGGACGCGTTGCGCGCGGGCGACCGCGCCGGCGGCTCGTCGCTGGAGGCGCTGCTCACCGAGGAGGTTGCGCTGCGTGACCAGCTCGCCACCATGCGCGCGACGCTGTTGCGGGCCTGACGGCGCCACGGCCTCCGGCCGCGCGTGAGACGGACGCATGTGGACCCCAGAGCAACGCGACGCCTTGCGGGTGCTGGCGCACGTCTATGTCCGCGAGGGCCTTCCGGAGCGTGCGGTCGTAATCCTGGAGGCACTGCGCGACGAGGGGTCGGCATCTGCTGCTGTGCGGTCCAGGGTGCCATCTCACGCAAGGTCCAGCGATGGAAAACCGCCGACGGCGTTGGGCTCCGGTACTGAGCCGGGCGCCCGTGAGTCCGCGATCGCGGCTGCAGCCCCGCGCGCGGACCATGCCCAGGTACTCGGCGCGCTCGCCTACGCCTACCTCGGCGCCGGACGATTCGACGCCGCGCTCACCACCGCCGACGCCTATCTTGCCCTGGCGCCAGCGCCGGCGGATGCTGCAAGCGCCTGGCTGCTGCGTAGCCGCGCGGCCTGGGCGCTGGGCAGCTCCGACGAGGCGCTGCACTGCTTCGAGCGCTACGAGCAGCTGGCCGCGATGGAAGACGAACCGTGAATCTCGACCGCGTTCAGGCCGCCATCAACGCAGTCACCAGCCGCAGCGACGTGATGCTCGCCGTGCTGATCGTGGCGATCATTTTCATGATCGTGCTGCCGTTGCCGACGGTGCTTGTGGATACGCTGATCGCCACGAACCTGACCATCGGCATCGTGCTGCTGATGATCGCGGTCTATATCCCCACGCCGCTGGCCTTCTCGGCGTTCCCATCGGTGCTGCTGATCACGACCCTGTTCCGACTCGCGCTTGCCATTACCACGACACGCCTGATCCTACTGCAGGCCGATGCGGGGGACATCATCTTTGCGTTCGGCAACTTCGTAGTCGCCGGGAACTTCGCGGTAGGCGCCGTGATCTTCCTGATCATCACCATCGTCCAGTTCATGGTCGTCACCAAGGGCGCCGAGCGCGTTGCGGAGGTGAGTGCGCGCTTCTCGCTCGACGCCATGCCGGGCAAGCAGATGAGCATCGACGGCGACATGCGCGCCGGCCTCATCGACATGCAGGAGGCGCGCCGCCGCCGCGGCCTGGTGGAGAAAGAGAGCCAGATGTACGGCGCAATGGACGGCGCGATGAAGTTCGTCAAGGGCGATGCCATCGCCGGACTCATCATCACCGCGGTCAACATCATCGGCGGCATCTCCATCGGCACACTGCAGCGCGGCCTATCGGTGGACGAGGCCGTGGCGACCTATTCCATCCTCACCATCGGCGACGGCCTGGTGGCGCAGATCCCGGCGCTGCTGATCGCGATCACCGCCGGTGTCATCGTCACCCGTGTCACCACCGACGACTCGATCAACCTCGGCAGCGACATTGGCGCCCAGGTGCTCGCACAGCCCAAAGCGGTGCTGATCGCGGGCTGTCTGATGTTCGGCATGGCGCTGGTGCCCGGGTTTCCGTGGCCGGTCTTCATCGGCCTCGGCATCATGCTCGGCACGCTGGGCTACGTGCTGATGGAGTCCGGCAAGCAGGCTGCCGCAGCCGGTGTGCCCGGTGCGGCGAGGGCCTTCGCGGCCGCGGGACAGCAGGGGCCAGAGCAGGCGCAGGAGGACGAGTTCTCGCTGACGGTGCCGCTGATGATCGATGTCGCCAAGTCCCTGGAGCCGGTGCTGACCGAAGAGGCGCTCAACGCCGAGCTGGTCAAGGTGCGCCAGGCCTTGTACCTGGACCTCGGAGTGCCCTTCCCGGGGATTCGGCTCCGCTGGAACCACACCCTGGACGACGGCGCCTACCAGATCCTGATCCAGGAGACGCCCATGAGCCAGGGGCTGCTGCGCCCAGGCTGGCTGTTCGCCCGCGAGGACGCGGACAGCCTCAAGATGCTCGGCATCCAGGCCGAGACGGCGGACGGCTTCCTGCCCGGTGTGCCGACCCTTTGGGTGCCCGAGCACTACCGCGACGCGATGCGCAAGGCCGGGCTCAGCTTCCTGGAGCTGCCCCAGGTGATCACACTGCACCTGTCCTTCGTGCTGAAGAAATACGCCGACAACTTCATCGGCATCCAGGAGACGCGCTACCTGCTCAGCGAGATGGAGACCAACTACGGCGAGTTGGTCAAGGAGGTCCAGCGGGTGCTGCCCATCCAGAAGATCACCGAGATCTTCCAGCGCCTGGTCTCTGAGGAGGTCTCGATCCGAAATCTGCGCGTCATCCTTGAGGCCCTGGTGGAATGGGGCCAGAAGGAGAAGGACACGGTGCTGCTTTGCGAGTACATCCGCGGCAGCCTCAAGCGCTACATCAGCTACAAGTACTCGAGCGGCCAGAACATCCTGCCCGCGTACATGCTCACGCCGGATCTGGAGGAGACCATCCGCAACGGCATTCGCCAGACCTCAGCCGGCAGCTACCTGGCGCTGGATCCGGACGTGACCCAGCGCTTCGTAGCCGCCATAGGGAAGGCCGTCGGCGACCGCCTGCACCAGCGCGCCCGGCCGGTGCTGGTGGTCTCCATGGACATCCGCCGCTACGTGCGCAAGCTCATCGAGCAGGACCTCTACGAGCTGCCGGTGCTCTCCTACCAGGAGCTCACGCAAGAGATCTCGGTGCAGCCGCTGGGGCGGATTGCGATCTGATCAGCGGCTGCTCGTCGCGCTGTCCGCTGCGTGCTGTTGTGAAGTGGCTTGCGTCACTCGCCGCGATCTCCTCGCACCTGGTCACGCAGTTCAACGATGCCGTTCTTGTCGGCTTTGACCTCCCTGAGATGAAGGGCGATGTCGGTGTCGAGCGTCCCGAAGAATGGGATCCCATCACCTATCAAGATGGGCAGCATCGAATAACATACTAGAGGTCCGCTCTAGAGCTCCGCTAGGTCCCTTCCGCAGTGGCTGCAAACCTCGGCCTCAGGTTTGACCAACTCGGCGCAATGAGGACACTTCTTTGCGAGGCCCTTGTCGATCAGAGTCTGGTCTGAGGGCGGAATGAGTGCTGCGGCAATCAACGCAATCAGGGGAGAGAACACAAGCCCAAGCAGGAGGAAACCCAGCACATTGATGACGCTGTGTCCTCGTCCATAGGCGTACAAAGCGACCAGGATCGCGAGTAGTGCCCACAAAAAGATAAAGCCCATCGAGCCCCTCCACCAAGTGAGATTGAGAGAAAAACTGGCTGGTTGCGTGAATCGCCGAATTCTCCTGGCGCTATTGTAGATCAGTGATTCGAGTCGTCACAAGTGAGGCGCGGCGCGGCCACGCTGCGAGGTTTAAGGCGATTGCCGGAAACAAACATACCGAATGGCGCAGGATTTTCGCTCGCCTTCAAGGAGCGGCAGCGTGCGCATAGTCGAGCTCTGTGCCCGCTGCCGCGACGCAGAAGGCGGGCGAAAAGACAAGCCAGGCGGTATGTTTGTTGACAGAAATCGCCTAAGCCCAGGGGCTCGCTCTCGACCGCGGCATCCGACAATGGGGTAGGCACGAGCTGGGGTCCACTGTACGGACCATCGCCGGTAGACCTACTTGTGATGAATTCCGTTCCTGAATCGTTCCGTCGCGGCAGCGCCCACCGGCAAGACCGGGCGCAAGGCGGTCAAGCGGATGAGCCTCGCCGTCTCCCGCGCCGGCGCGGTCAGTGGAAGATCGCGTCCAGGCTGTCTGCGCTCAGGATGCGCTCGGACCAGCGGCGCAGCATGTCGCTGTCGGCTTCCGCGATGCGCTTGCGCACGGTGCCCAGGGCATCGCTGCCGAACTTCTTCTCAATCTGCCACAGCAATAGGCCGGCCTCCCCTTCGCGGTAGCCGATCTGCTTGCCCCGCTCCAGGCCCTGCTCCAGGCCCCGCTCAAGGCCCTTTTCGATCCCGGCCCGCTCGACGGTGGTCAGGTATGGCATCTGCTTGCTCTCCTCGAAGGCGTAGAGTTCGCGGCGGAAGGCCGCTTCCAACCCGGCCGGCAGCCGGATCATCCAGTCGATGATGCGGAACAGCGCGAGGATGGTCTTGCGCGCGTAGCCCCGATCA
>JANQFI010000384.1 GCA_028277905.1 Chromatiaceae bacterium | reverse complement strand
TTTCGCCCGCCTTCTGCGTCGCGGCAGCGGGCACAGAGCTCGACTATGCGCCCGCTGCCGCTCCTTGAAGGCGAGCGAAAATCCCGCGCCATTCGGTATGTCTGTTTCCGGCAATCGCCTTAACGCTCAGCATGAATCCGGACAACGGACCGACCGCGAGCTCTATCCCTAGAAGCCCCGAGCGTCGCGTGCCGGGTTAGGCTAGCACCGACCCGAACGACCCATTGCGGGGCTTCAGTGTTCCCGGACGCGGACGCCGGCGACACGCGCACGCGACCCAGCCCACCCCACGCCCCCCTGCCCTCACGAGGAACGCCGTTGAAGACCTTGCCGCACCTGTTCGAGAACAACCTTGCCTGGGCCGAGGCGGTCAAGGGCAGAGACCCGGACTTCTTCCGGCGTCTTGCCCGCCAGCAGTCCCCGCGCTACTTGTGGATCGGCTGCTCCGACAGCCGGGTGCCCGCGAACGAGATCGTGGGCCTGCCGCCGGGGGAGGTCTTCGTGCACCGCAACATCGCCAATGTCGTGGTGCACTCGGACCTGAACTGCCTGTCGGTGATGCAGTACGCGGTGGAGGTGCTCCAGGTCGAGCACATCATCGTCTGCGGCCACTATGGCTGCGGCGGCGTCAAGGCCGCGCTGGAGTCCCACGACCACGGGCTGATCGACAACTGGCTGCGGCATATCCGTGACGTCGGCCGCTTCCATGCCGACGAGCTCGCGAACCTGACGACTGCGCGGCGCCTGGATCGCCTGTGCGAGCTCAACGTCACCGAGCAGGTGACCAACGTCTGCAACACCACCATCGTCAAGAACGCCTGGAAGCAAGGCCGCCCACTGGTCGTGCACGGCTGGACCTACAGCATCCGCGACGGGATCCTGCGCCAGCAGGTGCCGGAGATCGACTCGCTTCCGGCCTTGGCGGCGGCCCGCTGCGACGATGCCGGCTGGGTGGTCGAGGCGCCTGGCTGACAGGCTAGCGGGACGCTGGCGGTCCGAGACGCCGGCGCTCCCCGGCTAGGCGCTCGCTGCCGGCGCGGGCCTGCCGCCCAGACGCCGGATCATCTCATGCACGCTCTCGTGCATGGACAACAGCGACGGGACGACGAGCAGGACCAGCAGGGTGGCGAACGCGAGGCCGAAGGCGATGGACGTGGCCATTGGGATCAGGAACTGGGCCTGATAGGACCGCTCGAACAGCAACGGGGTCAGACCCGCGATGGTGGTCAACGAGGTGAGCAGCACGGCCCGCAGGCGCCGGCAGGCGGCCTCCACTAGGGCCTCTTTGATGGGCATGCCGCCCGCGCGCAGGTGCTTATAGAAGGTCACGAGGATGATGCTGTCGTTCACGACGATACCGGAGAGGCCGAACATGCCGAAGAGCGACAGGATGGTGAGGTCGATGCCCATGGTCCAGTGGCCGACCAGTGCGCCGGTGAGCCCAAAGGGGATCACGGCCATCACGACCATGGGCCAGCCGTAGGACGCGAAGACCCAGGCCAGGATGAGGTAGATCAGGATCAGCCCCAGCGCCACGCCCTTCTGCATGTCCGACAGGGTGTCGCGCTGGTCCGCGGAGCGCCCCTCGAACGAGTAGTCGATGCCGTAGTCCCGTGCCAGCGCCGGCAGCGGCCCCTTTTCCAGTGCCGAGATGATGCGGTCGGTGTTGTTGACGTTGGTATCCACGTCGGCGGTGACCTCCACCGCGAGTCGCCCGTCGGCATGGCGCAGCACCTCGAAGCCACGGCGTGAGCGCCAATCCGCCACTGCCGTCAGCGGCACCGATTCTCCGGTAGGCGTCCGAATGTTGAGCCGGTAGAGGCTCGCGAGACTGCCACGCTCGTGCTCCGGTAGCCGGACCCGGACCTCGACCTCGTCCGGACCGTCCTGGAAGATCTGCACCAGCTGGCCATCGAAGGCCGTACGCAGCTGTCGGCCGAGGTCCGCCACCGTCAGGCCCAGGGCCTCTCCGGCGGGCGTCAGCGAGTAGATCAGCTGCTCGCGCCCATAGGCCATGTCGTCCCCGACCTCGCGCACGCCCTCGATGCCAGAGATGGTCTCGGACAGGTCCAGGGCGGCGCCCTTGAGGACATCCGAATCGCCGCCCGTGAGGCGCAGGGTCAGGTCACGCCCGGGCGGGCCGACGCGTCTCGAGACGATGTTCAGGTTCTCGAGCCCGGGCGGCAGCTCGATACGCGCCCGCCAGGCATTGATGAGCTCGACGTTGCGCACGTCGCGGCGGTCACCGTCGACGAGCTCCACCCTGAGGCCGCCCAGCTGGTCGGCCGCGGCCCTCGCTGCGGTCCTGGAGCCGTGGTAGGCCAGTATGGCGGTGATCAGCTTGCCGCTGCCGCGCTCCCGGTCCAGCGCGGCCTCGGTGTCGACGACGGCCTCCTCCAGGTGCGCGAGGAACTCGTCCACCGTGGCCCGCGGGGTGCCGGCGACGAAGATGACGTCGGCGTTGATGATTCGCGACTCGGGCGTCGGGAAGAAGGTGAAGCCGATGCGCCCGCCGGCCATGAGCCCGACGGCAAACAAGAGCATCGCCAGCGCAGCGGCCACGGTAGTGAAGCGGTTGCCGATGGCCAGCGTGGCAAGGGGCCGGAACACGCGGTCGCGGAACAGCTCGAAGCCGCGGTCCAGCCGTGCGCGGATGGAGCTCGGCTTGATCTGATGCGTGTGCACGAAGGCGTTGCGCAAGTGCCCCGGCAGCACCAGGAAGCTCTCCACCAGGGACGCCAGAATCGCGCAGATGATCACCACCGGGATGGCGCCAAGAATATTGCCGATGCGACCGCCAACCAGCATCAAGGGTATGAACGCCGCGATGGTGGTCAGCGATGACGCGATGACGGGCGCCAGCATCCGGCGCGCGCCGCCCTCGGCCGCCAGCAGGGGGTCCTCGCCCGTCTGGTAGTGGGCCATGGCATCCTCGCCGACGACGATGGCGTCGTCGACAATGATGCCGAGCGCCATGATCAGCGCGAACAGCGTGATCATGTTGATGCTGCCGCCGGTGAGATAGAGGATGAACAGTGTCGCGGCGAAGGACACCGGGATTCCCCAGGCGACCCAGAAGGCCACCCGTCCAGTCAGGAACAGGTACAGGATCAGCACCACCAGCACCAGGCCGCCGAGTCCGTTGCGCACCAGCAGCATGATGCGATCGCGGACCAGCTCCCAGGAGGCGTCGTAGACGGAGATTTCCACGCCCGGTGGCAGGGTCGGCCGGGTCTCCTTCAGCCACTCGGTCAGTGTGCCCGCGGACTTGAGCGTATTACCGGTCTCGGCGCGCTGCACGATCATCTCCACCGCGGGCAGGCCCTTTGCCGTCACCTCAATAGTGTTGTCGCTCGGGCCGCGCTCGATCTCGGCGATGTCGCCCAGGTTGACCCGCAGGTCTTCGCCGGTCTTGATCGGTAGATCGCGGAACGCGAGCGGATCGCGGCGCTTGTCCAAGCTGCGCAGCTCGCGGGCACCCTCGCCCCGGCCGACGGCGCCGGCTGGCAGGTCGCGGCTGAAGTCGCCGATGCGGCTGCCGACGTCGCTCAAGCCCAGCTCCAGCTGCTCCAGCTTTTCGGTTGCCACCTGGATCCCGATCTCCTCGTCAGGCAGACCCTTGATGTCCACCTTGTCCAGACCAAGCTCCAACAACTCCATCTCAAAGCGGCGGACGAGCTTACGCATCTCGCCGGGGTCATCGAGACCGGTGATGATCAGCCGCGCGACCTGCTCATAGCGTGTCAGCAGCGACACCTCGGGCTTCTCGGCGTCCTGCGGGAGGTTGCGGAGCTCGTCGACGAACCGGCGCACCTGGTCCAGCGCCAGGAGTGGGTCGGTGCCCTCATTGAGCTCCAGTGTGATCGCGGCGACGCCCTGGCTGGCGGTACTGGTCATCTTGTCCAGGTTGTCCACGGAGCGAAGGCGCTGTTCCAGAGGCCCGATGATCCCGTCCTCGATGTCCTCGGCGCTGGCGCCGGTCCATTCCACGCGAACGTTCACGACCTCCAGCTCGAAGGTCGGGAAGAACTGCACATTGAGCCGGTCCAGCGCGAAAGCACCGGCCAGGATCATGATGATCATCAGCAGGTTGGCGGCGACCTTGTGATGGGCGAAGAGCCCGATCAGGTCGCCGCGATGCCGCATCGCCGGCTGCTGGCGGTTGTAGGTGCGCGGAACGTGGGGCGCAGCGGCGTCCTCCATGGCCGTTGCTCGATGCTCGCTCAATGCACGGCCCGGCCCGCATCGGCGTCGGACGTCCGCGAGCCGCCCGCCGCCGTGGAGGTGCGGCCCGCCGCCGGCACCCTGGCCATCCGGCCCTCGTCCAGGGTCTCGACACGCAGGCCGTCGATGGCGTTTGGCATGTGGGTGGTGACGATGAGATCCCCGCGCCTGAGCTCGGGAGAGCGCACGAGCAGCCTCGCCTGGGCGTCGGCACCACTGCGCCGCTCACCGAGCGTCGCCACATCGACGCCGACCATGCGTCCTCCCTCGAGCTTGTAGATGCGCCCGCCACCATAGACGGCGCGGAAGGGAACCGCGACCACGTCATCGCGGGCCGGGCGCTCCAGGCGCAGCGTCAGCATCTGGCCGAGACGCAGCGCGAAGGGATCGCCACTGACATGGAAAAGTCCATCGACACCGCTCGGCCCCGCCTCGCCGGCGATGCGGTCCAGCACCAGCGTCAGCGCCCTGTCGCCCGGCTCGGCGATCGCCGGCAGCTGGCCCTGCTCCCTCAGCGCCGCAACCAGCTCTGCCTGGTAGGGCGCCGGGATGCGTGCGCGCACTTGCAGACTGTCCAGTGCGAACATGCGCACCAGCACCTCGCCCCGGGCCACCTGATCGCCCGCGGTGACATCGACGCCGGTAACCATGCCGTCGTACGGGGCCCGGATGGTGGCGCGCTCGTATTCCAGCTCCAGCTCCTCGAGCCTCGCGCGGTTGCTGGCGAGCCGGGCCTGGAGGCCGCGCAGGCGCGTCGGGTGGTCGGCCAGGCTCATCTCGCGGTTGCTGACGGCCAGCGCCTGCTGCACCGCGGCCTGCTCCGCCTCGTCCAGCGCCTGCTCTGCGCCCACCCGCTGGCGCTTGAGGCGCTCCTGGCGTGCGACGGCGTCGCGCGCGAGCTCGAGCAGGCGCCGCTCCTGTTCCAGGGCCAGTCGGTCGGTCTCGTAGCGATTGCGCTCGCTGTCGATCTGCGCTTCAAGCTCGGCGATTTGTGCCCTGGCCTGCTCGATGCGCGGCAGGAAGTCGCGGTCGTCGAGGCGCACGAGCATGTCCCCCGCGGCCACGCGGTCGCCGTCGCGCACGGCGACCTCGGTGACCCAGGCCGGTGCGGACGCCGCCGCCCGGAGCAGGTCCGCCGTCTCGACGCGCCCATACAGGGTCAGCTCGGGCGCCAAGCGACTCGGGCTGGCCCGCTCCGCCTCGACGCGCCAGATCCGCTCCTGCACCGCCGGCGGAGCCTGTACGGACTTGGTGTGCTTGAGGACATGGAAGGCGCCGATGCCGAGCGCGAGCACCATCATCGGGAGGAGGATCTTGAAAGCTGTACGCACGATCTGGTTCTGCTGCTGCTCGGGAGTGGCGCCCCGCGAGGCCGGGCTGAACGCCGGGCATAAAGCCGGCGTGCGTCCGGACCTACCTGATTTGGTTGGCCGCTAAGAGGTCGGGGTGCAGGGCGCCAAGAACAACGCGGGCTGTCAACTGGAGCTCCGCCGGCGTAGGGCTTGCGGCTGCCGGCGACCTCGGCCCTCCAACGAAACAGCCGTGCGGGCCAAGATGCCTGACGCGCGTGGTTCCGCGGCAGGCTCGTCCGTGTATCATTGCGGGGTTGATACACAAATGAAACAGTCGGAGAAAGGGTGTACGACCGTCCCGAAGACGCAAGGCACTGCAACCCTGAGCGGCGCCAGAAACACACATCATGTGTTTATTCTGACGCATCACGGTCATCACAGGGCGCTACAATGCGAGCTCTGTCGAGTAGCGATTCGCAACGGCGGACCTGCACCGCGATTCCCCAAGGTCCCTAAGGTCACTCGGCGCCGTAGCAGTACACCGGACTAGGAATACACCGCACCATGGCTCAGACGAGGTTCTCACGCATGTTCGGCAAGTCGGGCTCGATTCTGATCTCCATCGGCAATCTGCCACCGCGAGTTTCCCGCAAGGCGCTGAAGGCGCATATCCGGAGCGTGATAGACGGGCTCCGGGGTACCGGCTTCCGTCTCACCCCGGCCATCTGCAGTTGCAGCATCCTGCGCCTGACGGACCCGGCCGCGGGGGTCACCACGCACCAAGGCCTGGTTTCCGTCCAGCCCCCGAAGCTGGCGTTTCAGGTCATGGAGGCGCTGGAGCGCGCACCACTGCGCGGACTCAACCTCGACGTGAGCCGTTTTCGGCACGGTAGCTTCCCCGTGAATTCGAGCACAAGGCTCACATCGATGAGCGACCTGCTCGGTGTCGGCACCAAGGGCTCCAACGGCCGACGCGCACCGCTGCAACTGGACCTCGTCACCGACACGGGCCTGCATAAGCCCACCGGGGCACCCAGCGGGGCAACAACCCAGTCGAGTGCCGGCACAGGCGGTATTCTCGCGCACTGAGTCCATTGCTGTCGAAGACATAGCGTCTGGCTCGTCTTTTCGCCTGCCTTCTGCGTCGCGCCAGCGGGAGCATTGTCCGTCTGTGTGCCTCCCGCTCCTTGTAGGCGAACGTGAAGGCGAACGTGAAGGCGAACGAGAATCCTACGCCATTCGGTGTGTTCTTCTCCCGCAATCGCCCAGGATCCCGCGGCCAGGGCTCGCTTGAGCATGCGTTGCGCAGGCGCACCGCCGCCGACCCATGCCTTCAGTCCCGGATCATCCTGTCGCCCGAGTCGTGCTTGCCCCCGAGCCTGAACCGCGTGGCGCTGAGCGCTGGTCGGTGGCGGCCCCCTCGGCCCCTCGGGCCGACTGGACCTGTGGCGGCGGTGGCGCGATAGAGCGCACACCTAGGTGCAGGGCCACCTTGGCCAGCAGATGGGCGCTCACCGGGGCGGTGATGAACAAGAACAGCGTCACCAGCACCTCGTGCAGACTGACGCCCGACCCGCTGGTGCTGAAGTAGATCACCGAGGCGATGAGCAGGGACCCGACGCCGAGGGTGGTGG
Organism: Chromatiaceae bacterium; assembly: GCA_028277905.1. Classification (GTDB taxonomy): domain Bacteria; phylum Pseudomonadota; class Gammaproteobacteria; order Chromatiales; family Chromatiaceae; genus Thiohalocapsa. The sequence continues at coordinate 10,885 of JANQFI010000384.1, read as the reverse complement.
CCTTGGTGGGGCCGTGCAGGCGGCTGTAGAAATCCCCGAGCCGGGCCAACCCCAGGGAGCCGATGAAGGTGAAGGCGGCACCGATGACGATCAGCGCCGAAACGGCGATTTCCTGCATGCGCAACCTACTCGATGATATCACCGCGCAACAGATACTTGCACAGCGCGACCGTACCCACGAACCCCATCATGGCGATCAGCAGCGCCGCCTCGAAGTACAGCGCACTGCCCAGCAGGATCCCGAGCAACACCAAGAGCGCGATGGCGTTCACGTATAGGGTATCCAGCGCCAGGATGCGGTCCGGGTCGCTCGGCCCCGCCAGCAGCCGCCACAGGCTCAGTGACAGGGCTCCGCAGACCAGGGTAATGGCGATGATCAGCGCAATGCTCAGCATGGCGGCTCGAAGATATCTCTGAGGGGCCGCTCATAGCGGCCCTTGATCTCGCGCGCCAAGGCGTCCGGATCCCTGACCCGCAGGCCGTGCACCAGCAGGGTGCGGCGGTCCGGACTCAGCCAGGCGGAGACGGTGCCCGGCGTCAGGGAGACGGTATTGGCCAGGATGCTGATGGCCAGCTCGGTGCGCAACTCCAGCGGCACCGGCACGAAGGCCGGTCGAGTGTAACGCTGCCCTCCCAAAATGAGCAGCGCGACCGCCAGGTTCGCCACCAGGATGTCCCACAGCACCTTGACCAGAAAGAACACCAGCCACCAGGGCCGGGCGATCCGTACCCGATCTGGCCAGAAGCGCAGTGTGAACAAGGGGATGATCCAACCCAGGAACAGCCCCAGCAACGCTTGCGCTAGCGTGAAGCTGTTAACCAGCAGCAGCCAGACCAGGACCAGGGTCAGCGTCAGCAATGGATGGGGTAGCCAATGGCGCAGCATGGTCAGCTCTCCCCGGACCCGCCCAGCACAGCTTGGATGTAGCGCTCCGGGTGCAATACGGCGTCGGCGGTGGCGGCGGTGAAGTCCGTGACCGGTCCGGCTGCGGCCACCAGGGCCAGGCAGAAACCGGCCAAGCCCAGCACCGGGGCGAGCCTGGACCAGTCCGGGCACCTAGGCGCTGCGGCATCTGCGGTGGCGGTCAGGGTGGCCGTTCCGGGCTCGCTATCCAGCACGCATGTATCCTGCCCGTCGGCATTGGCCGGCTCGACACTCGGCAACAACAGGTATCCGCCCCATACGGCGCCGCCCGCCCGATAGAACAACAGGCTCCCACTGCGAGCCAGGGCGATGATGGTGAGCAAGCCGACGCTCAGCACAACGGAAAACACCCAAGGCGTCTCAGGCAGCTCCAGGGCTGCGCGCAGCAGCATCCATTTGCCGAGAAAGCCCGAGAGCGGCGGCAGCCCGGCAATCAGCACCGCCAGCAGGAAGAACAGGCCGCCCACGAGCGGCGCGGCCGGCACCACAGGCCCAGGGTCCAACCGGTCGCGCAGCGCGCCGCGGCCACGAGCGATGACGTCGGCCAGCAGAAACAAGGCCGCTGCGGCGAAGGTACTGTGCGGCAGATAATAGAGTCCGGCGGCGATACCGGCTTGGGTGCCGAGGGCAAAGGCCGTGAGCAAGGTGCCGACCGACAGCACGACAAGGTACGCCGTCTGGCGGCGCAGACCGCGCGCCGAGAGCACACCCAGCGCCGCAACGACCATGGTCAGCAACGCCAGCGGCAGCAGCACAGGCTCGACGAGGTGGGCCAGCGGCCCGGCATCATCGCCGAAGATCAGGGTCTCCGCCCGCAGGATGGCATAGGCGCCCACCTTGGTCATGATGGCGAAGAGCGCCGCCACCGGCGCCGAGGTGCCGGCATAGGCGGCCGGCAGCCACAGGTACAGGGGTACCAGCGCCGCCTTGAGCGCGAAGACCGTGAACAGAAGCAGACCAGCAGCCCGCAGGACGCCGACATCTCCAGGTGCAATGTCGCGCACCTGCAGGGCGAGATCGGCCATATTCAGGGTGCCGAGGATGGCGTACAGGGTACCGACGGCGAACAGGAACAAGGTCGAGCCCGCGAGATTCAGCACCACGAAGTGCAGGCCGGCACGCACACGCTCCCGTCCGCCGCCATGCAGCAGCAGGCCGTAGGAGGCCAGCAGCAACACCTCGAAGAATACGAACAGGTTGAAGATGTCGCCGGTCAGGAAGGCGCCGTTGAGCCCGAACAGCTGCAGCTGGAACAAGGGATGGAAATGCCGGCTACCACTGTCGGTGCCCTGCACCGCGTAGAGCAAGGCGCAGCAGGCCAGAAGCGCCGTGATCAGCAGCATCCAGACGGCAAGCCGGTCGGCCACCAGCGAGATGCCATAGGGAGCCGGCCAATTGCCCACCTGGTACACCAGGATGCCATCGCCCGCGACCTGCCCCAGCAGCCAGAGCACCGCCGCCAGCTCCGCCACCACGGCAGCCAGATTGAGGGCCCGGCGGGCATGCAGGGTTAGCCGCCGCCGGGTCAGCAGCAAGGCGATGGCCGCCAGCAGTGGTAGCAGCAGCGGGATGATGACGGCCTGATTCAAGCCCCCTGCCCTCTCTCATCCTCGCGGTGGCCATCGACATGGTCGGTGCCGAGCTCCGCGCGTGCCTTCAGCGCCAGCATGATCACGAATGCGGTCATCCCGAAGGCGATGACGATGGCCGTCAGCACCAGCGCCTGGGGCAGCGGGTCGGCGTAGCCGGAAGCCGAGGCGCTGATCACCGCCGGTTGCCCCACGGTGAGCCGCCCGGTGGCGAAGAGAAAGAGATTCACGGCGTAGGACAAGAGCGTCAGACCCAGTACCACCGGAAAGGTGTAGGCGCGCAGAACCAGGTAGACGCCACAGCCGGTAAGGCTGGCTATGATGCCTGCGAGCAGGGCTTCCATGGCGGTCGGGCTCCGTCAGTCTGTGGGCTCGAGGATGGGGTTTGTGGACGCTGGCGAGGCCGGCTGCGCGGCCGCCTTCGGCATCGAGGCCGAAACCGGCGCCCTGTCCGCCCCCGGCACCGGCTGGGACGCGGCCCCAGGCCGGACCGCGTCCGGGAGATGACTTGCGCCATGCATCAGGCCCAGGTGCACCAAGATCAGCAGCGTGGCGCCCACCACGACCAAGTAGACGCCGAGATCGAATGCGATGGCCGAGGCCAACTCGAAGTCGGCGAAGGGCCAATGCACATGGGTGAAGGCCGAGGTCAGGAAGGGATAGCCCAGCAGCATGCTGGTGGCTCCGGTGACGAGTGCAACCAAGAGCCCCAAGCCGATCGCGGGATGCAGGTTGCGCGGCATCCGCGCATGGGTCCAGTCGACCCCGTTGGCCAGGTACTGGGTAACCAGGGCCACGGCGGTGACCAGGCCGGCGATGAAGCCGCCACCGGGTAGGTTATGGCCCCGCAGAAAGATGAACACTGCCACCAGCAGCGCCAAGGGCAACAGCAGGCGCACCAGCGTGGCCATGATGGGCGGGTGCAGGTCCCAGTCGAAAGGCCTTCCGGCGATGTCTTCCCGGTGCGCGGGTAGCCGCAGATCCTTCAACAGCGCAAAAATGCCCAGTCCGGCCAGGGCCAGCACGGTGATCTCGCCGAGGGTATCGAAGCCGCGGAAGTCCACCAGGATCACGTTGACCACGTTGGCTCCGCCGGCCTCGGCGACGCTGTTGTCCAAGAAGTATTTGGAAATGGACGCGTGCGGTCGCGTCATCACCGCCCAGGAGAGGATGCCAGCACCCCCACCGGCCCCGAGTGCAATGAGGAAATGCCGCAGGCGCCGGCCGGGGTCGGTTTCCACCGGTGTGCGCCGTGGCAGGAAGTACATCGCCAGCAACAACAGCACTATGGTTACCACCTCCACCGACAGCTGCGTCAGCGCCAGGTCCGGGGCGGAGAACTTGACGTAGACAAGAGACACCAGCAGACCGAGGGCCCCCAGGACGACCAAGGAGGTGAGCCGGCGCTGGTGAATCAGGGCCGCAGCAAAGGCCACGAGCACCAGTGCGACGGCCACCAACACACTGGCCAAATCCGGGACCCCGATCGGGACCGGGCCGGTGATGGGCAGGTGCGGCGGGATGATGCCGGCGGCACCGGCGGCCAGCGCCGCGACGATGAGAACCGCGAGCAGGCGCTGCAGGGAGCCTGTGTCCAACAGCCGGGTCAGGGCACCGGCCAGCGCCAGCGCCCGTTGCAGCAGCCACTTGTAGACGGCGGCGGCATCGAGCAACCCGTGCCAGCGCGCGGCCCGGGCGAACAGCGGGCGGCGACCGAAGTAGACCAGCGCGCCGCCCGCCAGCGCCACCGCACTCATCACCACGGCGGGGTTGAAGCCGTGCCAGATCGCGAGGCTGTAGGAGGGCGGGTTGGTCTGCAGGGTGCCTTCCACCGCCACGTACAGGAAAGGCGCGACGGTGTAGGCCGGCGCGATACCCACCAGCAGGCAGATGGCCACCAGTACTTCCACCGGCACCCGCATCCAGCGCGCCGGCTCGTGCGGCGTGCGCGGCAGGTTTACGGGCTCGCCGTTGAAGAAGACATCGTGGATGAAGCGCAGCGAGTAGGCCACCGCCAATACCCCGGCCAGCGCCGCGGAAACCGTCAGCACCCAGTCCCACGCGGTGTACTTGGAAAAATTCAGCGCCTCGTGGAAGAACATCTCCTTGGACAGGAAGCCGTTGAACAGCGGTACCCCCGCCATGGACAGCGCCGCCACGATCGCCAAGGTCGCGGTATACGGCATGTAACGCGCCAGGCCATTGATGAGACGCATGTCGCGCGTCCCGCACTCGTGGTCGATGATGCCGGCGGCCATGAACAGCGACGCCTTGAAGGTGGCATGGTTGATGATGTGGAACACGCCGGCCACCGCGGCCAGCGGCGTGCCGATGCCGAACAACAGCGTAATCAGGCCCAGGTGGCTGATGGTGGAATAGGCCAGCAGACCCTTCAGGTCATGCTTGAACAGCGCGAAATAGGCACCGATCACCAGCGTGGCTAGCCCCACCCCCATCACGAGATGGGACCACTGGTCGGTGCCGGACAGGACCGGAAAGAGCCGTGCCAGCAGGAAGACGCCGGCCTTGACCAGGGTCGCCGAGTGCAGATAGGCCGACACCGGCGTTGGCGCGGCCATCGCTTGCGGCAGCCAGAAGTGGAATGGGAACTGGGCCGACTTGGTGAAGGCCCCCAGCAGGACCAGCACCAGCATGGGCGTATACAGCGGGTGCGCCCGGATGGCGTCGCCCTGGCGCAGAATATCCGAAAGCTCATAGCTGCCCGCCATCTCCCCCAGCAGCAGGAAGCCGCCCAGCATGGCTAACCCGCCCAGACCTGTAATGCTGAGCGCCATCCGGGCGCCGTTGCGGGCGTCGCTGCGGTGCTGCCAGTAGCTGATCAAGAGGAAGGACGACAGGCTGGTCATCTCCCAGAACATCAGCAACAGCAGGATATTCTCGGCCAGCACGATGCCCAGCATCGAGCCCATGAACAGCAACAGATAGGCATAGAAGCGGCCGGTGCAATCCATCTCGCCGAGGTAATAGCGGGCGTAAAGGATCACCAGCAGGCCGATGACCAGGATCAGGATCGCAAACAGCATCCCCAGCCCGTCCAGCCGGAAGGCCAGGTTCAGGCCCAGCGCCGGCATCCATGGGATCTGCTGCACCACGGTTTCGGCGTGGAACACTGCCGGCTTCAGCGGGATCAGCGCGCCCAGGGCAAGCACGCCCAGCACCCCCGCCATCCAGGTTGCATGCAACCGACCGAAGCGCGACACCCAGGCGACCAGCGGCGCACCGAGCAGCGGAATCAGGACGACAAGGGGTAAGCTCATGGGAAAGGGCAGAACATCTAGGCGAGCAGTCTAACGCAAGCCGCCCGCACGCAGGCGCTGCAACAGCGAATGCATCAGATCCAGGGCCAGGGCGCCGATGCCCGGTGACTCGAGCTCCCGGGGGCCCGCGACGTTCAACACGCCTATTCCCTGCCCCCGCAGCCATGCCTCGATCGGCGCAGGGTCCGGCAAGGCGTCTGGCGAGGTGTCCAGATCCAACTGCAACAGCGGGCGGCCATAGCGCCGCGCGAGCTCGGCCGTCAGCGCGGTGCCGCCGGACAAAGGCCCCCGATGCAGGATCAGTGTGCCGTCGCTGTCGCGGACATTCCACTCGGTGCGCTGGGCCGCGTCGGCGCTCGGCGTTTCCCGCAGCGGGTAGCGGTCCGAGATGACACCGTCCTCGGCCAGCCGTCCCCGCGGACACCAGCCACCGACGGGAACCCCGACCGCGAGTGCCGCATCCAGCGCCGCCCGGTCCACGCCGGTCTGGCCGCCGCTCAGGACCCGCACCAGGAGATCGGCGGGCCGCTCCCGGCGCTTGCGCAGCGCAGCGATGAGCTCGCGGTCGCGGCGGGCGAAATACTGGTCCTCATCCGCCTGCTCTTTGAGGCGGAGCTTGTCGACGAAGTCGGACATGGCAGGTGCTCACAGGGGGCCCACCGGTGTCGAGCCATGATCGGTCAGGCAACACAGATCGGCAGCCTGGAATGGACCCTGGCGAGGGCAGCGGCCACCATGGTAACCGAGCCGTCCGCCAGTCCCCACACAAGATGCTCAAGGCCACCGCCATCACCACGACAGCTCCCGCCGCCGACGGCTACCGGCTGGTAGCCTGGCTCTTCCTGCGCCTGCTCGGTCTCATCTATGTCACGGCCTTCGTGTCACTCGCGGTGCAGATCCAGGCACTGGCGGGGGCCGAAGGAATCAACCCCATCGGTGAGCAACTGGCACGTGCCCAGGAGCTCTATGGGCCCCTGCGGTTTGTCCGATACCCGTCGCTCTTCTGGCTACATGCCGGTGACCTAACGCTAGTGGCCGTGGCCTGGGGCGGTGCGCTGCTCGGACTCCTTACGTTCCTCGGCCGCGACGACCGATGGCTGCTGATCCTGCTGTATCTCTGCTATCTGTCGCTGTATCACGCCGGCCAGCGCTTCACGAGCTTCCAGTGGGACTACCTGCTGCTGGAGACCGGCTTCGTGGCCATCCTGCTGCCGGGCGGCTCGAGGCTGGCAGTCTGGCTGTTCCGCTGGGTCCTATTCAAGCTGCGCTTCCTGTCCGGACTCGCCAAGGTCTTAAGCGGCGACGAGGGCTGGCGGCAGCTCACCGCGTTGCAGCACTACTTCGAGACCCAGCCCCTGCCCCACGCCGGCGCCTGGTACGCCCACCAGTTGCCGGACTGGCTGCTGCGCGCGGGCGCCGGCGGTACCTTGTTCGTGGAGCTGGTGGTGCCCTTCTTCTTTGTGCTGCCGCGGCGGTTCCGGCACGCCGGCGCCTGGCTCACGATCCTGTGGCAGCTGCTGATCATCGCCACCAGCAACCACAACTTCATCAACCTCCTCACCATCGTCCTGTGCCTGTTCCTGTTCGACGACCGCGCCCTGGCGCGCATCCTGCCGCGGCGCCTGGCGGCCCGGGCAATGGAGCGCTCCCCACTGCCCGCAAGGCCTCGCCCGCTGATGGCGACGCTCACCATCGCCGCGGCGCTCGTATTGGTGCCGGCGAGCCTGGTGTCGGCGGCGGAGATGGTCCGACGCAAGCCGATCCCGACGCTCAGCGCCTGGCTCGATTACCTGGAGCCCTACCGCATCGCGAATCGCTATCACATCTTCCCCACCATCGACACAGAACGCTACGCTGTGCAGGTGGAGGCATCCCGCAATGGCCACACCTGGACGCCGCTCGACTGGCGCTACGCCCCGGACGACCCGGCGCAGATGACCCCCTTCATCGTGCCCCACCAGCCGCGCTGGGATTGGCAGCTGTGGTTCGTGCCCAAGGCGCCGCCGTTCCTCAACGACTTCGGCTCCTTCCTGGAGCGACTGCTGGACGGGTCGCCGCCCGTATCCCGGCTCCTCGCAAGACGGCCCTTCGGCGACCAGCCACCGACCATGCTGCGCGTGCGCGTCTACCGCTACCGTTTCGCGACACCTCGAGAGCACGCCGAGCAGGGCGTCTGGTGGGTCCGCGAAGAGCTCGGCCCCTTCTGGCCGCTGCCTGCCCTCGACGCCCAAGGCTGACAGCAGGCGCCAGACGCAACGGGCTCGTCCTCTGGATCGGTTCTGGCCAGACCAGGCCCGCCCATGCCATGACATCCGCCCTTGAATAACCCTGACAATGATACGAATCAACATCAGGCCCCGCGCAGGCACCGCGGGCGATGCTATAAAGCGGCAAGCTGGGCACCGAGCGACCGCGGCGCCCCGATCCACCCCAGCCCTCGCGCCACCTTCCGCCCGCGGGCCTCAGGCGATTGCCGGAGAAGAAGATCTCGAGATGGCGCAGGATTTTGGTCCGCCTTCTAAGGAGCGGGGGCGGGCGAAAAGACAAGCCAGGCGGTATGTTCTTCGACAGAAATCGCCTGATCCAAGCACAAGGTCGCACAAACCACGTAAGCCCGAGGACGCCGATGTCGACGTGCCGCGCCCCTTTGCTCGTCCGAGCACTGCTCTTCTCCGCTCTCTATGCCACGGCCCTGATAGGCGCCACACTGGTCGACACCGGCTTGCCCGGCGGCGCGGCCTACGCCGCCAGCGACGGCAAGACCAAGCTCATCTCGAACCGGCGCTGCCTCAAGTGCCACAACGACCCGGACGATAAGACTTGGGAGCTGGACGACGGCACCCTTGTGAATATCTACATCGACGCCATGGAGTTCAAACATAGCGTGCACGGCGAGCAGCACTGCGTCGGCTGCCACAACGGTATCAAGAAGGCCAAGCACCGCCGCCCGCTGCCGAGGAGTGTCGGCTGCGTCGAGTGCCACATGAACACCTGGGAGGCGCAACAGGGCAGCGACGACCCGAAATACCAGCGCCTCGACGTCGTGCTGGCCCAAATCGACAGCTACATGGATTCGGTCCATGCGCGACCGAACCTGATGGACCAGTCCAAGACCAATGCTACTTGCTACGACTGTCACAACGCCCACAAGGTGGGCACCATCGGCAGCGCGGCACGCGCCGACTACCGCAATCGCAACCCCGAGGTCTGCGGGCGCTGCCACGCCCAGCAGAAGGAGCAGTACCTGACCTCGGTGCACGGACGCCCGGACGGCGTACCAGCCACGGCGGACGACGCGGCGCACGCGGGCGCTGGCTTCGGGCTAATCGCCCGTGCCCACGCAAAGGACGATGGGAACGGGTCGACAGAGGCAGGTGTAGACGCGCCCACGGACCATACCGGTAACGCCGCCGTCTGCTCCGACTGCCACACCCCGCACAACATCGACTCACCGGAGAAGGACCCGGTGAAGCTGATGATCACCGACCAGTGCGGCAGCTGCCATGCCGATCAGGTGCGTACCTACGAGGCGTCCTACCACGGGCAGGTCATCCGCGCCGGCTACACCCACACCGCCAAGTGCTACGACTGCCACGGCAGCCACGGCGTCATGGACGTGGCCGACCCGGCCTCCAAGGTGCACCCGGACAATCGGCTCACGACCTGCCGACAGTGCCACGAGAAGGCCCCGGAGGGCTTCCTCGGCTTCCATGCCCATGGCGACTCCAGCGACTTCGAGAGCTACCCGGAGATGTGGATCGCGCAGCGCTCCATGGAGGTGCTGATCATCGGCGTGTTCGCCTTCTTCTGGACCCACATGCTGCTTTGGATCTACCGCGAGTGGCGCGACCGCAAACAGGGCAAGGGGCCACGGCATGAACCGCGCGGGCCGGAGCAGCTCTACTTCCGCCGGTTCAGCTTGGGTTGGCGCATCACCCACGTGGTGCTCGCCATCGCCGTCATGACCCTGGTGCTCACCGGCACCGCCGTGCTCTTCTCCGGCCAGGCCTGGGCGCAGTACGTCCTGAACCTGCTCGGCGGCCCCAAGGTAGCCGCGGTCGTCCATCGCGTCGCGGCGCTCACCTTCATCACCATCTTTTTCGGCCACCTGCTGGTGGTCGCCTGGAACATCGCCCGCGCCAAGGGCGGCTTCAAGTGGCTCGGCCCGACGTCCATGGTGCCCAACTTGCAGGACATCAAAGACATCGGCAGGATGTTCAAGTGGTTCTTCGGCCTGGCGCCGCGGCCCGACTTCGACCGCTGGAGTTACTGGGAGAAGTTCGACTACTGGGCGCCATTCTGGGGCATGACCATCATCGGCCTGAGCGGTCTCATGCTCTGGTTCCCAACCGTCACCGCGTCCTTCCTGCCCGGCTGGGTGTTCAACATCGCGACCATCGTGCACGCCGAGGAGGCCATCCTCGCCGCCGTATTCCTGTTCACCGTGCACTACTTCAATGTGCACTTCCGTCCGGACAAGTTTCCCATGGATATCGTCATGGCCACGGGTGCCGTGCCCCTATCCGACTTCAAGCAGGAGCACAAGTTGGAGTACGAGCGCCTCGAGGCCAGCGGCGAGCTGGAGAAGTACCTCATCAAGCCGCCGTCGGAGCGCGCCACCCGCGCCGGGCGCAAGATCACCGGCTGGCTCATCGTCATTGGCCTCATCCTCGCCGCGCTGGTGCTGAACGGCTACATCGAGCAGTTGGCGGGGCACTGAGCACGCGCAGCGATCGCACGCAGGGATCCCACGCAGCGATCGCACGCAGGGATCGCACGCCTCGGGGGAGCCCGGCGGCCGTCCACGGGGCAGGATGCCCGCCCTGTTCAGCCCTCGCCACGGCTGGCCCGTCGAGGGGAAATGCGACAGCTGCTCCACCACAGCATGCCTGATAGGGATGGGGATCGAAATTGGGAATCTGATCGCCTTTGGTGTCGCGGGTCGACGCTCTAAGGCGATTTCTGTCAACAAGCATACCGCCTGGCTTGTCTTCTCGCCCGCCTTCTGCGTCGCGGCAGCGGGCACGGAGCTCGACTATGCGCCCGCTGCCGCTCCTTGAAGGCGAGCGAACATCCTGCGCTATTCGGTCTGT
>JANQFI010000378.1 GCA_028277905.1 Chromatiaceae bacterium | reverse complement strand
GAAAACTGGAGCCCACTCAAGCGCTGCTCCTGCGCGGTCATGCCCGACTCCAGGTTGGTGATGCTAATCCGCGATGCGGCCGAGGCGATAACTAACGTGGCAACCACCGGGAGCGGCCTTGGCACTCCCGCGCTTCTGCACTGTTGCACCGGGGCGAAGCTCAAGTTGGCCGTCGCGGCCAGATCGGCGGGACACAGGCACCGCTGGGCGCCGCGTGCAAGGGTGCAGGGCGCAAGGGTGCAGGGCGCAGGGGCTCCGGGCTCAGCCCTGCTCCAGTTGGCCGATGATGCTGTCGCGGATCTCATCGACCCCGCCAACGCCGTCGATCTTGATGTAGCGCGGCGCGCCCTCGCCGCCTTTCTCCGCCCAGGTCGAGTAGTAATCGATCAGTGGCGCGGTCTGGTCGTGGTAGACCTTGAGGCGCGCCTTGACGGTCTCTTCCTTGTCGTCGTCGCGTTGGATCAGAGGCTCCCCGGTCTCGTCGTCCTTGCCCTCCTCCTTTGGCGGGTTGAAGACCAGGTGGTAGGTGCGCCCGGACGCCAGGTGCACGCGCCGCCCAGACATGCGCTTGATGATCTCCTCGTCCGGCACGTCGATCTCGACCACCGCGTCCACGATGACGCCTGACTCCCTTAGCGCATCCGCCTGCGCCAGGGTGCGCGGGAAACCGTCGAATAGGAAGCCGTTCTTGCAGTCGGGATCGAGGATGCGCTCCTCGACCATGCCCATGATGATGTCGTCGGACACCAGTCCACCCTGGTCCATGATCTTCTTCGCGGCCTTCCCCAGCTCGGTACCGGCCTTGACATGGCCGCGGAGCATATCGCCGGTGGAGATCTGCGGGATCTGGAAGTGCTCCTTGATGAAGCCTGCCTGGGTACCTTTGCCGGCCCCAGGGCCGCCGAGCAGAATGATGCGCATGCTGATGTCCTCAGTCTCTTGATTGCGAGCAGCTAAGGCTGCCACAGGGAGCCGAGGGCAGCAATCTCAGCATTCGGATACACTGTTCCCGACGGCCATTGCGACCATCCTCGGCGGCCCGTGAAACGGGCCGATTCCGCGACACCAGTGGATATTCCTTATCGCCTTTGGTGTTTCCCCCGTTATACTATGTAGTGGGATCCAGATCCCACCATCTTGAGCGTGACAACGAGGAGGCAAGCATGAAGAAGCTGATGCTCACCGCTGCCGGCGGTGCTCTGGTTGCGGTGCTGGCCGCGACGCCGGCCCAGGCCTTCTGGGGCTCCTGGGGTAGCGGCCCCTACTGGGGCGGCCCTTGGCACGGCGGACCCTGGTACGGTGGCTACCCCCATTATGGCGGCTGGGGCTATCCGGGCTACGGCGGCTGGGGTTATCCGGGCTATGGCGGCTGGGGCTATCCGGGCTATGGCGGCTGGGGTTATCCGGGCTACGGTGGCTGGGGCTATCCGGGCTACGGCTGGGGCGGCTATCCCTATGCGGCACCGGCGGCCCCCGCGGCACCGGAGAAGAGCGGCACCGAGCGCTGACAGGCCTCGGGCATCCGGCGGGCGTCCTGCCCGCCGACCTTGCAAAGGGCCGGGGCACCGGCCCTTTTTCGTGTCTGCTCAGTACGGTCGGATGGCCGGGTAGTCCCGCATGATCTGCGTCGCGTTGAACGGCGGCGGCCCTAGCAGGGCATCCCCTTGGGGCCATGCTGCCGGCAGGCTTCCCCCGGCGTAGGCCGCAAGCTCCACCTCCACCAAGCCGGCCTCGGGTGGCGGCAGCATCCAGGCCGCCGCCTGCAGAGGCTCCAGCAGCGCTGTGGCACCATCGAAGTCGCCGCCGGCGGCGCGGGCCAGCGCCAGGGCACGCTGGTTTGGCGGCATGGGGCCGCCGGCGGCCGGGTCGGCAATCAGCCCGGCGGCCAGCTCCCGTGCAGCCCTAGGGTCGCGCAGGTCCACATCCTCGGCGCCCGCCAGCCGCCGGGACAGTGCATACCGGAGCTGCGCGTCGTCGGGGTGCGCCTCGGCGAGGCTGCGCAGCCGGGCGAGCATCTCGCCCTCCGGCGCGCCAGCGCGCAGCGCCGCCACTTGCGCCAGCACCCGCGCCGGTGCGACGCTCTTGTCCGCCGCCAGCACCTCGCGGTAACCCTCGGCGGCCGCGGCGAAGCGGCCGGCACGGAAGTCCAGGCTCGCCAGCTGGAAGAGCGCACCGGCATGCGCCGGGTCGAGCGCGAGTGCTTCCCGATAGCGCGTTGACGCTACATCCAAGTCACCCTGCTGCTGCGCGACGACACCGGCCAAGAAGACCGCGAGCGGCGCGTCTGGCTCCAGCGCCAGCGCCCGCGTCAGCTCCGCTGCCGCCCGTTCCCGAGCGCCGGTGAGCCAGAGCACGCGCGCGTAGCTCAGGCGTGCCGCGGCGTTGTCGGGGACTACCTCGAGCCCGTCCGCGAAGCGTCGCATCGCGGTGGCATAGTCGCCCCCACGCACCGCGTGGACGGCTTCCAGGAACGCCGGCAGCGACCGGTCGGCCACTGCCTCCAACTCGGCGATGAGCGGGTCTTCGACCCGCGGCGCCCGCTCTCGGAACTGCGCCAGATGCGCACGCGCCTGCGCGTCGTCGCCCAGCGCCCGATAGGCCTGCGCCAGTGGATAATGCACCTCAGTGGCCTCCGGGGTCGCCTCGAGCGCCGCTTCCAGCAGCGGCACGGCATCGGCGAAGCGCCGCTCGAGCACCGCGATCTGGCCCAGGTAGTAGTTGGCGGGCCCGGCGAGGCTCGGCTCCGCCGCCGCGCGCTCCAGAGCTGGCGCAGCCGTGTCCAGGGCGCTGCGATCCAGGTGCACCTTGCCGAGGCGCAGGTACAGCGGCGCGTAGCTCGGCGCAATGGCCCGCACGCGCTCGAAGTGCTCGAGGGCCTGGTCCAGGTTGCCCGCCAGCATGGCCAGGTAGCCGGCGTAGTAGGGCCAGCGCAGCTCCTGCGGCTGCAGGGCCATGGCGTTGTCGAAGCAGGCGTCCGCCCTGGCCTCGACCTCCACCAGGGTCAAGAGCGCGCCGAAGCGCCCATAGGCCTCGGCGAGCGCGTCTCGGTCCGTCTCCGGCGCCGCGAGCAGCTTGTTGAGCTCGTCGCGGGCGGTGGCAAGGGCCTTCTGCATCAGCGGCTCGGCACCGCTGATGTCGGCTTCGGGGACAGGGGTCAGGTCGAGGCCGAAGCTAGCCGGCGGTTCGGCGACTCGGTCGGCCGGGACGCCGATCGGGCTCAGGAGAAGCACCAGCCCAAGCGCCGCCATCAGCGGGGAGTTGGCTCGCACGGCGGACACCGGGCTGGGGTTACGCATCGCCTGAGTCCTGCCGAATGGTCAGTGTGGTGTCCAGGGCCTGCGGCTTGACGGTCTGCTCGCTGCCATCGGGCCAGCGGATGCGCAGGCTGACAGTGGCGGGATCCGCGAGCGCGCCTAGGCCGAAGGTCACCGGCCGCTCCACCTGCGACAGGTAACCGCGGGTGGGGCGCAGCTCGCGCACGCGGGTGACGCCACCTGCACTCAGCTCGACGCGCGCGCCGATGGCATCGGTGTTGGGCGCCTCGCCGATGAGCTCGAGACGCAGCCAGTGGTGGTCGAGCCTCTGATCGTTGCGCAGTAGCGCCGGACGGCGCCCGTTCTGGGTGATCAGTACATCGAGATCGCCGTCGGCGTCGATGTCGGCAAAAGCGATGCCGCGGCCCACCAGGTCCTGCGCCAGGTCGCCGACGGCCTCGCGCGTCGGCGGCAGGTGCACGAAGCGCGCACCACAGGCGTCGCCGCAGTTCCAGAACAGCGACGCCGGCTGGGCATAGTGCTGACTCTGCTGGACCTTGTGGATCTCATGCTCCAGGTGGCCGTTGGCGAGCAGCAGGTCCTCGCGGCCGTCGAGGTCGTAATCGAAGAACATGAGACCGAAGGTCAGCGGGATGCGCGAGGCCGGCCCCAGCCCCTCCAACACGGCCTCGTCCACGAAGGGCGGTCGGCCGTCGGTGGTGACGAAGAGCGAGGCCATCTCGTTGGCGAAGTTGCCCACCGCGATGCCGAGGTCGGCGTCCTCGCGGAAGTAGGCCGCGTCCACGCCCATGGCGGAGGTCCCCTTGCCATTGCGGTCGTAGGCGACGCCCTCGAAGATGGCCGTCTCCTCGAAGCGGCCGTCGCCGAGGTTGCGATAGAGAAAGTTCCGCACCGTGTCGTTCACGACGACGAGGTCGAGCCAGCCGTCGCCGTCGTAGTCGCAGGGGACGACGCCGAGGCCCTTGCCCACCGG
This sequence comes from Chromatiaceae bacterium, assembly GCA_028277905.1. Classification (GTDB taxonomy): domain Bacteria; phylum Pseudomonadota; class Gammaproteobacteria; order Chromatiales; family Chromatiaceae; genus Thiohalocapsa. The sequence continues at coordinate 6,289 of JANQFI010000378.1, read as the reverse complement.
GTTGCCGGTGATGGGGTCCGGCACGCGGATCCCGGCAGCGGCGGAGACGTCGGTGAAGCGCGGCTCTTCGCCGGAGACTGGCCCGTCTGCGACGACGCCGTCGTTGCGATACAGCAGGTTGTCGGTGCCGACGAAGTTGAGCGGCGCGCCGTAGGCGCGGCCCAGACCCGTCAGGCGGAAGTCGATCTCGAGGTCGATCTCCCGCGACCACTTCACATAGCTGACGACGAAGAGGTCCAGGTCGCCGTCGCGGTCGTAATCCAGGAAGGCGGCGCTAGACGACCAGGCGTCGTCGCGGCCGGCGACGCCGGCAGTATCCGTGATCTCCTCGAAGCGGCGGCCGCCGTCCCCCGATCCGTCAGCAGCCGCGTCCGGGGCCGGGACATTGCGGAACAGCCGGTTGGCATTCAGCGTCGTGAGATAGAGGTCAGGCCAGCCGTCGCCATCCACGTCGCCGATGGCCACCCCCATGCCATAGGTGGCGATATCGAGTCCGCTGCCCGCGGTGACGTCCTCGAAGCGCCCGCTGCCGTCGTTGCGGTACAGCCTCTGGGTCGGTTGCTCGGGCAAGGTCTCGTGCCCGGCCCACTCGCGGGAATTGACCAGAAACAGGTCCTGGTCACCGTCGCGGTCGTAGTCGAAGAAAGCGGCGCCGCTGCCGATGGTCTCCGGCATCAGCCGCTCGCCGTAGGCGCCGTTCGTGTGGACGAAGTCGATGCCGGCGGCCTCGGTGATGTCGGTGAAGTGCACGGCGGGCGCTGTGGTGGGGGTCGCCGCCCTGTCATCGGCCGGTGCAGCCTCCTCGGCGGGCGCTAGGCGCGGCAGCGCGATCTCGGCCTCTGCCACAGGCGCCGGGGCCTTCGAGCTCAGCAGCAGGTAGGCGACGCCGGCGATCAGTGCCAAGGCGGCGCTCAGCACCAGCGACAGCAGGAAGGCACGGCGGATGCGCGCCTCGCCGCGCGTGGCCACCGGCTTGGCGTGTGGCGCGGACGAGGGGAGGGGCGCGGACGAGGGTCTCTGATCGATGTTCATCATGCTTGGGAGGAATTCGAGAGCCACTGAGACGCAGGGGATGTGGATAAGCGCAGCGCATCCACCGATGGCGGCTGGCGGCGACCCGATCTACGCGATCAGTCGACCGCCTCCGCCACCTGCACGGCCTCCGCGACCGGCCGCAGCGGATAGATGGCCACCGCCTCGGCGGCATGGTCCGCCGCCGGGTTACGGGCGCGGTGGATGCTCACGGCGCGCTCCATGGCGTTGTCGTCACGACGGTAGTGCTCGTGGCGCTCGCGGTGCGATGCGGCGCCCTCGACATCGCCCAGGTCGGCGAGGACCAGGCTCAAGCTGTAGTGGGCCGCGGCGTTCTCAGGGTCGATGGCCAGCGCCTGCTGCAGCCGAGCGCGCGCACGCGCCAGGTACGATCGACGGGCGTCACGGCGGGCGTCGCCGCGCTCGCGGCGGCCACGCTCGTACAGGGTACGGCCCAGCTCGGTGAGCATCCGGTAGTCGTAGCCGAAGTCGAAGCCGCGCTCGCGGGCGGCGTTGAAGCGGGTCTCGGCCAGGGCCGTCAGCGCCTCGATGGCGCGGTCGAGGTCGCCCTGGTCGCGCGCGATGAGCCCGGTGTACCAGGCCACGACCCAAGGGGGCGCACCCTGTGCGTCGGCGCGGGCCAGGGCCTCGGCTGCCTCGTCCAACCGGCCCTCGCGGTGCAGCACCCGCACCAGGTTGAGCGCGCCGTCGCCACCGCCGCTGTCCACCTGGGCAGCCGCCAATTGCAGCCGCTCCACCTCGCGGAAGGCGGCCTCCGCCTGGCGCGACTCGCCGCGTGGACCCTCGCGGAAGAGCCCGATGCCATAGTCGTTCCAGCGCTCCCATGCGGACGTCACGGGGACCGGCCTCTGCGGGCCCTGTCGGGCGGATGAGCCAAGCGCGTCCGCCGCGGAATCCTCAGGTCTGGTTGCCAAGCCGCCCGCCACCGGAAGCACCACCCGATCTGCAGCCAGGGTCGTAATCGGCAGGTCGTTGCCGGCGAAGTCCTCGCCCTGCACGAAGCGGTAGAAGCGGGTGTCGAACTTGCGATAGCGCAAGGCCGCGTCCAGGGTGATGGGCAAGTCGATGCCTGCGGGCACATCGAAGGCATAGTGCACCACCGCCGCTGCACCCGGCGGGATCTGGTGGTCGTAGAGCGGGACGAAGATATCCTGCGCATTGCGCCTGGTGATGCGGTTGCCATCGCGGTCCAGCAGGTAGGCGTTGCCGAACCAGGCCCAGTCGTCCACGCCGCCGTCGGCCTCGAGCCCGCCAGACCTGGCGATGACGATGTCACCGGCACGCAAGGTCAGATCCAGCCAGACCTCGTTGGAGTCCGCGGTGCCCTGGGTCAGGGCATGACCCATGCCGGTGGTGCGCACGACCACCTCCAACAGGTAGCGCCTGCCGGGCACCAGTCGCGGCAGCTCGGGGCGCAGCGGCGCGTGCAGCGCACCCCCGATGTGCCCGCCCTCCTTGAGGCCGAAGATGTCCACCCGCGCGGCCTGCTGCATGGCCTCGACGCGTGCCGCGTTCTCGTCCGCCGGACGCCCCAGCATCTCCGGCACCGCCGTATTGGCGGCGGCGAACAGGTGATCGTGCACGGCCAGCAGCTGCCCTGCCGGACCACCCAGCCGCCGCGCCGCCGGATCATCGGCGGCCACGGAGGACATGTGGCAGTTGTTGCAGCCGGGCTCGGCCCGCTTCGGATAGTAGAAGCTGTCCACCCGATGGCCGGAGACCCCGCTCATCAGAAAGCTGTCGTAGTGGTTCTGCCCACGCAGCCAGCGGTAGTGGTTCAGCGCCCGCGGCAGGTGCACCTTGTGGCAGGTGGCACAGAATTCGGGGCCTTTGTGCACAGGCTTCAGCAGCGTGTGCTTGTGGAAGGCGGGCTTGGCGCGGATCAGCTGCCGATGCAGGAAGCGCCCGATGCCGGAGCCGCTCTCGGCAAAGGGATAGCGCGGCGGCGCTGCGATGCTGTAGTCACCATTGCCGAGTGGGCTATTGACGGCGGCGATGGCATGGCAGCCCAGGCAGCCGATGCCGGCGGCGGCGGCCGGGTCGGCGTCCGGGTCATAGGCCGGGTCGTCGAACCGTCCCGAGAACAGCGGCACCTGGTCGTGGCAGACCGCGCAGAGCCGCGCCGCCCGCACGTCGCCGTCGCGCGCAAGCAGCACCGCGCGCGTCTCGTCCACCGCGGCCCGATAGGCCGGGTTGTTGAAGGAGCTCAGCCGGTGCATCGAGCCCGCGTGCTGCTCGGCAATCTCGGTATGGCACTCGGCGCAGGTCTCGTCCTGCATCAGCCGACGAGGCTCGATTGTCCCGCCCTCCGGCACCATCACCAGCGCCGGCCGATACGCCCGCACCATCTCTGGCTCGCGCCCGAGTCCGAGCCCATGCAGCACCAGGGCCAGCGCTGCGAAGCCGACTGCCGCACTGGTCCAGGCGACCCCTGCCCGCCAACGCAAGGGCGGCCCCGCCAGCCGGTGCAGCACGAAGAGCCAGATCGCCAGCATTGGCGCCAGCACGTGCACCCAATAGGCGCCGTTGCGGACCGCGGGATCATTGACCTCGAAGAACCCGAAGCGCGTCAGCAGGATGCCCGACACGAACAAGGCCACCAGCGTGACATAGAGCGCCATGCCTGCCCGGATCGCGTACCGGTTTGGCCGCAGCCACGCACGGCGGAAATGCAGTGCCCCGAACACCAGCACCGGCGGCATCAGGATCAGCCCGAGCAGGAGGTGCCCCAGGAACAGCACCAGGTACACCTGGTCTTGCAGCACCAGCCCGGACAAGCGCTCCGCGACGGTCACCGCAAGCAGATACAGAGAGTTGACCACCATGAGCCCGCCGCCGATCAGCACCACGAGCAACAGGCGGCGCAGCGCGGGAGTCAGGACAGGGATGATGGAACGCGGCGAAGCGGTTACGGCCATGGCGAGCGGGCGATACAGCGGTGCCAGCCATCCCTGGACGACATCTCCTCTGCCCTGGAAATATACCGCGCCTTGGGGTCTGGGGCGGAGAAAACTCGATATGCGCTGTGGTTGTCCCGGACCTGCGCTCGCCCGCATGAGCCGGCTCGGTGCGTGTCCTAGGCGCTGCGGCGCTGCGCCTCCGCTCCGCCAGCACCTTGTCCCGAACTGCGGCCATGGCCGCGGCACCGTCGGAAAGCGGGCCCGGCAAGGCGGTGAAGAGCGCGCGGAAGCGCACGCCCACCGGCTGCCCCGCCCGCCAGCGGACTTCGGTAGAGCGCAAGCATGGGCTCGGTGGCGAAGGTCTCGCCCACCGGGTAGCGCGTGGCGAGCGCCGGCGTGGCCAAGCGCCCCGCCAGCTCAGGCGTCGAGTATCAGAAGGAGGAACACGCCAAAGGCGGATGGCTCACGGCGCCTAGGGCATGACGATCGCCGCCGGTAGGTGCAGAATCCATGCATGGCAGGCATGCGGCGCAGGCTCGGGACGACCAATCCAGTGCGTCACCCCGGCACGAGCAAGGCTGCCGCCAATCCCGCGCTCTGAGCCCTTGCATGGACGGACAGCGCATCGAGACGATCTACAGTCGCCCTGTGTGGCTTTGCGTCAATCCGACCCGGCCACCCTTCGGCCACTGCGCATTGGCGACACCGCGAGCATCAATGCACCGGGACGATATCCTTGACGGTACCTGAGCGACCCCATCCCGTCGTTCTGCACGCTGCAGCAGCGCCGGGCGTGATCGCGAGCGGAGACCAAGACCCATGAGCGATACATTGCGGCAGATCAAGGCCCGCCGGGACGCAGCGCTGGCGACCAAGCAGACGGCGGCGGAGCGCCGCGCGGAGGCGATACGGCGCCGGGCTGAGGCGGCGGCGCCCTTGTTTGCGGCGCTGAAGGACGTCGAAGGCGAGTTGGTGAAGGTGTCGGTCCTAAGGCAGATCTGGCCGGAAGACTTCCACACCCGCGACGACCATGCGCGGGTGCTGGTGGAGAGCCTATGCGGCGATCCACGCCAGCCCAGCGGGGTGCGGCTGCACGTGCCAGGGGGCTACAAGCGCTTCGAGGTGGAGATGCTGGACGACGGCACGCTCACCTATGTTTCGGCCCGGGAGACCGTCGGCGGGCGCCCACATGTGGCCACCTACAACCATCGCGAGCAGTGGCTGGATGGCTTTTACCGCACGATGGCAGCCTTGTTGGAGATCTGAGGGGTCTTTGCGACGCGCATCCGGGCGAAGGACGGCGCGACATCGGTCGCGCAATCGGCCTGCTAGCTCGCATTCGATCTCGATCCCGTAACCGATCCTGATTTCGATTTCAATTTCGATCCCGGCTTGGATCCCAAGCCCGTCGCGCGCTGAGGGCCGTTTGGGTAAAGCGCAAGCACCAGGGCGGGTGGCGCCGGCGACTACAGGGTCAATTCTCGGCATGCACGTAGATCGAGGTCCGAAAACGCCGCTCCGGCCCTGGCAGCCGCTCGATATGCCCGGAGCGCAGCCGAAAACGGCCGGCGGCACGGTCGCCATAGTAGAGCTTCAGCGACTCGGCGATGACCGGGAAGGCGATCTCGTCCCAGGGAATCTCATCCTCGCGCATGAGTCGAGCCTCCAGGCTCTCGGCACCGGGGCCGAACTCCGGGTTCTCCAGACGTGCGCGGAAGAGCATATAGACCTGATTGATGTGCGGCAGATTGAACAGCACGTAGAGCGGGCCGATGGCGACCTCCGCCCGCGCCTCTTCGAGCGTCTCGCGGGCGGCGCCCTGCTGGACCGTCTCGCCGTTCTCCATGAAGCCCGCGGGCAGGGTCCAGAGGCCGTAGCGGGGCTCGATGGCGCGCTTGCAGAGCAGGATGCGCTCTTCCCATTCCGGGATGCAGCCGACGACGATCTTCGGATTCTGGTAGTGCACCGCGCCGCAGGCATCGCAGACGTGCCTGGGTAGGTTGTCGCCGTCCGGCACGCGCAGGGTTACGGCCTCGCCGCAGTGACTGCAGAAGTTCATCCTCGCGCTGCTTCCTCGCTGTTGATTAAGGGGATCGCCGGGCGCTCGCCGACCGCGCGATCGAGGCTGGGCGATGGCCGTTGGACGATGCTAGGCGACGATGGGCGATCAAGGCCGTGCACTCGCCCGAGGGTCTAAGGCGATTTCTGTCAACAAACAGACCGCCTGGCTTGTCTTGTCGCCCGCCTGCTTTGTCGCGGCAACGCGCACAGAGAACGACTCTGCACGCGCTGCCGCTTCGCGAAGGCGGACGAGAATCCTGCGCCATTCGGTCTGT
>JANQFI010000372.1 GCA_028277905.1 Chromatiaceae bacterium | reverse complement strand
ACAGACCGAATGGCGCAGGATTCTCGTCCGCCTTCGCGAAGCGGCAGCGCGTGCAGAGTCGTTCTCTGTGCGCGTTGCCGCGACAAAGCAGGCGGGCGAGAAGACAAGCCAGGCGGTATGTTTGTTGACAGAAATCGCCCAAGTCCCCGGGGACGCTCCGGATCGCTGGCGAGCACGCAAGCGACGGGTTAGACTCTGGCGGTTACAGACACCACCGCCGAGAAGCGGAGGCCCGCCGTCCGTCGCCCCGCCCCACACCCGAGGAGCACCACATGTCCGAAGTCAAGATCTACGAAGTCCCCGCCGACCTCGCCACCACGGCTCACATCGACGAGGAGCGCTACCGCAGCATGTATCAGCGCTCGGTGGAGGATCCCGAGGGATTCTGGGCCGAATACGCGGACAAGTTCGTCACTTGGTTCAAGAAGTGGGACCGGGTCATGGACTACAGCTACGACGCCGACAACCTCTACATCCGCTGGTTCGAGGGCGGTAAGCTCAACGTTTCCTTCAACTGCCTGGACCGCCATCTGGACACCCGCGGCGATCAGACCGCAATCATCTGGGAAGGCGACAATCCCGAAGAGGACAAGCACGTCACCTACCGCCAGCTGCTTGCAGAAGTCTGCAGATTAGCCAACGTCATGAAGTCCCGCGGCGTCCGCAAGGGTGACAGGGTCTGCATCTACCTGCCCATGATCCCGGAGGCCGCCGTCGCCATGCTCGCCTGCACGCGCATCGGCGCCGTGCATTCTATCGTCTTCGGTGGCTTCTCGCCGGACTCGCTCCGCGACCGCATCCAGGACTCCGAGTGCCGGCTCATCATTACGTCGGACGAGAGTGTGCGCGGCGGGCGCCAAGTGCCCCTCAAGAAGAATGCCGACCAGGCGCTGGCGGAGTGCCCGAGCATCGACACCTGCATCGTCGTCAAGCGCACCGGCGGCCGCATCGCCTGGACCGAGGGCCGTGACATCTGGTATCACGAGGCCGTCGCCGCCGCGGACGACGTCTGCGAGCCCGAGCAGATGGACGCCGAGGATCCACTGTTCATCCTCTACACCTCCGGATCCACCGGCAAGCCCAAGGGCGTGCTGCACACCACCGGCGGCTATCTCGTACACGCTGCGATGACCCACATGTACACCTTCGACTACCGGGAAGGCGAGGTGTACTGGTGCACCGCCGACGTGGGCTGGGTCACTGGGCATACCTACATCGTCTATGGCCCACTCGCCAACGGCGCCATCTCGCTCATGTTCGAGGGTATCCCGAATTACCCGGATATGTCGCGCTTCTGGCAGGTGGTGGACAAGCACAATGTCGCCACCTTCTACACCGCCCCCACCGCCATCCGTGCCCTGATGCGCGCCGGCGACGAGCCGGTCAAGAAGACCTCGCGCAAGAGTCTCCGCATTCTCGGCTCGGTGGGCGAGCCCATCAACCCCGAGGCTTGGGAGTGGTATCACAATGTCGTCGGCGACGGCCGCTGCCCGATTGTCGATACCTGGTGGCAGACCGAGACCGGCGGTCACCTGATCACACCGCTGCCGGGCGCCACGGCCTTGAAGCCGGGCTCGGCGACACGGCCCTTCTTCGGCGTCGTGCCGGCGCTCGTGGACCCAGGCGAGGGCACGCTGCTGGAGGGCGCGGCCGAGGGCGCGCTCGTGATCACCCGCCCCTGGCCGGCGCAGATGCGCACCGTCTACGGCGACCACCAGCGCTTCGCCGACACCTATTTCAAGCAGTATCCGGGCTCGTACTTCTCCGGCGATGGCGCGCGGCGCGACGCGGACGGGTATTACTGGATCACTGGGCGCATCGACGACGTGCTGAACGTCTCCGGCCATCGCCTGGGCACGGCGGAGATCGAGTCCGCACTGGTGCTGCACGACGCCGTCGCCGAGGCGGCGGTGGTCGGCTACCCGCACGATATCAAGGGCCAGGGCATCTATGCCTATGTGACTCCCATGACCGGTGTCGAGCCCAGTGATGATCTGAAGCGGGAGCTGGTGAAGCTCGTGCGCACCGAGATCGGCCCCATCGCCACCGTGGACATCATCCAGTGGGCGCCGGGCTTGCCGAAGACCCGCTCTGGTAAGATCATGCGCCGTATTCTGCGCAAGATCGCCGCCAACGAGGTAGACAGCTTGGGCGACACCTCGACGCTCGCCGACCCGACGGTCGTCGATGACCTGATCGACAATCGCGTCAACCAGTAACGCCGAGTGCAGTAACGCCGAAGGGGCGATGCGACCGGCTCGCGCGGCGCTGCATGCCGCAGCGCCGCAGCCATCTCGGCTCGATCGTGCCCTGGTACCAGCACCCAGGGGTCCGGCTCTCGTATCGCCGGACTCTCGCCGGGCAAGGCGTCGGCGCAACCGAGGCGGCGCAGGTCGAGCATGGTTGCAGGCCGTCGGGAGGGAGTACCTTGCAGTCCAGGTCCTTCTCCAAGCTGCCATAGCCATAGTCGCACGGCCCAGATCAACAGAATCGCCCGACGGGATCGACCGCCGCGGCGCAACCGATACCGGCTGCGCTCGTCCTGGCTGCCTCAGGACTGACGTGCATCCAGACATTCCGGAGTTTCTTGTCTTGCCAACCCTGCCGAGAGTGGGCGTCTATGTGGACGCCGAGAACATCCGCTACAACGGCGGCTACCAAATGCGTTACGACGTGCTGCGCGGCTTCGCGGCCCGAGAGAACGGCATCTTGCAACGCCTCAACACCTATATCGCTTATGACACCCAGCGCGCCGACGAAGACTTGGAATACAAGAAGAAATCCCGCGCGTATCAGCAGATGGTGCGCGACTTCGGCTGGAAGATCACCGTCAAGCACGTGCGGCGCTACACCGATGAGTCGGGCAATGTCTCCACCAAAGCGAACGCGGACCTCGACATGGCCGTCGATGCCATGCTGCAGGCAGAGAAGCTGGAACAGGTGATCCTGGTCACCGGCGACGGCGATTTTCTTCAGGTGGTGGATGCGTTGCAGAATCGCGGCTGCCGGGTCGAGCTGATCGGCTTCAAGAACGTCTCCCGCCAGTTGCAACAAGAGGTGGACGCCTTTTGGTCTGGCTTCCTGATTCCCGATCTGCTGCCGGTGTCCTACGAGCCCCGCAACGAATGGGGCAAGTCGGGCTCCTGTGTTCGCGGTGTCTGTACCAAATGGTTTCCCGACAAAGGCTATGGCTTTTTGCGCTTCATGAGCCATGTCTCGCCCAACTTGTGGATCACCGATTCGCGCGATCCGGGCTCGCCCTATGTCAGCGTCTTCTGCCACGCCAACGAGGTGGCCGAGGACGTGAGCGAGGACATGCTGCTGAACCGGGAGACCATCCTGGAGTTCTACCTCGCCGAGAGCGAGCAGAAGGACGACGGTCTGGTGGCCCAGAATGTGCGCCTGGCGTTCAACGTCAATCGGTGAAGGGCGCAGGGCGACGCACTGCAGGCGCCGGCGGACTAAACTGCCGGTTGGACGGCCGAGGAAGCGCCGCATGGGCGCTGCCGGGCTCGGCACCGGCAGGGCCGTGTAAGCGATGCCGGCAGCGGCGGCCAATGGCTCGCGCCGGTCCGCTCGCAGCCTGCGACACCCCGGCAGCGCATGGCGGCGCAGGCATTCGCAGGAACAATGGGCGCAACCCGGCCGATCCCGCGGCGACAAGGGCGCCCCGGGACGAGCAACCCACAAGCAACCCGGGCCTCAGCGAGGTTCATCCATGTCCACCGAACAGGCCCAAGTCCTCCCGAGTGGTTTGACGCGACGCCTGGTTCGCGACAACCTGCTGACGCAGCAGCAGGCACAAACCGCCCACATCGAAGCCGCCCGCCGGCGCCAGCCGTTGATTCAGTACCTGGTGGCGGAAAAGGTGCTCGACAGCCGCAGCATCGCGGTGGCTGCCTCCCAGGAGTTCGGCGTCCCTCTGCTGGACCTGGATGCCATCGACCGCCAGGTGATCCCCTTGGCGTTGGTGGACGAGAAGCTGATCCGCAAGCACCGCGTGCTGCCGGTCCACAAGCGGGGCAACCGGCTGTACATGGCCGTGTCGGACCCCACCAACGACCGTGCACTGGAGGAGATCCGCTTCAACACGGGCATGGCGACCGACGCCATTCTCGTGGAAGAATCGAAGCTCGCCGCCGCCATCGATCAGGCAATGGATGCACAGGACACCACCATGACGGACCTCATGGACACGGACCTGGACAACCTCGACATCGCCAGCGACGACGATCAGGGCGCCGGCGACGATTCCGACCTCAATGTGGATGACGCGCCAGTGGTGCGCTACGTGAACAAGGTGCTGGTGGACGCCATCGCCGCGTCTGCGTCGGACATCCATTTCGAGCCCTACGAGAAGTTCTTCCGCATCCGCTACCGCCAGGACGGCATGCTGCGCGAGATCGCCAATCCGCCCATCAGCATCTCCTCCAGGCTGGTGGCCCGGCTCAAGGTCATGTCGCGGATGAACATCGCCGAGCGACGCGTGCCGCAGGACGGACGCATCAAGCTCAAGCTGAGCCGCACCCGAGACATCGACTTCCGCGTCAACACCTTGCCGACACTTTTTGGCGAGAAGGTGGTGCTGCGGATCCTGGACTCGAGCGCCGCCAATGTCGGCATCGACCAACTCGGCATGGAGGTGGAGCAGAAGGAGGCCTTCCTGGACTGCATCAAGAAGCCATACGGGATGATCCTCGTCACCGGCCCTACCGGCTCCGGGAAGACCGTCTCGCTGTACTCGGCGCTGAACATCCTGAACGAGCCCGGCATCAACATCTCCACGGTCGAGGACCCGGTGGAGATCCAGGTGGCCGGTATCAACCAGGTGAGCATGAATCCGAAGACGGGCATGACCTTCGCCGCGGCGCTACGCGCCTTCCTGCGCCAAGACCCGGACATCGTCATGGTGGGCGAGATCCGCGACCTGGAAACCGCCGAGATCGCCGTCAAGGCCGCCCAGACCGGCCACCTGGTGCTGTCCACGCTGCACACCAACGATGCCCCGCAGTGTCTGACACGCCTGGCCAACATGGGCGTGCCGCCGTTCAACATCGCCTCGTCCGTACTGCTGATCATGGCCCAGCGTCTGGCGCGCAAGCTCTGCCCGTACTGCCGCGAGGAGGACGACCTGCCGCGCGAGGCCCTGATCGAAGAGGGCTTCACGGAGGAGGAGATCGCCGAGGGCATAACCGCATATAAGGCCGTCGGCTGCGACCGCTGCGTGGACGGCTACAAGGGCCGCGTCGGCATCTTCCAGGTCATCAAGGTCTCGGAGGTGATGGGCCGGCTCATCATGGAGGGCGGCAACTCCATTCAGCTTGCCGACCAGGCCGACAAAGAGGGTTACTCGGACCTCCGCCGATCCGGCCTGCGTAAGGTCAAAGCGGGTATCACCAGTCTGCTCGAGCTCAACCGCGTCACCAAGGATTGATCGTTATGGCTGTCACCGCAATTCCGAAATCCAAGGCCGATAAGGCCTATGTCTTCGCGTGGGAAGGCGTCGACCGGCGCGGCAACCGCGTCAAGGGCGACCTGCGGGCGCAGAGCGTCGCCCTCGTGCGCGCCGACCTGCGTCGCCAGGGCGTCAGTCCCACCAAGGTCCGCAAGAAGCCGCAGCCGCTGTTCGGCGGCGGCAAGCGCAGGATCACGAGCCAGGACCTCACCGTGTTCAGCCGCCAGCTGGCGACGATGATGGCCGCCGGCGTGCCCCTGGTGCAGGCCTTCGACATCGTCGGCCGCGGCCACGACAACCCCAGCATGCAGGACCTGCTGCTGGCCGTCAAACAGGACATCGAAAGCGGCACCGCCATGGCCGAGGCGCTGCGCAAATACCCACTCTACTTCGACGACCTGGTCTGCAACCTGGTGGCCGCCGGCGAGCAGGCGGGCGTACTGGACGTGCTGCTGGACAAGATCGCCACCTACAAGGAGAAGACCGAGTCCATCAAGGGCAAGATCAAGAAGGCGATGTTCTATCCGGCGGCCGTGATCGCCGTCGCCGTGGGCGTCACGGTCATCATCATGCTGTTCGTGATCCCGCAGTTCAAATCGATGTTCAGCAGCTTCGGCGCCGACCTACCGACCTTCACGCTGCTGGTCATCGCCATCTCGGACTATATGCGCGAGTACTGGTGGGCGATGTTCCTCGGCGCCGGGGCTCTAGTCTGGGGCATCCTCAAGCTCTTCCAGCGCTCGCGGAGATTCCGCGAGCTGATCGACCGCGTGTCGCTCAAGGTGCCGATCATCGGCAACATCCTCAATAAGGCCGCCATCGCGCGCTTTGCCCGCACGTTGTCGACCATGTTCGCCGCCGGCGTGCCCCTCGTGGAGGCGCTCGACTCGGTGGCCGGTGCCACCGGCAACATCGTCTACAGTAACGCGGTGAAGAAGATGCGCGAGGAGGTGGCCACGGGACAGAGCCTGCAGTTCACGATGCGCCAGCGCAACCTGTTCCCCCACATGGTGGTGCAGATGACCGCCATCGGCGAGGAGTCCGGCGCGCTCGACGAGATGCTCTCCAAGGTCGCGGACTTCTATGAAGAAGAGGTGGACAACCTGGTGGATGCCCTGAGCAGCTTGCTGGAGCCGCTCATCATGGTCGTCATCGGCGGCTTGGTGGGCAGCCTGGTGGTGGCCATGTACCTGCCCATCTTCAAGCTCGCGGCCGTGGTCTGAGAGGATGCAACGAGGATCCACTGCGGCGCCACGCCAAGGATCCCTGGAACACCCATGGAGCTTGCCATCGCTGCGCTGAGCACCCTGACCGAGGCTCCCGCCCTGCTGTTCACGGTCGTGATCCTGCTCGGGCTCATCGTGGGCAGCTTTCTGAACGTTGTCATCGCTCGGCTGCCGCGCATCATGGACGCCGAATGGCGTCGGGACTGCGCTGAGCTGACCGCGGACGCCGTCGCCCCGCTGCCCGAGGCGCGGCAGCCGGACGCCGAGCCGGCCGCCACCAGCTCCGCCAGCCATCCGGACCCGCGGGCGCTGACGCTCTCCCAGCCACCGTCCCATTGCCCCCACTGCGGCCACCGCATCCGGGCATGGGAGAACATTCCGGTCCTGAGCTTCCTTTGGTTGCGCGGCCGCTGCAGGGCGTGCCGTGCGCCAATCTCCTGGCGCTACCCGGTGGTGGAGACCCTGACCGCGCTGCTCTCGGTCGTGGTGGTCTGGCAGTTCGGTCTGACGGCGCAGGCCGCGGCTGCCCTGCTGCTCACCTGGGGGCTGGTGGCGCTGGCCTTCATCGACGCCGACACCCAGCTTCTGCCGGACGACATCACGCTGCCACTGCTGTGGATAGGCCTGCTATTGAGCCTGGGGCCGGTCTTCGTGGACAGTCATGCCGCGATCATGGGCGCCGTCGCCGGTTATCTCAGCCTATGGCTGGTGTTCCACGCCTTCCGGCTCCTCACCGGCAAGGAGGGCATGGGCCGCGGGGACTTCAAGCTGCTCGCCCTGTTCGGCGCCTGGATGGGGTGGCAGGCGCTGCCGCAAATCGTGCTGCTGTCCGCCGTGCCCGGGGCATTGTTCGGTATCGCGCTGATCCTCGCCGGCCGCACCGGCCGCGAGACGCCAATGCCCTTCGGACCCTTCCTCGCCATCGCCGGCTGGATCAACCTGCTCTGGGGCCCCGACATTACCGCCATGTACCTGCGCTGGAGCGGACTTGGCTAGTCCTTTTGCCCCGCCAGCCCAACGCCCCTTCGCGATAGCCCTCACCGGCGGCATCGGTAGCGGCAAGAGCGCGGTGGCTGCGCGCTTCGCCGAGCGGGGCGTCACCGTCATCGACGCCGACGCCATCTCCCACGCCCTGACCGGACCGGGCGGTGCAGCGCTGGGGCCCATCGAGGAAGCCTTCGGGCACGAGGTCCTGCACGCCATGGGCAACCTGGACCGGGCCGCGCTCCGCAAGCGGGTGTTCGCCGATTCTGCGGCGCGCCACCGGCTGGAGGGCATCCTGCACCCCATGATCCGTGCCCGCATGCAGAGCACACTGGCCGCCGACAGGGGTCCCTATGCGCTACTCGTCATCCCCCTGCTCCTGGAGACCGGCCAGACCGACCTCGCGGACCGCGTCCTGGTGGTGGACGCACCCGAGGCGCTGTGCGTCGAGCGCGTGGGCCGCCGCAGCGGCCTCGAGCCGGACGAGGTGCGGCGCATCATGGCGAGCCAGGCCAGCCGCGCGGAGCGGCTCGCGGTGGCGGACGACATCATCGACAACGGGGGCGACCTCGCCGCGTTGCGCCCGCAGGTCCAGGCATTGCACGCGCGCTACCTGGACCTCGCCGAACCTCAGCCCATGTGACATCGCCATCGCGCGGGAAGCTCGGTCCCTTGGAGGATTTCAGCCGGGATACAAGAAAGATACAAGAAAGATACAAGAAATCGACCAAAGCCGAGCAGCCGCAATACTGCGCATGAGGCCGAGCGATGCGAAACCCCCCGAGCCAGGGGCGGGGCTCACTACTCTACGATACGCTCGCGGATCAGCTGCTAGCCGGTCAATCTGTCAGGGTCTTAGGTGATTTCCGTTTTGCAACATACCACTATATGCGATACTTAAGGTGCTTTCCGGCTTTACGACCTGAGTCTCATGATCCGCAAATGTAGCCTG
>JANQFI010000369.1 GCA_028277905.1 Chromatiaceae bacterium | reverse complement strand
TCTTTTCGCCCGCCTTCTGCGTCGCGGCAGCGGGCACAGCGCTCGACTATGCGCCCGCTGCCGCTCCTTGAAGGCGAGCGAAAATCCTGCGCCATTCGGTCTGTGTGTTTCCGGCAATCGCCTAAGCCGGAGCCTCTTTGGCAGTTGGACCCGGGCACCCGCCGTAACCTGCCAGCTGCCGCGCTTGGGCTGAGATGCCAGCTTCCCGCGTGGAATTCGTCGAGGCCATATCGAAGACGTTGGGCGAGCCAACGCGGCCGAGGATGCCGCGCCTGGGGTCAAATTGGCGATCTATTTCGCGGTCCGTTTCGACCTCGGGTAGCCGCAGAAGTATTGGCGAAAACCCAGATTCGATCGAGCATCCTGGCGAGTGCTCTGTCGCTCCGAACGCCACAGAAAACATTGGAGAGGACATTGGAGAAGACATTGGAGAACACAGTGGCGATCACGACTTTCATCATCTGGCGATGCGGCTGCCTATAGCCCGGAATGGAGCGCCAGCGCGATCCGGGACAGGCAGCATAGGTCAGCGTCACACAGGTCAAAGATCAGATTCACTCAGGGAACCGCGCCAGATCCGGATTTCGGATCGCTGTGCTCGGAGATTCGCCGGGGCGCCGCGCGCTACTCCCCTGCCTGCCCCCGCGTATTGAACGACACCTGCCAGGGCGTGTCGTCGCCGACCAGCGGAATGGCGGTCAGCTCCAGGGTGCCGACCTCGGACACCGACGCCTGCAGGCGCACTGGCACCACCTCGCCGCGCTTGCGCTTCTCGGCCGGAAGGTTGGTCTGGATCTCCTTCAGCTCCTCCAGCTCGCCCTCGGGCCACTCCTCCAGCAGGTCTCCCACCTGGTCGTCGTGGCGGACACTGGAGCCGAAGAACCGAAAGCGTACCGGCTCGCCCACCACGAGGCCAAACTCCTGCGGCGCAGAGACGGGCTCGGAGCCCTCTTCCAGCCCGAAGGGCACGACGCATAGCGCGTGCAACTCGGGCTCCATGCCGGGGATGGCGGGTTGGCTGCGCTCGACGCCGACGTAGTAGGAGTGGGACGTGCCGCCGCGGATGCGCACGCCGCCGTGCTTGCGCACATAGGCGTAGAAGGCGGCGCCGCGGGCGACGGCGAGGTCTAGGTCATTGGCCTCCAGGAGCCGCGCCGGCGGGGCGTCCTCGGCCGCGAGCCAATGGTTGATGACCGTCAGCACCCGCTCGCGCAGCACGCCGGCGTTGAATACGCCGCCGTTGAACAGCACGGCGGTGGGATGCAGGAAGGTGGCCCAGTGGGCGTGCTCGACGAAGCCCTCGAGGTCCTCGGTAGCGCCGGCCTGCTTGCTGAGGAAGGCGGCCAGGTGGCGGGTGACGCCCGGATCCTGGGCGAAGGGCAGGCCCACCTTGGTCAGGGCGCCGCGGGGGCGCTGAGCCGGGTGATCGGTGACGGCACACTCCGGGAAGAAGCCATCGATGAGGATGGCCGTGACCTCCTCGCGGGTCAGCTCGGTGCGTATGCTGCCGCCGATGAGCTTGGCGCCGCGGCTCGGCACTACCACGGGGACGGCGTCCAGGCGCGGGTCGGCCAAGAGCGTCTCCTTGGCGATGCGGCAGCCGTGGGTCAGCGCCTGAAGCTGCCAGCGGTCCAGGTCCACGCCGCGGGCCTTGAGCTTCTGCTTGACCAGGTGTGCCAGGGTCAGGTCCATGTTGTCCCCGCCGAGCAGGATGTGCTCGCCGACGGCGACCCGGGTCAGCTCCAGCGCGCCATCCACCTCGGTGACGGCGATGAGCGAGAAGTCGCTCGTGCCGCCGCCCAGGTCCACCACCAGGATGATGTCGCCGACCTTGACCTCCTGGCGCCACTTGCCCTTGCTGTCGTTCACCCAGTTGTAGAGCGCCGCCTGCGGCTCCTCCAACAGCACCAGGTTCTCGATGCCGATGGCCCGCGCCGCTTCCGCCGTCAGCTCGCGCGCGGCGGGGTCGAAGGAGGCCGGCACCGTCACCGTGACGTCCTGCTCGCCCAGCGGGTCGAAGCCGTGCAGGCTATTCCAGGCCTCGCGCAGGTGGGTCAGGAAGGCAACGCTGGCATCGAAGGGCGACACCCGCGGGATCTCGTCGGGGGCTTCCTGCGGTAGGATCTGCGCCTTGCGGTCCACATCGGGATGGCATAGCCAGCTCTTGGCGCTGGACACCAGACGAATGGGCGTGTTGGCGCCCTGCTTGCGGGCCAGCTCGCCGATGACATGTCCGGGCGGCGCCGGCCATGGCAGGCCGAGATCGCCGGGCTTGAGCTCGTCCGGATGCGGCAGGTAGAGAAAGGACGGGAGCATCGTCCGCGCCTCGATGGAGCCGGGCTCCACCAACTGTGGGACGGGCATCAGTTGCTGCTCCACCGCCTCGCCCTCGCACTTGGCGATCTCGACCAAGGACAGCGCCGAGTGGGTGGTGCCGAGATCGACGCCGATGGCGAATCGCGTGCTCACAACTCCACCTCCGCCGGTGCCAGGATGCTCACATCGCGGCTGCCGGCGACCTTCGGCAACCGCACCTCGGCGGCGCGCCAGCCGCGGTGCACCAGGGCACCGGTGAAGGGCGGCTCGCCGACGACGTTGCCGATGGGCCGGACCGCGGCGGCATCGAAGCCCCGCTCCAGCGTCACTCGGCTCCCCTCGGTCTCGCTGCGCACCGGCGCGATGCTCAGGTAGTCCTTCAGCACGCGCTGGCAGCCCTCGTGCACGACACGGGCGGCGGCACCGATCTCTTGATCGGCGTAGCTGGTAATGGGCTCCTGCAGGAAGTCCACGAAGCGTCCCTCCTTCTGCAGCAGCCCGAGCAGCACCAGTGCCGAGTCCGGCGGCGCTTCTTGCAGCTTGGCCGCCGGCTGCGGCAGGGGCGGCGGCTTGGCGGCCGTTGTCCTGGTCGCCGTTGCGGGCAGCGTGCTCGCGTCGTCCACGTACAAGTCGGTTAGCAGATGCGCATAGTCGGCATCCGCCAGTGCCCGCACGAAGCAGTAGGTGGCGATGGGCAGGCGCTTCAAGACGATCCAGGTCTTGGCCGCAAAGATGTGCAGCCAGTGCCACGCGATGTGCAGCCAATGCCATGCGATGCGCAGCCCGACTTGCAGAGCGTGCAGCAACGGGCGCAGGCGCTCGGCGGTGGACGGCTTCGGATCAGTCATGCAAGAGAATCCTCGGACAGGCGGAGGGCGCCCCCCGGGTTGCTCATTGGGGATTGCCCAAAGGTATGCAGCAGGATGCGACGGTGCGCGCGGAGCTGCGGCGCCACGCAACGGCGCAGTTTACATCGCCATGCCCTGAGGCTTCATCAGGTTGTGCGGAGCCTGGGCTCGAGCGCGCGATCCATGGCGGGATAGATTGGGCGACGCTCGGCGGACATCACTCGGCGCACACTAATGGGCGGACATCAATGGGCGGACATCAGGGGCGGCACGGATACCACGACGGCCGCCGGCTGGCATAATCGGCGGCAGACGAAGCACCGGCAGGACCCAGACAGAGCATGGGCACCCAGTTCCGACCCCACCCAGGCCCGGCGCCGCAGAAACCCTTCGAGCCCACGCCCGCAGAGCGTCGGGAAATGGTCGCCGTCGCCGCCTATTACCTCGCCGAGCGGCGCAATTTCGCCCCGGGTGGCGCGGAGTCGGATTGGCTGCTGGCCGAGCAGCAGATCGAGGACCTGCTCGCCCGCGTCCGCACGGCCGGGCTGGACCCTGAAGCGCTGGCACGGATCGACCTGCGCAACGCATTGCGCCTCCGGGGTCCCTGAGCCGCCGCACCCGAGACTCGACGCCGCGCGGCGGTGCTCTGGTTGGCAAAGCGTCGTTGCTGGCACAGCGCCCTTGGTGCCACGGCGCCGCCGCCGGCGCCGGATCCGCGCTGAGCACCGGCGCCGCGGGCGCCTTGCACCAGTGCGCCACAGCGCCCTGCCCGGTCGCGGAGCCGCGCTGGCCCCCAGACAGGTCTATCGCCATCTTATTCGCCATAGGCACCAAGCGCGATCATGCCGGCAGCCGCGGCTCCGCGCGTCGGCCTTTGCAGCCAAATGAATCCGCAGCCGCGAATCGGCTTTTCCCTGGCGGCCGGCATAAGCTACCACGGCGCTCGGGAATAGCCGGCAAGGCGGTTGGCAACCGCCGCCGGATACTCTAGTATCGCGGACCGACACGAAACATAACGAACCCGACGACAAGGCATCACGTGTCTGCCGCTGCACCCTTCGCGACGGGCGCGGCACTACCACCGGAGCGAGGTCTCCCATGTCCGCTGGCGCAACCAGCCACGGCGGCGGCAACCCTAAGGGTCGCCGCGCCAAGCTAATTGCCGTGATCATCCTATTCATCTGCGGAGGGGCCTTCGCCGGGCTGTTCAACGCCGGCATGGCCTATACCAACACGACGGAATTCTGCGTCTCCTGCCACACCATGGAGATCAATTACAGGGAATATCAGGAAAGCCTCCATTACAAGAACCAGTCGGGCGTACAGGCCACTTGCGCCGACTGCCATGTGCCCAAGCCCTTCGTGCCGAAGATGATCACCAAGGTGATCGCGGCCAAGGACGTGTATCACCACATCCTCGGCACCATCGACACACCGGAGCGGTTCGAGGCGCACCGCTGGGACATGGCGCGCCGTGTCTGGGACAAGATGCGCCGCAGCGACTCTCGCGAGTGCCGCTCATGCCACGAGTTCGACCATATGGACCTCTCGGAGCAAGACCGCTCCGCCCGCAGCCGCCATGCACGCGCCGAGGAGAAGGGGCAGACCTGCATCGACTGCCACACCGGCGTCGTGCACGACGAGCCGGTCGAGCCCGACGACGACGCATGAGCGGCCAGGCGACCACTCCAGTGTCTCGGCATCTGCGGCACGCCGCGTCGGCCCGCACGGCTCGGCGATGGGTAGGCCTCGCGCTCATTAGCTGCCTGATGTTGCCCCTGTATACCACGCCGCCGACGCTCGCCGACGAGCTTGGCGTTGATCAGACGGCGCTGGCGAAGGAAATGCGCATCGCAGCCATGATCGATGACACCGAAACCGTCGAACGGCTATTGGACATCGGCGCGGACGTCGACGCGCCGAGCCGTTTCGGCAAGACCGCGCTCATGTTTGCCGTCGAGGCCGGCAATCTCGAGACCGCGGCCCTGCTGCTGAGCCGAGGCGCCGACGTCAACGCCCGCACCGTTGCCGGCTGCTCGCCACTCACCTTCGCCGCAGAGAACGGCCACATCGGCCTCACCGCTTTGCTCATCGAGCGCGGCGCCAATGTCCACGACCGCACCCGTGCCGGCTGGGATGCGCTGATGATCGCCGCCCGCTACGGCATCGCGCAGATGGTCGAGCAGCTGCTGTATGGCGGCGCCGATCCAAAGGCGTCCGACAAGGACGGCCGCACCGCGCTGATGCAGGCCGCAGAGCGCGGCCACGCCGAGGTCGTGGCGCTGTTGCTGGAGGGCGGCGCCGATGTCGACGCGCGCGACGACGACGCCGCCACAGCGCTCATTCTGGCCGCCGATGCGGGCCACGCCAAGGTGCTGGATCTGTTGCTGGAGCAGGGCGCCGACGTCAACGCGCGCGACGAACTGGGTGCCACGGCACTCATCTGGTCGGTGAACCGTGGCCACGCCACGGTCGCCGATCGGTTGCTGCAAAGCGGCGCCGATCCGAACATCAAAGACAACGACGGCAACTTCGCGCTGCGGGAAGCCGTCGTCACCGAGCACAACGATCTCATCGCCCCACTGCTCCGGCACCATGCCGACCCGGCGTTGACCGACGCCGAGGGCATGACGGCCGCCGACTTGGCGCGGTCGAGCGGGAACGAGGAGGCGATGACCTCTCTGGTGCAGCCGTAGCGACGCCGATCGCATCGGCACCGGGTGCCCAACCTGCACGCAACCGCTGCTACACCAGCCCGATGCACGGATCATGCAACCGCGCGCGGTTGAGCAGTCCGGCATGGCGGAGCGCCAGACTCCGCACGAACCACAAGCCTGAAGACCCCTGAGAAGGAGAAAGCATGGCCAAAGCAACGATGACAACGGCCCTCGTCGGCGGAGCCCTGGCCTTGGGCCTGTCCGCCGCGGCGCCGGCCGACGACGACCTCGCCACCGGCAAGATGTTGGTGGACACCTGCGCCGGCTGCCACGGCACCAACGGCAACAGCGTCGGCACGGCCTCCCCGACCATCGCGGCGATGGACCCGCTGGTGTTCGTGGACATGATGATCGCCTTCGCCGACGACGAGACCTACTCCACCATCATGGGCCGCATCGCCCGCGGCTACACCGAAGA
This sequence comes from Chromatiaceae bacterium, assembly GCA_028277905.1. Classification (GTDB taxonomy): domain Bacteria; phylum Pseudomonadota; class Gammaproteobacteria; order Chromatiales; family Chromatiaceae; genus Thiohalocapsa. The sequence goes on along the minus strand of JANQFI010000369.1, from coordinate 12,473 downwards.
GGAGTACGAGCTGATGGGCGAGTACCTGCACGGCATCGCGTACCAGCCCGCGCAACAGGACTTTGACCAATCGCTGGTGGACAAGGGCGCCAAGCTGCACGACCGCTACTGCGAGAAGTGCCACGTCGAAGGCGGCAAGCCGGTGCCAGAAGAAGAGGATTACTACATCCTGGCCGGTCAGTGGACACCGTACCTGAAGTACGCCATGACCGACTTCGCCGAGGAGCGCCGCGAGCTACCGAAAAAGATGGCCCGCAAGCTCGACAGCATGCTGGAAGCCGAGGGTGAGGAGAGCCTCGCCGCGCTCTACGCCTTTTATGCGGCCTATACCGACTTCGAGAGCTCCGATGACGAAGACGAAGACGAATAACCACCCGCGCAGGAGGAACAGCCCATGACCATGAACAGACGTGACTTCGTCAAGGCCACCGGCGCCATCGCCGCCATCGGCGCACTCGGTGCACCGGGTATCGCCCTTGGCCAAGGCAAGAAGGTGGTCGTCGTCGGCGGCGGCACCGGCGGCGCCACCGCGGCCAAGTACATCAAGATGGCCGACGAGAGCATCGACGTCACCATCATCGAGCCGAACGAGGACTACTACACCTGCTACCTCAGCAACGAGGTGCTGAGCGGCGAGCGCACGCTCGACCAGATCAAGCAGGGCTACGACGGCCTCAAGGCCCGCGGCATCAAGGTCGTGCACGAGGCCGCCACCGGCATCGATGCGGACAACAAGGTCGTCAAGACCGACGGCGGCGAGTATCCCTACGAGCGCTGCGTCGTCTCCCCGGGCATCTCGCTGCTGTACGACAAGATCGAGGGCTACAGCGAAGAGGTCGCGCAGAAGATGCCGCACGCCTGGAAGGCGGGCGAGCAGACCAAGATCCTGCGCAGCCAGCTTACGGCCATGGACGACGGTGGCGTCGTGGTCATCGTGGCGCCGCCGAATCCCTTTCGCTGCCCACCCGGACCTTATGAGCGTGCGAGCCAGATCGCGATGTATCTCAAGGAGGCCAAGCCCAAGTCCAAGGTGCTGATCCTCGACAGCAAGCAAGCCTTCTCCAAGCAGGGCCTGTTCACCCAGGGCTGGGAGCGGCTCTACGGCTTCGGCACCGAAGACAGCCTCATCGAATGGCAGCCGGGCCCGGATGCCACCGTGGTCGGCGTCGACCCCGACAACCTGTCGGTGGAGACCGACTTCGGCGACGAGGTGAAGGGCGCGGTCGTCAACGTCATTCCGCCGCAGTCGGCGGGCAAGATCGCGCTCGACTCCGGGCTCGCGGACGACAGCGGCTGGTGCCCAGTGAACAAGAAGACCTTCGAGTCCACGCAGGTAGCGGGCGTGCACGTGATCGGCGACGCCGCCATCGCCACCAAGATGCCCAAGTCCGCATACGCCGCCAACAGTCAGGCCAAGGTGACCGCCGCGGCCATCGTCGCGCTGCTGAACGACGAGGAGCCCGGCGTGCCGGCCTATGTCAACACCTGTTACAGCATTATCGGCAAGGACTACGGCATCTCCGTCGCCGCGGTGTATCGGCTCAGCGAGGACGGCGCCGAGATCGCTGGTGTCGAGGGCGCGGGTGGTCTCACGCCGTCCGATGCCGAGGACTTCGCCCTCGCCCGCGAGGTCGAATACGCCTACAGCTGGTACGACAATATCGTGCACGACATCTTCGGCTGACCCGCACCGGCGCGGCCCGAGGCAGTACGCCCGGGCCGCGGCCGGCGAGTCGCACCGATCACGCTCCCGGGGCCGAAAGGCCCCTTTTTTGCGCTTGCCCCGCGCCGCGGCTGGACGCGAACCCGGCACAGATTCCCCCGGGGTCTCCCTATCTCCCAGGCCGTGGACGCGCCATAATGCGCGCCGCGACACCGATACGAGCCCATAGGCAAAACCATGGCAAAGGCTGGTCTCCGTCGGAGAGAACGCATGTCAGCGCGCACAGACGACGATCCGCAGCTTTGCCCGATCCTGTTCTGGCTCGTGCTCGCGACGCTGGTGACTGTGCTGCTCGTCTACGGCCACCACAGCGAGGTGCAGAAGCAGAAGCTCGCCGCAACGCGGGCGGCCCTGTCCGATGCCTCGGCGCGCATCGCCGCCGCCGACACCCGGCTGGACGAGTCTACCCGGGCCGCCCGGAGTGCCGAGGAGCAGGTCGCGGCGCTGCAAGCCAGGCACCGGCAGGACATCAAGGCCCTCCAGGCCGGCCATGCCGAGTCGATACGCGAGCTGAAGGCCGGGCACGAAGACGCTGTCGCCAGCGTGCAGCAGCAGCACGGGGAGACCCTGAACCGGCTTCAGCAGCAGCTCGCGCAAGCGCGCCAGACGGCGGAGCGTCGCCGGGGGGAGATCGCCGAGCTCCGTGAGACCAACTCCACCCTGGGGCGCGAGCTGGCGCAGAACAAGGCGTCGGTGAGCGAGCTCAACGAGCGCTTGGTGGAGATCACCGAAGAGAACCACGAGCTCAGGGCCAAGCTCAGCGCCGACAACGAGACCATCGCTGGGCTCCACTTCGAGATCAACACGGCCAATCAGGTCGAGGCGGCGCTGCGCGACAAGCTCGAGCGCGGGGCGAAGCGCCAGCAGCGCCTGCAAGAGCTGGTGGACAAGGAAGAGGCCATGATCCAGGACCTGAAAGACAAGCTCGTGGATCTCACCTCGGAGCGCGATATGCTGGCCGAGCGCGCCAACCCCGCCGCCAAGGCGGCCATCGGCGAGCCGACACAATGGCAGGAAGAACTGGAGCAGAGCCAGTCCCTTGTCGCCGAGCTGCGGCAGGAGCTCGAAGCCGCGGTCCGCGAGCGCGAGGCGGTCGAAAAACAGCTCGGCGAGGCATCGAGCGCGGCCGATCCGCTGGCCGCAGAGCTGACCAAGGCCGAGGCGCTCATCGCCGGGCTCCGGGACGAGGTCGCCGCACTGCAACAGGGTCTCGTCGAGCGCGATGCCGCGCTGGAACAAGAGCGCGCCGCCCGCGACGAGCGCGCTGCGGACCACCGGCAAGCGCTTGCCGAGGCGGAGCGGAGACTTGCCGACGCCGAGGCCGAGCTGACCAGGGAGCGCGCGGCCCTGCGACAGCAACTTCAGGTGGCACAGCAGGCCAGTGCCGAGGGCGCCGATGCCTGCGACGCGCGCATCGCCAAGCGCGACCAGTCCATCGCCGCGCTGGAGCAGCAGCTCGCGGCGGCCGAGGCGGGCCACGAGCAGGCCATGGCGGACGCCAAGGCCAGCCGCGCCGCTGCCGTCGCGCATGTGCAGGCGTTCTACAACGACGCCGCCGCGCTGGGTGGCAGGCTCACCGGGAACGGCATCCTGCTGAGCCTCGCCGGCGATGAGCTTAGGTTCGCCTCAGGCACGGCCACACTCCCGGACGCGGAGCTGCCGAGCCTCGATCGCATTGCCGCATTCCTGAAGCGACAGCCGGATCTCACTATCCGTGTGGAAGGCCATACCGACAGCTCCGGCAGCACCGAGATCAACCGGGAGCTCTCGCAGCGGCGCGCGGAGGCGGTGATGCAGGCGCTCATCGAGCGCGGCGTCGCCATGGATCGCCTCAGCGCGACAGGGCTGGGCGAAGACAACCCGATCGCCGACAATGCGACGGATATCGGCAGGCGCGCGAATCGCCGGGTGGAAATCTACGCCATCCAGTAGCGCCCTCAGCGCCGCCAGAGTTGCTCATCGACCAGCGCCTTCACGTATCGGTGGGCCGGCGTGTCCTCTGACGTGAAGGCGAGACTCGTCCGGTAGCCGGTCGCCTCCGGCACCGTCCGCAGCACCCGTGCATAGAGATCGCCGCAGCCAGGCCCTAGGCTCATCTGCGGCAGCCGGATGGCAAGCTCGGTGAGGCTGGGCAGCGCCACCGGGAGGTCTGCCGAGAGTCCATGGTAGCCGATATCCCGGACATGCCCATGGAATCCCTCGGCATCGACACGCTTGGCCTGTACCGGGCGGAAGACCGCATCCATGCTCACCCGCGCCCGCGGCGACTTGCGCGGCTCCACCGAGGGCACCCGCAGCTGCACGCCATAGGTCACCGTGCGCAGCGGATACAGGGTCAGCGGTCGCGTGGCGCCCTTCGGCTGCACCAGGTTGCCCGATCCCACCTCGATCCATCCCGCTGCCTGGGCGTAGGCGGCCTCGCTGATGAGCACCTGTCCGCGCAGGCTAAAGGCCTCGATGCGGGCGGCGAGATTCACGGTGTCGCCGATCACCGTGTAGGCATTGTGCCGCGGCGGTCCGAAGCTACCGGCCATGACCGCACCCAGGTGCACGGCGATGCCGGCATAGAGCGCCGGCTCGCCGCGGCGGTGGTGGCGCTGGTTCAGCTTGGCCAGGGCCTGCTGCATGGACGCGGCACAGGCGAGCGCCCGCAGCAGGTCGTCGGGGCGACGCCGCGGCACGCCGAACACCGCCATCACCGAATCGCCCATGAACTTGTCTACGTAGCCGTCGTAGCGGTCGACGATCGCACACATGGCCGCGAGGAAGCGGTTCAGGAGCCGCGCCATCAGCCGCGGCGGATAGGCCTCCATCAGCGCCGTGAAGTCGCGGATGTCCGCCAACAGCACGGTGACCTGGGTCTCGACGATGGGCAACCGCTCCAGGGGTCCTTCGCCCTGCGAGGCTGGCTTGAGGTCGAGATGCAGGCCTGGGTCGGGCACGCCCAGGCGCTCGGCATGGGCCGGCTCGAACTGCGTGGGATGGGTGGCAATCCGACCCGACCGCGTGGGGATGGCGGCGCGCAGCGCGCCGGCAGACCTGCCCGTGACACCGCGCTGCGCGCCCTGCGCTGCCCGCCCGGCGTTCGCTTCCAACGCCTGTTCTTCGCCCTGGTATACCATTGCTGGGCCTAATCGGCTGTGCGTTATCGTCGCTGTCTCCCGCTGCATCAGCATGGCACAGGCGCGGAGAGTCGCGGATGAAAAGTCGGCCCATGCCGACCAGCGGCATGCGCTCCCTGACGGCGCGATGAACGCCCCTCCACCCGACGCCCTGACCGAAATCCAATCTGCCCTGCTCCACTAGTCGGAGAGCGTCCGCACCAAGGCGTCCAGGGCGCAGGGGCCACGGCTGTCGATGAAGACGGCATGCGAGCGCTCCGCCGCGGACAGGGGCTCACGACCGGCAAGCTGGTGGCTCAGCACGGCGAGGTCGGCGTCGGAGGCATCGGTATCGGCTGCCAGGCGTCGCGCCACGCGCCGGCGCAGCAGCATCGGCGGCGCGTCCAGGGCCAGGATGTCGAAGGGGCAGCCGAGCCGGTGGGCAAGGTCAAGAAAGGCGCGCCGCCAGGCAGCGGCGAGGAAGGTCGCATCCACCAGCACGCCATGGCCGGCCCCGATGATGCTCCCCGCCAGCGCCAGCAGGCGGCGGTAGGTGCGCTCACCGGCGTTTGGGGCATAGATGCCGGCCGCCGGTGCTGCCCCGGCCCGCGCCAGGGGCGGCAGCCCGAACAGCCGCTTGCGCTCGACGTCGGAGCGGATGTGAATCAGCGGCAGCCGCTCGCTCAGCGCCGCCGCCAGCGAGGTCTTGCCGGAGCCGGAAAGCCCGCATAGGATCACGAGCCGCGGCGCCGGCGCATGCGTCAGCGCCAGCGCCCGTTGCACATAGCCGCGCAACCCCGCCTCCAGCGACGCATCGCCGTGGTGGTGCTGCGCCGCGCCTATGGCGGTGACCTTGGCCCGCACCAGCGCGCGATAGACCAGGTACGGGCGCAGCACCGCAAGGCCGGCATAGTCGCCGGTCAGCAGCAGATAGCCATGCAGCAGCCGCCGCGCTTGCGCGAGCTCGCCGGCGTGCTCCAGGTCCATCAACAGAAATGCCAGCTCGCTCATGGTATCGATCCAGCGGAACGCCGGATCGAACTCGATGCAGTCGAAGATCACGGGCTCGCCGTCCAGCACGGCAATATTGCCACGGTGCAGGTCGCCGTGACATTCGCGGATTGCGCCATCACGCCAGCGCGCCTCAAACACCGGTGCCAGCTCGGCGAAGCGCCGCCCTGTCCACCGCTCGAGGCGGTCCAGCCGCGCCGCCAGCGCGGGCTGCGGCGCGATCGCGTCGCGGATCATGCGAATGTTCTCCAGCATCTGGGCCAGCACCTGATCGGGCGCGCCCAACCGCGTCTCAGGGTCCGCTGCCGACAGGGCGCCGTGGAAGGCTGCGATGCGCTCGGCCAGGGCATCGGTTACCTCCGGCGTCAGCGCGCGCCGCGTCAGCAGGGCTTGCTGCGGAAATCGGCGCATCTGCACGACGTAGTCCAGCGGCGGCCCATCGCCGCCAAGGCGCGGCGCGGCAGGCGTGCCGGTAACCGGCAGGACACCCAGGTAGAGCCTTGCGGCGAGCCGCCGGTTGAGGCGCAGCTCCTCCTCGGCAAAATGCCGGCGGCGTTCCAGGGTCGAGAAATCCAGGAAGCCCAGGCGCACCGGTTTCTTGAACTTGTACGCACAGTCACCCGCCAGCAGCACGCGCGAGATGTGGGTTTCGATGACCTCCCCGCCGCCTGGCATCTCGGCAGCCAGGCGCGCGCGCAGACGCTCCACCAGCTGCGCTTGGCAGCGGTCAGTGTAGGCGTCGTCCGACATGGAATCCTCCCCTAGGGCACTTGCGCAAGGCACTGTATTTACGCATAATAAAGGGCTTTGGAAAGAGAAAGCACAGAACAGACAGCAATCGCTTGAGGTAATCCGTGAACATCGAACGCATCGTCCTCGCCTTTGCCGGCAGCGTCGTCGTCATTTCCGCCATCCTCGCTTTTACGATCAGCCAGTGGTGGCTGTTGCTGACCGGCTTCGTGGGCCTGAACCTGCTGCAGTCCGCCTTCACCGGCTTCTGCCCGCTCGCCATCATCCTGAAGAAGCTCGGCAAAGAACCCGGCCCGGCCTTCTGAGCGCCCAAACGAGCGGCAGCATCCCGCGTCAAGACGCGACAAGGCCCCGTTCCGGGGCCTTTTTTTGCAGAGGGCATCTAGGGACGGCGCTAGGTGAATATCGCGTGCTGGCGGTCGGTCCGGGCGCAGCGGCGACGCCTGTTCAGGTACGGGCCGAGATCATTGCAGATAACGGCCCGCAGATCCCAGCATCGCCGCGATGATGCCGAGCCCGAGGTTGACCAGGATGATGCGGCGGATGATCGCAACCCGCCGGCCCGAGGCATCCCAGTCCGCCGCCGCCACGCGCTGGCCGAGTGCGCGATAGGGGACGAAGTAGATGTACGCGAACAGCGCCGTCATCACCAGCGCCAAGCCGATCATGGCATCCACGTGCCAGGCCATGGCACCCTCGTAGATCCCCAGAAAAATCCACAAGCCGCTGACCCAGAGCACTGCCACGGCGATCCACACCCAGGCGAAGAAACGCTGGAATACCGACAACAACAGCGGCAGCCGCTGCGGCGGGTCCAGCCGGTGCTGTGCCGAGCTGCGCAGCGCGAAGTGCGCGAAGAACATGCCGCCGACCCAGATCACGGTGGCGAGTTGATGGAGGGCGATGGCGACGGCCAGCTGCAGGGTCATGACGGATCGAGGCGGGGTTGGGGATAGAACGAAAGGGCTCGCGGGCGCGGCGCGCGCCGGTCGCCGCCGAGGGCATCCTGCGGTCGACCGCTCTCGTGCACGGGGCTTCAGGCGATTGCTGTCGCTTGTCATACCGGCTTGCTTGTCTTTTCGCCCGCCTTCTTTGTCGCGGCAACGCGCACAGAGAACGACTATGCACGCGCTGCCGTTTCGCGAAGGCGGACGAGAATCCTGCGCCATTCGGTATGTTTGTTTCCGGCAATCGCCTTAGCTGTCACCGGGCATGGCGGCCAGATCCATTAGCAGGAGCGCGCTTCCGCCTGCGGCAACGCGCGCCACCGGCAAGCCCTCCCCGGCCTCCCAGCGTGCCAGCGCCGGGCGCTTGGCGGCGCCGGTCACCATGATGATCATGCGCCGCGAACGGCAGAGCGCCGAGGGCGTCAGCGACACCCGATCGGGCGGCGGCTTGGGGGCATTGTGCACCGCAGTCACGAGCGGGCCGGGACGAATCTCCTGCTCCGGGAAGAGGCTCGCGGTGTGGCCGTCCTCGCCCATACCCAGCAGTACCAGATCGAACGGCAGCGCAGCGGCCACGATCGGCTCATAGGCGGCGGCTGCATGCTCGGCGCCGTGCTCCGCCGGGATCGGGTGCACTTGCGCGGGTGGTATGGATACCTTGCGCAGCCAGGCCGCATCGGCGGCACTGCTGTTGCGCTGGGCGTCGGCGACGGGCAGGCAGCGCTCGTCGCCGTGGTAGATGTGCCAGTGCGCCCAGTCGGCCTGTGCCTGCGCTAGCAGCCGATAGGCGCCCAAGGGGGTGTTGCCGCCGGTCAGCGCCAAGCGGAATGCACGGCGGGCGGCAATGGATTCAGCCGCCACGGCGAGCACGATGTCGGCGATCTCGTCGGCAACCGCGGCAGCATCCGGCAGCACGCGCGCCTCTACACCGTTCAATTGCATGGGCATGATCTCCGGGCTGAGCATCTGAAACAGGCGCAACTGCGTGTCAATGGTACGGGCAATCCCGGCACGCGACCAAGCGAGGGCCGCGATGACCGCGCTGGTCCACACAGAGCCAAGGACTGGCGCCCGGACCACAGGGACTTGGACCGGAATAGCGCGCGGCTTCGGCGGTTACCTATACTCGCAGTCCTCGAATCTTCGGTCACCGGAGCTCGCATGCGGCAACCCACGGCGGAGGAGGTAAGCGCCGACGAGCCCCCTGGTGTGGGCCCGCGACACATGGAAGTCCTGCTCATCGAGGCGTCCGCGCCCGCCCGCTACAGGCTGCGGCTGGCGCTGAAGGCGCTGGGCGTCGAGGTCAGGCAGGCAAGCAGCGCGGAGCAGGCGCTGCTGGCACTGCGCACATGGCGTCCGGACCTGATCGTGGCCGCACCTGTGCTGCCGGGCATGAACGCACTGGAGTTGCTGGAACTACTGCAGACGCCGGGCGGCACCGATGCACCGCCCCTGGTCATCCGCCGGCGGGATGCCGAGTGGCCGCTGGCGGCGGCCGCCCATCGCCGGGGCCTGGTGATCGCATCAAGCGATGCGGATCTGGTGCGGCTGTTGCCGACCCTGCTGCAGTCGCCGACCGGGATCCAAAGGGCGGAGCCTCGTCCTGGGGTCTTGCCAGCGAGTGCGTCAGCCGCAGAGCCCGAGCGGCCCGCACGCAGCCATCGCGATGCATCCCGACCCAGGTTGTCGCCGCCACTCGGTGAGGCCACTTCTGGTATGCACGAGCCAGCCCGCCGACCGGATGCGCCCTGCTGGCGACTCGCGTTGGCGACCGCGCTGGCCGGCCTCCTGCTGGGCGCATGGATCGGCTGGTGGTCAGCATGGTAACAGCCGCAGATAAGCGCCCTGCGCGGCCGATATCTTGCTGCAAAACCCTTGACGACCCGGGCCTAGTCCAGTACCACTGTTGGCGCCACCCTGGCCTAGACCCCTTTCTGGGCCCGCCGATAGCCGACGGAGGATGCAACCCATGGCCGAGACGATACAAGAGATCCTGAACCCTGGTGCCGGCGCGCGGGATCCGGACTTCCCGGACGCCCCGGCGGAGTGGACGCGCACCAGCGCCGAGGTCGCCGCCGCAGCCGAGGACATCGCGCTGGTGGATGACCATTGGGCCGTCATTCGCGCCCTGCAGCGCTTCTACGCCGGCGGCGAAGCGCCGAGCGTGCGGGTCGTACATGATGCTCTCCAAGAGCACTTCCACGCCCAAGGCGGGATCAAGTACCTATACGGGATCTTCCCGGGCGGTCCGGTGGCACAGGGCTGCCGGCTCGCCGGACTGCGGGCGCCGGCCGGGGCCGTGGACCCGTCCTTCGGCAGCGTCCAGTAGCATCTCCCTGCTCGCCGCCCCAGGATCATCTGTGGGAGGGCGCAATGCGCTGTATCCAGACCTGCAGGCGCCTCACCCGGGCGCGGCTCGGGGAGGCGCGCGACCTCAGCAACGAGCTCCGCCGGTTCCTGGTAACCTGCGCCAATGTCCCAAAGAAGGAATCAGGGTATCCGCAGCAGGGTAGCACCTCGACCCTGTCCCACTCCCTCAGGGGCTCCGCCGGCTGACGCGGACGTCGCTTATCACGGCATTCCCTTTGGCCGCTAGGACAACGCCTGTCGCGGGCGTTGAGTCCAGGCTCGCTTCAGGCACAATAGCGGCCGGCAGCCGGTCGGCACCCGCTTGAGTGATTGCCGGACATTTTCATATCCGCGTATCCGGCCCCCGGGCCTGCGCGCATCCAATCGCCATCACCCCGGAGTGTTCTTCATGGAGCCCACGGCGCCCCTGGTCTGGACCCAATACGGCCTCTGCGTGCTCGCCATCGGCATCGCCGGAGTCAAGCTGACAGACTACGGCGACGCCATCGCCGACAAGACTGGCATGGGCGGCTCCTGGGTCGGGCTGGTGCTCATCGCCACCGTGACCTCGCTACCGGAGCTGGCGGCCGGTATCACCGCCGCCGCCGTTGCCGTGCTGCCGGACATCGCCGCCGGCGACGTCTATGGCAGCTGCGTGTACAACCTCGCCCTGTTCGCGGTACTGGACCTGTTCAGCCGCCGCGGGCCGGTATTGGCGCGGGTGCAGCGGCAGCACGTCATGTCCGCGGGCTTCGGCATCCTGTTGATCAGCATCTCAGCGCTGGCGCTGCTGGCGGCGCAGGCAGGCCTGTCGACCCTGGCCGGACACCTGTCCTGGGGCACGCCCGCCATCGTGCTGGTGTACGCCGTGGCCATCCGCACCCTGCACGGCTTCCACGAGGAAAAGGTCGGGGCGTTCACCGAGCAGGAGCCGGACCGCTACGCAGAGCACTCACTCAGGTATGTCGCCATCCGCTACACGGTGGCAGCCGCGGTCGTGGTGGCCGCGGGCATCGCGCTGCCCTATGTGTCCGAGGACCTCGCACTGGTGATGGGCTGGAACCAGTCCTTCACCGGCACGCTGTTCACCGCGCTCAGCACCTCGCTACCGGAGCTGGTGGTGACCCTGGCGGCGCTGCGCATCGGCGCTGTTGACATGGCCGCCGGCAACGTGCTCGGCAGTAATATGTTCAACATCCTGGTGCTGGCCGTCGACGACCTGGTCTACACCCGAGGCTCCTTCTACGCCGACATCTCCGCCGGGCACCTGGTCTCCGCCTTCACCGCGGTGGCCATGACCGGCATCGTCGTCAGCGCCATTTACCTGCGGCCCCGCACTCGGGTGCTGCGCATCGGGAGTTGGGCAAGCCTGGCCCTGTTCGCGCTCTTCGCGCTGAACACCTGGCTCGCCTTCCACCTAGGCGCCATAGACGGCCATTGAACGGCCGCCGCGACCCGGCACCAGGCATGGACACCGCCTACCCGATCCACGCCAGCAGCGCCCGGCTGCGCCTGCGCGTGCCGGCGCGCCGCCATGACAGGGACTGGTTCGAGGCCGCCGCCGCACAGCTCGCCTTGCAACCGGGCATCAGGGCCGTACGCTGCCACCCCGGCCGGGCCGGCCTGACGCTGCAGCTGGCCCCGCGAGCCATGCCCACGGCCCCGTTTGCACAACGGGCGTTGCGGGCCGCCGGCATCAGCGTTGCGCCCAGGGCAGACGCCCCGCGGGTGTCGATGCCTGCCAATCCGGACAAGACCAAGCTGACACAGCCTCGGATGCCCAGGGCCAGTGCTGGTCTGCGCCCCGACCGCCGCACCATCGCACTCGCGCTCTTCCTGCTGCTGCTGGCACGCCACCTGCTGCGCAACGGCTGGCTCGCCCCGGGGTTGGCGCTGGCCTGGTACCTGTGGGAACGCTTTCCGGCGTTGCGCCGGCGGTAGAGTGCGCTCAGGTTGCCCTGGACCTGCCAGAGTAGTCGCGGCTCGCCGGCACCGGCGCCGCTGGCCAGCGCGCGCCGGACGATCGGCTCGGCCTCGCCAGCGCGCCTTACCTCAGCCAGCGAGTCATATCCGCGCACCGCCTTGGCGCCCAGCGGCGACTCGATTCCCAAGCTAGCGCGGAGCGAAAGAGGCCTTTGACGCGGGGCGCGCGGCGTCCAAGGGTCCGAGGATGAGCGAGACGGACGAGGCGACGATGACAGCGGCCGCAGAAGATCTCGCCAAGGCCATGCCCGACCCAGGTCTCGAGGTCGGCGACAGGGCGCCCGAGCTCGCGCTGTCCAATGCCAAGGGCGCGACGGTGGGCTCAGAGGACCTGTTCGCCCAGGGCCCTGTGGTCCAGCACCCCCTGCTGGACGCGCGGCCGACGACGCTGTCAGAGGGCATGCAGCTGGACGGGAATCTCGCCGGTAGGGTTGTGCGGCAACTCGGCAAGCCGCGCCAGACCGTCCCGATAGCGCTTAGGCGATTTCTGTCAACCAACATACCGCCTGGCTTGTCTTCTCGCCCGCCTGCTTTGTCGCGGCAACGCGCACATGGAACGACTATGCACGCGCTGCCGCTTCGCGAAGGCGGACGAGAATCCTGCGCCAT
>JANQFI010000368.1 GCA_028277905.1 Chromatiaceae bacterium | reverse complement strand
GGACTATCTCGGCGACCGCATCCGAGGACAGGGTGCGATCGCCCCCTTGTCCGACATCATCCGCGAGCACGCCGCAGCGGCAGGCGCCTTGCCCTGAGTTATTGAGAAGTTACCCGCCGAGATCCGCCGCGTATTCCCCGCCGAGTACGCACCGCCGCCGACAGGCTCCGCCTCTAGTCCGCGCGCATCCTGAGCGCTGACAGCGCGGACGCGATCTTCCACTGTCACGGTTGCTGTCGTCCCCCGGGAGGGCAAGACCTGTCGCCGGCGCAGATAGATGCCTGCGGCGCACGCCTGGAGGCCTTCGAGGTGCGCCTGCTGCTGGAGGAAATGCCTTGACGCCATGGGAGTTACTGGAGCGCCTGTCCGCCGTGCTGGGGTTGCTGACAACCTTGTGTGGCATCGGCATCCGGCTGTGGGGCTTTCTGCGGCGCGACGCAATGCGCCTGTGGCTCCGCACCAATCGCTTCTCGAAGGTTGGAGGGCTCGTGCGCGAAGACGCGCAATGGGCCGGCATCCTGTTCAAGGTGAGCCGGGCGGGCGTGCCACGCTTCGTCATGGAGACGGCGAAGCCGAATTCTGTCGCCTTCTCCGCCACGCAGCAGAGCCAGGCCGCGGCCGAGGAGCTGGAGGCGGTTACGGAGCGGTTGGACAGCCGCGCGATCGGCCGGCGAATCCTTCAGCACCCGGTCGACCCGAAGGCGAGCTAACACGCGGTCAAGGAGCTGCTGGCGGACCTGCGCGCGGAGGGCGTCAAGACGGTCGCCGTGGATGTCACCGGCGGCAAGGTGCCCATGAGACTCGGCGCCTTCATGACCACGGAAGGAGCGGATCTCGACCCGCTCTATGTCACCGCGGCCTGGCGCGACTGCTAGCCGGATGCGTCCACCGCCATGCTCCGGCGCATCTCGGGCCCGGTCGCAACGGTCTCCCCCGAAGCCGACTGGCCAGGCGCCGCCTGGCTTCGTTCCAACGCATTGTCATGGATGATCGCTACGCCTAGATGCGCCTCGCTGGCCACCGCAGGGGCGGACCCTGACGATGCTCCGACTGCTCTTTCCGGGTTCAATGGTCGCCGGGCGCTTCGCTGAGCTCCGCCATGCACTCCGCGTAATTGCCGAAGCGATAGGCGATCCGGATGAGACCACGGTCCTCGGCCTCGGCGCTGGCAGTCAGGGTGATCCTTTGCAGCTCATCGGCGAGCGGCGCCTCGACGCTGCCCGCCCAGACACTCGTCAAGCGCCGCTCACCACTCTGCAACTGCTGCATCCACGACAGATCCGAGGCACCGCTGGCGCGGCTCAAGCGGATGTTGGTCCGGTGTCGTGCGTCATAGCGGCGGTCGAGCGCCGCCTCCATCTCGGCGAAGGCGTCACGCAGCGCGGTGCCATCGGCACCGGTTTCGATGGTGTGGGTTCGGGCATCGATGCCGCAGATTCCGGTACCGTCCGCTGCGATGGCGACGACTCGGTCAATCCCCGGCAGTGGCCGCGGCACGGCCGCCAATCGCTGGTGTCCTGGCTCGCGACCATCATCGGACACGTCATCGGACAGGTCCAAGGCGGCAATCGGCATGCCCTGATCGAGACCGAAGGGGCCATCTCCGGCGACGGCGACCTCCGGTGCGCCCGCGTCGTCTGGCGCACTTGCCGGCACGCTGACCGCCACCGGCTCAGGGGTGGTCACTGTTGCCGCGGCCTCATAGGTAGCGGACGCATCGCCACCCTCGCCGGATGCTTCCCGGTCATCCGCCGCAACAGTGGCGGGCGCTGCGGCCTCGGCGGGCTCCGGGAGGCGCTCCAGGGCAGGGCGCGGCGCCGCATCGGCCAGCGCCGGCGGGGCATCCGACGTAGCCGCCGGCGCGGCAACACCAGGGCCGCCAAATGGGACCGGACCGAGGCTGTGCGCCGCCCACCAGCCCACCAGGATGCCGAGCACCAAGCCTGCGGTCAGACCCAGGGACGCCGAGCGCCAGGCACCGCGCCGCGCCGGCTCGTCACCAGGATCCAGGGCGTCCACTGGCGGCGGCACCGATGATGGGGCGTCATCGGCGTCCAGGTCGCGCGCGTCCGTGCCGGCGCCGACAGGCTCGTCCACAATAGCACCCTCCTCCGCGAGATGGCTGGCCGCTGGCGTGGATTGCAGTCCCGAGCCTCCCGGGGGGCGCGCCGCCGAGGACGCGGGGATACCGGAGTGGGCCAACACGGAGTGGCCGATCACGGAGTCGGCGATCACAGAGTCGGCGATCATGGATTCGCCGATCACCGGCGCTTGGCTCGGCGCCGGGGCGGTATCGGACCGCGGCTTGGCCACAGCGACGGCGCCCGCGCGGCGCAGCACTTTCACATGGCGCTCGGCCCGCGCGAGGCTCAGATTGCGCTTACAGACCCGGGGCGCGGCGGCCATCAGCCGCCTAACGTGCTTGCGGTCGGCGTGGTAAAGCTCGGCGATCGCACGTACCACTGCCTCGGGGTCGCGGCCCGGCAGGACCTCCCCGGTCAGTTCCACATCGTAGCGCTCGCTGGCGTCCCCGTCCGGCATGTCGCCTTGCTGCCTGTGTCGTTGTTCCAAAAGCGTCAGCTCGCGGTGGCCCGAACCCTGTCGGGCATATCCACCCATCTGCCGCGAGCGGCATTGTCGCAGACGCGGCTGGCGGTGCGGACACACCCTTGGCTATAGTCTAGGGTCTTCGCCGGTTGCCGACATACCCAAATGAGAATCCGCCCCGCGAGCACCGGGCTTCGCAGCTGCCGACAGCACGCCTGCGGCGGTCGCGACCGGTGGCGTGGCGCAGAGATTGTAAACGCCGATGATCACTTACCGAGATATTTGCTTCGTCTGCCTCCTGGGGCTTGCGGTGCCCGCCTGGGCCGCGGCGGACCTGACCAGACTGCAGGCGGAGATAGACGCCAAGAGCGCCGAGATCGGCGGGTTCAGAGACCAGCTCGACCGGCAGGAACGGACCCTGGAGCAGGCCGCGACCGAGCTTGAGCGCCTGCGCGAGGATGCCGAAGCCCTGGAGCAGCGGCGCGCCGAGACACTTGCCACACTCAAGGAGCAATTCGAGCGCATCGTCGCCGACCCGAGCCTGGAGCTGACCGGGGCGCAGCAGGACTACCGCCAGGCCTTCGACGCGCTGGCGGCGCGTCGCGACGCGGTGGCAGCGAAGGAACAGCGGATCAGCGAGGGCGAGCGGCGCATCGCCGAGACGCGCGAGGCGGCGCAGCGCGCCGGTGAGACCCTGGCGAGGCTGCGGGCGGGCTTCGACCGCGCCCGTGCCGTGCGGCTGTTCGAAGAGTTGAACGTCGTGGGCGAGATCACGCTCAGCAACACCATCACCTGCGAGCAGGACGAGACCATTGGCGGTTGCATCGCCCGCGGCGAGGATGCGGCGCGGGCGCTCGCCCGCGAGCGCTTCGGCGAGCAGATCCTGGCCGCGGTCAGCGAAGCGGACCTGGTCGCGCGGCACCGAGGCGACGACGGCCCAGCGCCGACGCTGATCGACAGTAGCGTGATGAACAGCGGTTTCCGTGGCCAGGGCGACTACTTCGTCGAGCTGAGTGCACGTCTGCGCAACGAGACCAGCCAGACTCAGGCATGCAAGCTGTTAGGCCTGAGCGACGCCCGATGCCGCGGCGAGGCGGCGGCGCCCTCGGCGGCCGAGCCACAGACCGAGACCCCGGCAGTCGCAGACGACCTCCAGCCGGAAGCGGGAGAGCCGGAGCTGGTCGAGACACCGGAGCCAGAGCAGGCAGAAGACGAGCCGGACGCGGCGGGCGACGAGCAGTTTCGGCTCACGGTGCGCTCGAACGTCTACTACGATGAGGTCTTCATCGACGGCGTCGCCTATGGCTCCACCAAGCTCGACGTGATGCTGCCGCCGGGCGAATACGACCTGGAGGTGCGCAAGCCCGGGCATCGCAGCTATCGCGAGCGCATCAGCCTCTCCGGCAACCAGACCGTGACGGCGGAGCTTGCCGAACTGGCACAGTGATGTGCGAGGCCGGGGTGAGCCAAGGCGCACGGGCGGTGCGGATGGGTCGTCTTCGGTGGCTACTGCCCTTGCTCGCCGCCCTGCTGCTAGGTGCCCTGGGCCTGGCGGCAGAGGAGCGGTCGCCGCCACCGCCCGGGGCCGCCGAGCCGCCACCCGCGACCCGCCTCGAGGACGGCACTTGGGAGCTGTATCGGTATCTGACCGATGCCGGACTCCAGCATGTGGTCAGCGACACCGGGCGCACCTACGCCCAATTCGATAGCGGACGGTTCCGGATGAACGCGGGCTGCGGCACGCTGCGCGGCAACTATCTGCTGGAGGGCGACCGGCTGCTCTTCTCGCCACATGTCACCTCGATGCTTGGGGATTGCCCTGCAATCCTCGCCGACCAAGAAGAAACGCTGATCGCGCTGCTGTCTAAGGTCGCTCGGATCGCGAGCCTGACCCGGGACGACAGCGATGCGCAGAAGCTTGCGCTGATGGATGCCGAGGGGGAGACGCTGGTGACCATGCAAGCGCCGGACGCCGTGCCCCTGCAAGGGCGTCGTTGGCGGCTCATTGCCTACCGCGATGGCGATGCGATGATCCGCCCGGCCCTGCCCGCGCCCCTGTTCACGCTTTGGTTCGAGGACGCGGTGAATCTGGCCGGCGTCGCCTGCGACCGCTACAGCGCCAGCTTCAGCCGCGAAGATCGCTTGCTGCGCTTGCAGGGCCCTGTGGCGACGAGCCGCTTCGGCTGTACGCAGTCGGCCGCGGCACGGCAACAGGGCGACGCCTATATCGAGGCGCTGGGCGCAATGGAGGCCTACCGCGTCGATGGCGACACACTGTTGCTGCGTGATCGCGACGGCCGCATGCTGGCGCGATTCCGGCCGCTGACCGCAGTGCAGGCACAGGCGAAGCGGCTCGGCGCCGAGTTGGCCGGCGATGCGGAAGGCGCGCTTGAGGAAGGGCCGGGCCCGCGCGCCTTCCGCCCTCACACCTTCGACCTCGGCGGCGAGCTGGGGAGTCGTGAGCCCTAGGGCACAGGGCAGAGATCCCGAGACCTGTTCCGGTCGTCGTCGCCGTCGCTGTCATCGTCCTCGTCATCGTCGCTGTCATCACCGGGGTGGATTGCGCTGGCGATCCCGATCGCGATTTCCCTGCACCCATGAAGTAGAGAAGTCTTGCGACCACAGGCTACTTCCGCGACGCCGGACACTCGGCGGACAGCACGCATGAGGTACAGCCCGGCCGCCGCGCCCGGCAGATGTCTTTGGCGTGGCGGACGATCAACGCGTGATACTCGTTGAAGAGCGCCGTGTCCAGGCCGAGCGCCCGCTCGAAGAGGGCGCGAGTGACCTCGTAGCCCGCACTGGCGTCGAGCACCCCCAGGCGGCCGAACAGCCGGCGGGTATAGGCGTCCACGACGAAGACCGGCCGCTCGAAGGCATACAGCAAGATGTCGTCCGCCGTCTCCGGGCCGATGCCCTGCATGGCCAGCAGGCGCCGGCGCAGCATCGGCGTGTCTTCGCGCCCCAGCGCTGCCTCGCCGCCGGCGGCGAGCAGCACGGCGCAGAAGCCCTGCAGCCGCTCGGCTTTGACGTTGAAGTAGCCCACCGGCCGCAGCAGCTCCGCCAGCTCGGAGCGCGGCACGGCGGCCAGGGCTTCCGGTGTCAGGTCGACGCGCGCGGTGAGCCGCGCCAGCGCCTTCTCGACATTGGTCCAGGCGGTGTTCTGGGTGAGTATGGCGCCCGCCATGACCTCGAAGGGCGTCTCGGCAGGCCACCAATGCTGCCGGCCGTGGCTGGCGAGCAGGATCTCGAACACCGCGCGCAAGCGCCGGCGCAGGGGCACCGGGCGGGGGGTCGGACCCGCCGAGCCCTTGGGAGCCGGGTCGCGGGACACCCTGTCGAGCCGGGGGGGGGACGAGCGGCACTGGGTCAGCGGATGCCGAGGTCGGCACAGGCCACCTAGGCCTGCTGCCCCTTCGCGATCACGACGATGCCGTCCGGGGAGACCTCGAAGCGCGCCTCGTCGGCGGCCCGCTCGAAGCCGATCTGCTTCCCGGGGCCGATCACGACGTCCTTGTCGCAGATGCAGCGGCGGATCTGGGCGCCCTCGCCCACCTTGACCCCCTCGAACAGGATGGCCTCGTCGACGATGGCGCCGTCGTCCACCTGCACCAGCGGGTAGAGCACCGAGTGGCTGACGCCGCCGCCCCGTATCACGGTGCCGGCGGCGAGCATGGAGTTGACGAAGATGCCCTCGTTGCCGGACTTCGCGCCGGGCACGGTGCGTGCTGGCGGGTATTGGCCCTGGTAGGTCAGGATGTTCCAGTCCGGCTGGTATAGATCCAGCGGCGGCGCCGCTTCCAACAGCGCCATGTTGGCACGAAAATAGTCATCCGTGGAGCCCAGGTCGCTCCAGTATCCGTCCGGCTTGACCCGCCCGCGCTCGCCGCCGAAACGGTAGGCGCAGACCCGCTCGCGGTCCAGCAGCCGCGGCAACAGGTGGGTAGCCAGGTCGGCACCGGCCCCGGGAGGCGACTCGGCGGAGGCCGCCGGGGCGGCGTCGGCTTCGGCGGCGGCGAGCGCATCCAGCTCGGCCAGAAGCAGCTGCCTGTCCACCGCGTAGACGCCCATGGGGGCGTCGAAGCCGCCGCCGGCCGACAGCTCCGCTGCCCGTTCCGACGGCAACTCCGGCGGCCGCGGATGCAGGCCGCTGATGCGGTCCGCGGCGTCGCAATCCAGCATGACGTCGCAGACTGTCCGGGCGCCGCCGGCCGGCCGCACCGCACAGGTGACCGCGGCGCGCTCCTCGCGGTGGAAGCGGAGCAGCTCGGCATAGTCCATGCGGTAGACGACGCCGCCGTCGAGCAGCAGCACCTGTTCGGCGCGGGAGCGCTCGATGAGGTAGCGGTTCTGGCGCAGGGCATCGAGCACGCCGCGGTACCAGCCACTCCCGTCGCGCATCTGCGGCGGGACGGCCGTGATGAACTCGCCGAGCTCGGCGTTGAACAGCGACCACGCGTCGCGAAGGTGCTTGTGCAGCGAGTGCGACTTGTACTGCGTCAGCACCAGGACCTGCCGCAGCCCGGAGTGCAGGCAATTGGCCAGGGTGAAATCGATGACCCGGTACTTGCCGCCGAAGGGCACCGCGGCCTTGGTACGGTGGCGTGTCAAGGGCGCGGGGGTGCCGCGCTCGATCGCGAAGACGAAGGTCAGGGTGGCGCTGGGCATGGTCGACGGCGTTATGGTGGGCGGCAGCGCGCCGCCCCCGCGGCGGGGCTTAGGCGATTGCCGGAGATTGTCATACCAGATCGTGCCGGATGCTCGTCTGCCGTTCTTCGTCTGCCTGCAGGGAGTGCCAACGGGCGCATGGTCGCACGATGCGACTGTTGGCGCGACGCGGCAGGCGGGCGACAAGACAACCAGGCTAGACGATTGCCGGAAACATACAGACCGAATGGCGCAGGATTTTCGCTCGCCTTCAAGGAGCGGCAGCGGGCGCATAGTCGAGCTCTCTGCCCGCTGCCGCGACGCAGCAGGCGGGCGAAAAGACAAGCCAGGCGGTATGTTTGTTGACAGAAATCGCC
>JANQFI010000355.1 GCA_028277905.1 Chromatiaceae bacterium | reverse complement strand
CTCGCCTTCAAGGAGCGGTAGCGGGCGCATAGTCGAGCTCTGTGCCCGCTGCCGCGACGCAGAAGGCGGGCGAAAAGACAAGCCAGGCGGTCTGTTTGTTGACAGAAATCGCCTTAGGCCTCGCCCCTAGGTAGATGCGCGCAGGCGGCATTCTGCAGGGGGATCCCGCCGCTGCGCATCCTGGTCTTTCGGGTATTTGGGGTCATTCGGCGCGGTGAGCACCAAGCCGGCCTGTCTCTGGTAGACCATCAAGAGGAAGACCTTCCAGAAGTCCGACCCCCCGAACAGGAAGCTATGCGCGAGCACGCCACCGGCGAAGGCGTCGCCATAGGCGCTGTTCGGACCGAGCAGCTCGGCTCGCAACCCGCGCGCCGGCACTCGATGCTGGCCGGCCTTTGTCCCGCCCTGTTCCGGTCCTGTCCCCTGGCCATGCCGCCGAAGGAGAGCGAGTCGCCCGATGATCAACCGCAGCTACGCCACCGAGGCGATCCACGGCGACCGCCGCGACTGGCACAACCTCCGCGCCATGCTGCCATACCTGTGGGAGTTCCGCGAGCGGGCGCTCTGGGCCTTGGGCTGCCTGGTGCTGGCGAAGCTCGCCAATGTCGGCGTGCCCATGGTGCTGAAGGAGATCGTGGATGCGATCGAGAACGCCGAGGCGCAGATGCTGGTGCTGCCGGTGTCCCTGCTCCTGGCCTATGGCGTGCTGAAGCTGTCGGCGGCGCTGTTCAACGAGCTCAGGGACTTTGTCTTCGCCCGGGTACGTTACCGGGCCATGCGGCGGCTCTCCATGCGGGTGCTTTCGCACCTGCACCGCTTATCTCTGCGCTACCACCTGGAGCGCCAGAGCGGTGCCCTGAGCCGGGACCTGGAGCGGGGCACGCGCTCTGTGTCGACCATCGTGAACTACCTGGTGCTGAGCGTGATCCCGGTGCTGGTGGAGCTCACGCTCGTGGCCGCCGTGCTGCTCACCAGGTACGCCCTGGTGTTCACGCTGGTGACCTTCGGCACTCTGGCCGTCTACGTCGCCTTCACCTTTGCCATTACCGAATGGCGCATGGACTATCGCCGCCGTATGAACGTGCTGGACAGCCAGGCGAACAATCAGGCCTTCGACAGCCTGCTCAACTACGAGACGGTCAAGTACTTCGGCAACGAGCCGATGGAGCTGGAGCGCTACGACGCCACATTGGGCGAGTGGGAGGAGTACGCCGTCAAGAGCCAGGGCTCCATGTCACTGCTGAACTTCGGCCAGGGCAGCATCATCGCGCTCGGCGTCACCGGCGTCATGTTCTTTGCCGCCAACGGCGTCGTGCAGGGGAGCATGAGCATCGGCGACCTGGTGCTGGTGAACGCCTTCATGCTGCAGCTCTTCATCCCGCTCGGCTTCCTCGGCGTCGTCTACCGCCAGATCAAGTACGCGCTGGCGGACATGGATCTGGTGTTCAAGCTGCTGGAGCGCGAGCCCGAGATCGAGGACGCCCCAGGTGCGCCCGCGCTCAAGCTCAAGCGCGGCGCCGTGCGCTTCGAGCAGGTGAGCTTCCACTACCAGCCGGAGCGGGAGATCCTGCGGGACCTCGACTTCCGGATAGAGCCCGGCGAGAAGCTAGCCGTTGTCGGCCACAGCGGCGCCGGCAAGTCCACGCTCGCGCGGCTCCTGTTCCGCTACTACGACGTAACCAGTGGCCGCATCCTCATCGACGACCAGGACATCTGCGGCGTCACCCAGGAGAGCTTGCGCGCGGCCATCGGCATCGTCCCGCAGGACACGGTGCTCTTCAACGCCAGCATTGGCTACAACCTCGCCTACGGCCGCCCGTCGGCAGGCTTCGAGGAGCTCGAGCGCGCCGCCGAGCTGGCGCATATCCTCGGGTTCATCGAGGGCCTGCCCGACGGCTGGAACACGGTCGTCGGCGAGCGCGGCCTCAAGCTCTCCGGCGGCGAGAAGCAGCGCGTCGCCATTGCGCGTGCCATCCTGAAGCGCCCGCGCGTGCTGGTCTTCGACGAGGCAACGTCGTCGCTCGACAGTCACACCGAGCAGGCCATCCAGCAGACCCTCGCCGAGGTGGCCGAGCACCACACGACCCTCGCCATTGCTCATCGCCTGTCCACCATCGTCGACTCGCATCGCATCCTGGTCATGAACGCCGGGCGCATCGTCGAGCAGGGCAGCCACACCCGGCTACTCGCCGACGGCGGTGTCTACGCAGCCATGTGGGAGCTGCAGCAGCGGGAGCGGGAGGAGGCAGGGGCCGACGGCTAAGGCGATTTCTGTCAACAAACATACCGCTTGGCTTGTCTTCTCGCCCGCCTGCTTTGTCGCGGCAAGGCGCACATAGACCGACTATGCACGCGCTGCCGCTTCGCGAAGGCGGACGAGAATCCTGCGCCATTCGGTCTGTTTGTTTCCGGCAATCGCCTAAGGCGATTTCTGTCGAGCAATGCATTCACGCGGCGACGACGACCAATGGCTCAACCCGCTCGTGCTCACCCGGCCGCTGGGCATCAGCGAGGCATGCCAGCACATCGCCGCGCTCTAGCCAAGGATGGATTGCCGGGCCAGGGCGCAGGGATGACGCTGTGCGGCTGTGCAGCTGTGCTGCTGTGCGGGCGGCGCGGTGATGCCCGTCGGCGGAACCGATCAGGGCCTGCCGGGGCGCTCTAGGCTGGCAGAATCGACGGAAATATCTATAATCTACTTAGCAATTTATGGTCAAGAGAGGAGAAAGCACGTGAAGTCCGCTGTCATTCTGTTGTCGGTGCTAGTGCTCACCGGCTGTGCCGGCATGAGCACGGGCGAGCAGCGCATGGTGTCCGGCGCCGCCATCGGCGCCGTCGTCGGTGGGCCCGTGGGTGGCGGCGTCGGGGCGCTGTTCGGCGCTGGCGTCGGTGCCGGGGTGGGCTACGCCGTCGATCAGTCCAGCCAGTCTTATTGATCTCGGGGAGCGCCGGCTTCTCGGCGCTCCCCTAGACTCGTCCCAGGGTCGTCGCCGCGCCGCGCAGTTCCGCCATTGGGGCGACGCCAAGGGGCTCGTCATCGCCGGCAAGACATTGCGCCGGCGTTCGAGCTAGCGCGCCTCCCATCGCCGAGCCTGTCGCCTTTGCTATAGTCGCCGGTGAGCCGCACATCACATGCGGCGCATGTCCACACCGCGCAGCAGATGCAGTCCCCGACCCAGTTCCCGGCTCACGAGCGCCGCCGGCGCATGCTGGAGATCCTGCGCGCTGCGCGCCTGCTCGGGCCACTGCTGGCCGTTGCCCTGACTCTGCTGGCGGCCCTGGTCCTGCTGCTTGTCAACATGGCCCTGCCGGGACTCACCTGGCCCAAGCTCGTCTGCCTCGGCTTCCTCGGTACGGGCTTGTTCTCCGCGGTGCTCGCCGCGCAGCGGCTCAGGAGCCAGTTGCTGCAACCGCTGGTGCACCTGGAGGACTCGGTCTCCCGCGTCTGCCAGGGCGAGCCCGGCGCCAGCCGGGCGCTCGCCAACGCCGGCGTGCTGGAAACCATGGCGCAGGGCATCGGCAGCCTGAACGCGGAGCTGACAGACCTGTACGAAGACATGGATAGCCGCGTCGCCCGGCAGACCCAGCGGCTGGCGCAGAAGACCGCCTCGCTCAAGATCCTCTACGACGTCGCCGCCGAGATTACACGCGCCGATACCCTGGAGGAGCTCCTGCTGCATTTCCTGCGGGTGTTGAAAGAGATGGTCAACGGCCGCGCCGCGACTGTGCGCATGGTGACCCCGGACGGCGGCACCCGGCTGGTGGGCTCCATCGGCCTCGACGACGATCTGGTGAGCCAGCAGGATAGGCAGCCGGTGGAGCTCTGTCTCTGCGGCACCGTGCTCTGTCCCGGCGAGATCCTCTGCGATAACGATCTGCGCTATTGCTCGCGGGTCTATGGCCGGCGCATGTTCGCCAGCGACGCCGTAGAGGTCGTGACGGTGCCGCTCAACCACCACGACGAGCTGCTCGGCGCCTACAGCATCTTCGTCGATAGGCCCGGCGTCAGCGAGCGCGAGGACATCCTGGATTTGCTCAGCACCATCGGCCAGCACATCGGTGTGGCGCTGGCCAAGCACCGCTCAGACCACGAGGCCAGGCGGCTTTCCATCGTGGAGGAGCGCGCGTCGCTCGCCCACGAGCTGCACGACTCGCTCGCACAGACGCTCGCGAGCCTGCGCCTTCAGGTGCGCATGCTGAGCGAGGCCCTGGGCGATGTCGATCTCGCCCCGGAGGCGCGGGTGGATCTCGACCGCATCAAGAACGGCATCGACGAGGCCCATGGCGAGCTGCGCGAGCTGCTGTCCAGCTTCCGCGCGCCCATGGACGGGCGCGGCCTGGTGCCGACCCTGGAGGAGCTCACCCGCCGCTTCGGCCAGAAGACCGGTGTACATGCCGTGCTGCAGGTCAACACGCGGTCGCTGGAGGTGACGCCGATGGAGGAGATGCAGCTGGTGCGCATCGTGCAGGAAGCGCTCACCAACGTACGCAAGCACGCCCGGGCGCAGACCGTGCGGGTGCTGCTGACCCGGGAGCAGAATGGCGAGTACGTGTTGCTGGTGGAGGACGACGGCGTTGGCTTCAGCGCGCCGCGCAAGGCCGCCGGGCGGCCCGGCGAGCACATCGGGCTGTCGATTCTGGAGGAGCGAGCGCGGCGTATCGGCGCGCGGCTGGAGATCGAGAGCGAGCCCGGCGAGGGCACCCGGGTCGAGGTCACCTTCATCCCCGGACGCGGCACCCGCGCCCCGCTGGCGGAGCAGGCGGCCTGATGCGCGTCTTGCTCATCGACGACCACGCCCTGTTCCGTGTCGGTCTGCTGGAGCTGCTGGAGCGCCGCGGCATCGAGGTGATCGACGCCGTGGGCGACAGCGACGTGGGTCTCAGGTTGACCCGCGACTGTGCCCCCGACGTTGTGCTACTCGACCTGCGCATGCCCGGGCCCGGCGGCATCGAGATTTTGAAGCGCATTCGTGCGGAGGGGCTGGACCGGCGCGTGGCCATGCTTACCACCAGCACCGAGGAGCCGGACCTGATCGCGGCCCTGCAGGCGGGCGCGAACGGGTACCTGCTGAAGGATATGGAGCCGGGCGAGCTGGTGGAAGCGCTGTCGGACATCGTCGCCGGCAAGACGGTCGTCGCGCCGGAGCTGACGGGAATCCTTGCCCGTGCCGTTCGCCACGAGCCGGAGCCCGCGCCCAAGCGGTCGGCCCCGTCGGAGCTCACACCGCGCGAGCAGCAGATCCTATGCCACCTGGCCGCCGGGCAAAGCAACAAGGTCATAGCCCGCGAGCTCGGCATTTCGGACGGCACCGTCAAGCTGCACGTGAAGGCCATCCTGCGCAAGCTCGCCGTGCACTCGCGAGTGGAGGCCGCGGTGATGGCGGTCGAGCAGGGGCTCTGCGCGCGGGATTGAGATCCTTGCCGGTCGATGGTCTTAGGCGATTTCTGTCAACAAACATACCGCCTGGCTTGTCTTTGCGCCGACCTGCTGCGTCGCGCCAAGAGTCGCATGGTGCCACTAGGCGCCTGTTGGCACGCCTTGCAGGCAAACGAAAGTTCGGCGCAATCTGGTTTGAAGATCTCCGGCAATCGCCTTGACGGCGGCGTGAGCCCCCAATGGCTCAGACCCAAGCCATTCTGAGATCTTCAGGAGAATAGCATGCAGAATTTTCTGGAGCTCATCCGTGATTGCCTCACCGAGGTGCGGGAGATCATGCCCTGGGACCTCGCAGAGCGCCTTGCCGAGAACCCGGACCTGCTGATCGTGGACGTGCGCGAGCCCTATGAGTACGACGCGATGCATATCGCCGAGTCCATGAATGTCCCGCGCGGCATCCTGGAGTCCGCCTGCGAGTGGGATTATGAGGAGACCGAGCCGGAGCTGGTGCAGGCCCGCGGTCGCGAGATCGTCGTCGTCTGCCGCTCTGGCTACCGCAGTGTGCTGGCGGCCAGCTCGATGCAGGTGCTGGGCTACGAGCATGTTGCATCGCTGAAGACGGGGCTGCGCGGGTGGAAGGATTACGAGCAGCCGCTGGTCGACGCTGCCGGCCGCTACCTGAGCCTCGAGGATGCGGACGCCTATTTCACGCCCAAGCTGCGCCCGGAGCAGCAGCGTCCGAAGGACAGCCGGGCGGCCTGACGCAGGCCTCGCACCGGCATCCTCGCGTCTGCCTAAGGCGATTTCTGTCAACAAACATACCGCCTGGCTTGCCTTTTCGCCCGCCTTCTGCGTCGCGGCAACGGGCACAGAGCTCGACTATGCGCCCGCTGCCGCTCCTTGAAGGCGAGCGAAAATCCTGCGCCATTCGGTATGTTTGTTTCCGGCAATCGCCTTAGAGTCCCCGCCATGACTCAGCTCAGCGTCGAGCATCGCTTCCGCGTCGCCCTGCACGACACCGACGCCGCCGGCGTGCTCTTCTTTGCACACCTGTTCCGGCACGCCCACGACGCCTACGAGGCCTGGATGGCGACCCTCGGGTTCCCGCTCGATGCCCTGCTCCGCGACGGCAGGCTGCGCCTGCCCATCGTACACGCGGAGGCCGATTATCGCCGACCCCTGCATCACGGCGATGCCGTCAGGGTCCGACTCGCCTTGGCCGAGGTGGGCGACAGCGCCTTCACGCTGGACTATCGGTTCTTGGACGTCCACGGCGATCTCGTAGCCAGCGCGCGTACCCGGCATGTCGGTGTCGACCATCAAGGCCGCCGGACGCTGCCGGACGCGCTGCGCCGCGCGCTCGGCCTGCCCGCAAGGCCGTGTGACTGACCTTGCGCATCCAGGGCAGCCGGCGCCGGCAAGGTCCGGACTTGGTGAAGTCGTGCTGCATGCGCTGCCTCCGGCACGCCGGTGTCATCAGCCGTTGTCGTCCGCCGTGACCCCCTGGTCTGCCACCGCCTCGCGCAGCGCCGCCCGGTCGGGCTTCCCGGCTGCCAAGAGCGGCAGGGCGTCGAAGCGCCGGAAGATGCGCGGGCGCTCGCGGCCTGGCAGCTTGGCACGGCACCAGGCGTCCAGCGTCGCCGGTGTCGCCGGCCCGCTCCAGCAGGCGGCCAGGGTCGCGCCCCAGTCGGGGTGCGGCAGGGCAACCACGGCCAGCTCCCGCACCCCCGGCGCGCTGGCGAGCCTCGCCTCCAGGGCTTCCGGCGACACCTGCTCGCCGCCGATGACCACTAGCTCGTCGGCGCGGCCGAACACCCGCAAGGCGCCGTCCGCGTCCAGCCGGCACAGGTCGGCCGTGCGAAGCCAACCCCCTGCGAGTCCATGGCCCGGGCGGCGCCTCCTGTCCGCGTACCCCGCCATCAACATGGGCCCCTGCAGGTGCAGCACCCGCAGCGGCTCCTCGGGGCCGGCACATGCCAGCTCTACATCCGGCAGCGGCAAGCCCACCCGCGCACCCGGCGCAGCGTCGCCCCGCCAAGGGTCGACGGCGACCATGGAGCCGGTCTCGGTCATGCCGTAGCTGACGTACAGGGGCCAGCCAGCGGCCAGGGCCTGGCGCGCCAGCGCCGGATGCAGCGCCTGTCCGCCCAAGAGCACCACCCGCAGCGACGCCGGCGGGGCGGGCATCGCCTCCAGCAGCCGCGCCAGCATGGCCGGCACCAGCGACAGGTGTGTCACCGGGTGCGCTGCCAGGGTCCGAGCGACCCGTACCGCATCGAAGCCGCCGACGGCAGGCGCCGGCAGCCCCTGCCAGGGACCCGGCGCCACCTGAGGATCATCGCCCGCCACCAGCCGCAGCGTTGCCCCTGCCAGCGCACACCGCCAGCCGATGGCGAGCCCGCCAACATGGTGCAGCGGCAGCACGCAGAGCCACTCGTCGCCGCGGCGCAGGTCCAGCACCGCATTGACCCGCGTGGCGGACGCCAGGAGCTGCCCGGTCGTCAGCATGACCACCTTGGGCGCACCGCTGCTGCCGCTGGTGCACAGCAGCAGCGCCGGGGCGGGCGCATCCTGGGCAACATCCGACGGCGCTTGACCCGTGGCCGCCAGAGCGTCCCCTGTCCAACGCCACTCGGCACCGACGCTCGCCGCGAGGGCATCCAGCGCCGCCGTCGCCAGGTCCGGCGGATAGGGCAACAACCCGGCGCCTGTACGGACCAGCGCTTGCTGCAGCAGCAGCAGATGCACCGGATCATCCGCCGCCCGGAGCACCACCTGCCCGGCGTGCAGTCCTTGGGCCGAGAACCCTGCCGAGAGCACCTCGGCCCGCGCCGCGAGCTCCGCGGCAGACCAGCGGTCATGGCCGATCGCCAATGCCGATGTCACACCGGCTTGACGCTGGAGTGGGGTCGGAAGGGGCGGGCGGGTGGGTCCGGGTTGGGGCATGGTCGCAGACAGATTGCATGAACCGCCAATGGTGCCGGTGGCGGGCGCCTGCCGCCAGCGGCCAGGTCGCACTGACCGCCCAGCATGACATTACGCGCCCGAGTCTATAGCCTATCGGGCCGATCCTCAGGCGTCCGATACCTGGGCCCATTTCGGAAGCTCCGCAACACCCAGGCTGCCCCATCCAGAGGCCCAGCTGCCCCATGTTACTTTCGGGAATATCCGTCGCCGGCTACCGGTCGTTCTCGGAAGGCCTCGAGCTCGAGCTTCGGCCGCTAACCCTGCTCTATGGCCGCAACAACGCCGGCAAGAGCGCGATCCTGCGGCTGCTGCCGATCATCGGCGCCTCCGTCGCCGATGGTGCCAGCTCCCCGTTCGACGTCCGGGACGCGGCGGGCCCTGGCGCCGGCTTTCTGGATGCCATCAACAGCGCCAACGACCTCAAGCGCGTGGAGCTGACGCTTGAGTGGACCGACGAGACCGGGGTTGTCTCCCTGGACCGCTTCATCCTCAAGTACATCGACGAGATCGCATCCGTTATCGTCCAGCGGCTGGAGATCTTGGATCAAGATCATCGGCCGCGGTTACGGCTCGATGCAGATCCCTATCCGGATCACGAGATCTACAGGATGGCTCAGCCGACCGAGACCACCGCCGAGATCCGCCCGCGCTTCGAGGGCTTGGTTCCGACGACCGAGAATGACCTTGCAGAACTTGCGGACCTGCGGCTCCGTCTCGTCGGCTTGCGTCACAAGATCCAATGGCTCAAGTCAGTCCGCGCGCGCTGGGACCGATTGGTTGCCAGAACGGGAAATCGCTATCGAGCAATGGACGCGGACGGCGCTCAGGCCGCCGAGATACTGCTCAACAACGATCGAATACGATCCCAAGTGGCAGCTTGGTACCGGAGACCGGAGATTGGTCGCTTGCTGGAGGTGCAGGAACAGTCCAGGCGCTACCGAATTCTGCTGAGCTCGCGGACCAGCGCGCATCAGATCGATTTGTTGGATACCGGCGAGGGGATGATTCAGGTGCTGCCGGTCTTGGTTGCATGCGGCATGGCCCGCGTCGAAGGCGCCGGAGCCTTGCTGGCGGTGGAGGAGCCCGAAAGCCATCTGCATGGCAATGCTCAGCAGGCACTGGCCGAGCACCTCTGTGAGATGGCCGGATCCGAGAATCCGCCGACCATCCTGGCCGAGACCCATTCTCGCATCTTGATGTTGGGCGTGCAGCTCGCAATCGCCTCCGGACGCGTGCCGCCGGAGCAGGTCTGCTGCTACTGGGTGGATCAGGAAGAGAGCGGCGAGAGCCTGGCCGTCAGGGTCGACTTCGACAGCTTCGGCAGGCCCATCAAGGGTTGGCCGAGCACCGCGTTCGAAGAAGATCAGTCCCTGGCCCGCCGCCTCTTGGACCAGCAGTTGCAAGGTGGGGCCTTCAGCTGACCATGCTGGTGTGGATCGAAGAAGCGCTGTTTTGCTCCCCTCTGGCGCTGTCGTTGCGGTTCTTCGAGGTCTTCGCGTTGGCAAGCGACGGCCGGCACCGGCTGTTGACGCGCCCCCTGTTCAAGCACGGGGACGATGGTTCCATCGGCGCTTGGCTCGAAGGGCTTCCGATGCCGACCAAGGTGCAGGCGCGCCGCATCCTGGATGAAGGCATCGCGGTCGCCCCCAGCGCATCAGCAGAAGCCCCGAGTATCACTATCACCCTGTCCTCAGGAGCCTCCATCGAGGACGCTCGATTCGATCTGGACCACGCGATCCTGCTGCTGCGCATGCCGCTCGGCTTGCTGCTCGAGGATCGCAGCTCCGACCTGGGCTTCCTGCTCAAGCTCTGTCCGCCGACGCAGCGGCAGCACTTGCGGAAGGCCATAGAGGATGGTTGGGTCGAGGTCGTGCACGGCGGAGGCCTTCAGAGCATGCGAACGGTGATCGACTCGCTGACGGGACATGGGGCGAGCACCATCGAGCGATTGCGGCTGTTGCGTCTGTGGGTCATATTCGATGGTGATGCCGACCCCCGGGACCGCGGTAGACCATCTCCGCAGTCCGAGAAGCTCAAACAGCTTTGCACGGGCGTCCAGCGGGCGGCATCGCTCCCCTGGCCACTCGGGCATCATCGGCTTGGCCGTCGGTCAATCGAGAACTATTTGCCGGAACGGGCGCTCCGAGTCTGGCAAGAAAGCGCGAGAGGCCGAGACAAGACGGAACGTCGGCAGCGCGTCGATGCGCTTTGTGAGCTCCGCAAGGCGAAGCCGGATGCTGCAAGGCAGATCGATATGAAGAAAGGGCTGTTGGGGGACGTTCTGAAGCCCGTTCGCGATGAGATAGGCAAGCAAAGGCGAGACCTGCGGGACGACGACCTCGATCCGCTGTTCCGCGGTTTGTCCGATAAGACGAGGAAAGCCCTGAAAGACGGCTTCGGACGCGACATCGCCGTGCTGTTTTCGCAGGACGCGACGCATCTGGAAGAGCACTTTCGACGCGAGCTGGATAGAGACCCTCCAGGCAGCGCCGCGATCGTGGCTTCCTTGCTGGCGAGACTCTAACCGATGGCTGGATTGTTCGAGACCCCGCAAGTACCGCGCTTGCCGACGCTGCTGGAGGAGGTACGCACCGGCGGGATTCTGATCCCAAACTTCCAGCGGTCTCTGGAATGGGACGACAATCAGCGCTTGATGTTGCTGGACAGCGTCGCCAAAGAGATGCCGATCGGTGCCTTCCTCGTTTGGCGTACGCGCTCCCAGAAATTGGATTGCCTGGATAGTCTCGGCGCCTTCAAGCTGCCGAAGACACCCGGCACCGGCGTGCCACGTGCCTACCTGCTCGACGGACATCAGCGCTTGGCGACCCTGCTCGCCGCCCTTTCCTGGACAGACGACGAGGAGCTGCTGCGCCAACAGGGCATCCGCTGGCCGGTCTATTATGACCTTGATGTCGAGCCGAGCGACCGAGGCTTTCGGTTCCAAAATCGCAACCAAGAGCCTCCGGTGAGCTGGCTGCCAATGCACGCACTGCTGGAGCCCCGGCGCTTGTTCGATCACCAGAAGCGACTGCTGTCAGCCGGTTGTGACGCAGCGGCCGAGCGGGCTGAGGCACTGGCCGAGCGCTTCAAGGACTATCAGATCCCGATTGTCCCATTGGTCAGCGAGGACCTCGACCTAGTTACGGAGAGCTTCGTCCGGGTCAACACCGAAGGCAAGCGCATGCGTGAGACCAACATGGTCCGCGCGCTTGCGTTCTCACCCGAGCGCGACATCGAGCGGGACTTGGCAGCGTTGAAGGACGAGCTGGCCCCCGAGGGTTGGGGCGGGCTGGACGATCAGATACTCCTGAACCTGCTCAAGGCGCATTGGGGCCTTAACGTCCTGGACCAGCAGCCGCGTACCCTGTTCGAGCGGCTGCAGGAGCATGGCTACGAGCAAACCCTGGATGCGATGCGCGACGCTGTCCGTTGGGCGATTGCGCGTCTCGCCG
Organism: Chromatiaceae bacterium; assembly: GCA_028277905.1. Taxonomy (GTDB): domain Bacteria; phylum Pseudomonadota; class Gammaproteobacteria; order Chromatiales; family Chromatiaceae; genus Thiohalocapsa. Next base: position 6,380 of record JANQFI010000355.1, on the reverse strand, counting down.
AAACCGGGGTCCGCGGTCCGGAGGCCCTGCCGTACGCCAATCAATTCATCGGTCTGGCTCATGCCGCCTGGCGCCTGAAGTGTCCGACGCTGACCGATGCGCAGCAAGCTGGAATCGAGCGCTGGTTCTGGGTAACGACTTACGGTGAGTACTTCACCGGAATGTCTGGGCGGCGCATCCGTGACGCCTTTGAGCACCTAGGCTCGGTGATCAGCCGCGGCTCCGATCCCATCCCTGAGGATATCTTGCGGGAGGTGTCGCCGATCGGTGCATACAACTACCGAGCGACCAGGACCAAGGCCGTGATGCTGCTAACCACGACGCAGATTGACCATGCGGCCTTGCGCGAGCAGACCCAGCGGTGGCTCGGCGAGGTGGGCGGCAAGGCAGTGCACAGCATTTTTGCGAGGGCTAGCGCTCGGCGTCCGGAGAACCGAGTCGTCGCGCTGCTCGAGGAGCTCGCGGAGCTGCGATCTCAGATGCTACCGGATCCGCGTCTCGGTTCGGGGCACCCGCAACAGGACGCCGATCGGCGACGCGTCCTCTTGCGGCGCTATCTATTGCCAGACGATGCAGAGGTTCCGCTCGACTATTCGCCCTTTCGAATGCAATACGATCAGGCAGTTGAGCGCATATTGAACACGCGCCGGCAACGTCTTGATACCTTGGAGCAGAGCTTCCTCGCTCGGCAGGGACTGACGCTGCGCCCGCGCGGTGACCAAGACTGATCATTTGGGGGTCCGCGTGCAGCCGCCGGCCCAGGGCCCGAGTGCAGGTTGTCCCCCAAGCTGCACCCTGCCACACATCCCGTTGTCGTGACGCCATTGCTCAACTCCCCTTCTGCAAGCCATCGCTTTCCGCAGGTATGCGCCATGCAGCCGCTCGTCTCTCGCTCGCATCCGTCCACCCGCCCCTCCACGCGCTACTCGGATCCAAGCTGGCCCTTGTTTGTCGCAATCATCCTCTTGGCAGTTATTACCCTTTTCCTTGTCCTTGCCGCCTTCGAGTCCATTCGCGTTTCCGACGAGATCCGCACGCAGCTTGCAATCGCCGAGTCTTCCCGGGTCCCTCTCCATTCTGCCGAGCAACTCCAGCTCGACAAGCACCGCGAGGAAGTCGTTAAGCTGCGCTTGGAGAACGCCAGGCAACGATTGATATTTTCCGGATTCCTCGCTCAGCTTGTCGGCATTTCGACCGCCATGCTGGCCATCGTCGGAATATGGCAAGCGTCGAGTCGCTACCTGGATGCGCGGCGAAAAGAGCGAGACGACAGGCTCGCAACTGCTTTTGCCGCTCTAACCCAAGGCCTCGCCAGCAGCAGCGCCGATGAACAAGCCGTCTCTTTGATCGGTCTCCAGCAGTTCTTGACGCCGGATCACGTCGATTACCACGAAAGAACGGTAGCGCTGCTGAACCTGCTCGGCCGACTTGCCGAGCATAGCATCAGCGCGGCAAGAATAAGGGCTGAAGAAGGACTACGGGCCGCACAGGCCAAGGCCGAGCAAGAACGGCTATTGGCCTTGAGATCGGCGGCAGTCGCAATGCTTTCACTCGTATACCATCTGCCGGGAGAAGAGCAGAAACAAGAATGGGAGAAGGTCGTATTGTCATTATTGGATCGCCTGCCCACGACATCTGACCACGACCAGGACAGGGGATGGACTAGAGAATCGGAGCAGCGGCTGTCGATCGCACTGGGTCCGGTCTTGGAATACGCGTTCCGCCATGTTCACAAAAGTATCCTGGCCAAGTATTCGTGGCAATATCTCTCCCTGAACAGGATAGGTCTCCATCACTTGGATTTGGCCGGGCTCGATTTCCGGCATACGAGCCTGCGTGGTTGCGATCTGGCAGCGAGCAACCTTGCAGGGGCGGCTTTCAATGGGGCGGATTTGACCGAGGCGAAACTCGACCATGCAGACCTTAGCGGGGCCAACTTGACAGCGTGTGAGCTAGCGCGCGCATCGCTCCGTAACGCAAAGCTAACGAATGCAAATCTATCAAAGATAAGGTTTCTCGATACCGACGTCACTGCCGCTGATTTCGGCGACGCCATTGTCGAGTGGGACGCTATTGACTGGCGACTCACAATCGGCTGGCGCGATGCCAATATGCCAGAGGTTATCAAGCGCCAGATCGGAGACGATCTCGGTACGGGGAAAGGCACTCTGACCTGCCTGATGTTGTTGTGGGAGTTGCCGCCGTTCGTCACCGGGGGCGGCTGGACAGCAGCCTATCATATGATAAGATCCCTGAGGCGGCAGGGCGTAGCCGTGACAATTGCGAGCCCTTGGATGCTCACGGAGCAGACAAGATTCGCGCTTGGTCATGAGATTACAGTAGTCCCATTGAACGTCCTGGACTTCGCGGATACGGATCTGGAGAACGCCGGCTTGCTTTCGCTCGACATACAATATGCGGGCTCGGTTTACGGCTACGGCTTCCAGGACGGATCGACGGCGGCATCTGCATCCGAAGGTACTCGGGAACCTGCCGTTTACGGAACCTATGCGATCAACTTCAATCTCATGGATCGCTTCACGCAGCGGCTCGTTCGGCATTTCAAGGAAGAGGTGCGTCAAGGGAAGAAGCTGCCGGAGGTTATTCACGCCCACGACTGGGTGACCTTTCCCGCCGCAGCGGCGTTGGCCCAACTGATAGGGCGGCCGTGGATTGCGCAGTTTCATTCTACGGAGAGCGAACGTTCCGGCGGCGCCGCTCACCCGATGATAGCGCACATAGAGCGAGAAGCCGCGCGACATGCGTCAAGGGTATTCGCGGTTAGCCAGACCACCGCCGACGCAATAAAAGCGGAGGCCGATGGCATCACTTCGGGCATCAGAATAGTCCCGAACACGCTCGTCATGCGGACGTCTTGGTCGCCGCGTCGCCACACGGACCTGAAGCACCCGATTATTGGATATGTGGGTCGCTTCACCTGGCAGAAGGGAACAGATCGTTTTCTGTCCGCGGCACGACTGATTGGGCGCCGTATTCCGGAGGCCCTGTTCGCGCTTTACGGTTCCGGGCCAGACGAGAGGTCGCTGAAACAGATGCTCAGAGAAGATGGTATGACGTGGACAGGGCACGCGTTTCCAGGATCAGGGTGGGCAGAGGCAGCAGTAGACAATAACCAGGTGCGTCGCGCGGCGCTCAATCGGAGCACATGCTTACCCGAGGCAATCTCGGATAAACAACCGAACCCCGACGGCCTGAAAAGGAGGCTGAGGGTCAACGGCTTTCGGTTCGTGCGCTACGATATTTGCCCGAGTGGCGATTACAGGACCCTGCTTATCGCATTCAATCGCGCCACCTCGGAAGAGGAGTTGTATCTGACGACCTGGAGTCCGGAGGATGATCCGGAGTTCGACAGGCAGCAGGGCGCGAAGCGCTTTCATTTTGGCGGTTTTGTAGATTGGTTCAAGCGCGACCTCGTGTATTGCGATTTGGCGGTTCTTCTGGTTCCGTCGCGTTATGAGCCATTCGGAATGATCGTGTTGGAGGCAATGGAAGCGGGAGTTCCTGTGATTTGTCAGAAGTCGGCGGGCGTGCATGAATGGATCAAGTCCATTGTCGGCGTTGATTTCGACGATCCAGAGGAAGTGGCCGATAAGGTGGCGGGACTTCTGATGGACCCACCAGCCTATGTCGCGACTGTAGACCGTCAATACGAAGAGCTCTGCAGCTATGCCGAGGGGCCGCAAGGGTTGAAGGTGAAAGCGCAGTACGACCTGATCGAGACAGCGAGAGAGGAGCTATCCGGTAGCTAAGGCGATTGCTGTCGCTTCTTATAGCAGCTTGCGGGTCTTTTCGCCCGCCCGCTGCGATCAGAAGCGCGGATCGAGCCGCGAAAGGCTATGGCTCCTGCGCGCTGAGACAGGCGGCGGGCGTCTTTGGGCCGCTGATACCCTCTCCGGCGGTGCCGAGCGCGACTCCGGCACCGAGTCCGGCCGCCGCGCTATGGTCATCGGCGATGCCGCCACCGGCGAGCCCCTATTGGTCGGTCTGCGCGCCGGGCCGGCGACGTGCGGGCGGCAGCATTTCCCGCGAGCCGCCTAGGAAGCCATGCGCGAGGCTCTGAAGGCCCGGGTGCTGGGTCTGGCATCCAGCGCCGCCACTGCCGCCGCCCCCGCTGCCGCTATGGCAACAGCAAGGCGCAGCGTCACAGCGCAGGCCCCATCACCGCGCCGCGGCGTCGGGCACGGCAAGGCCTTCGCGAGCTTCGGCGAGATCGTGCAGGGTCGCCGCACCGACGGGGAGGACTTCCTGATCACGCTGCCGGTAGATCTGTGGAGTCGGTGTCGGGTGTCGTGCGAGCCCTGCGCCGGCCCGTCGGTGGTGGAGGCGCCGCTGGCGAAGTCGCGGCGCGTCGCCGAGGAGCTGCTGCGCGTGCTGGGGCTGGCCTCCGGGGTGCGGCTGCGCATTGAGCTCCGCCGCGACATCCCCGTCGGCAAGGGGCTCAGCTCCAGCACCGCGGATATGCTGGCCGTCCTGCGCGCCTGCCAGGCGCCGCTCGGCATCGTCTTCGGCAACGCCTTCATCTCGCGGCTGTTCGCGGGTATCGAGCCCCATGATGCGCTGCACTATCCGACCAGCGTGGTCTACAACCACCGCCGCGGCCGGCTGCTGGATCGGCTCGGCTATATCCCGGACTTCCGCATCGTCGCCGTCGACGCCGGCGGCGAGGTCTGCACCGAGACCTACAACAGGCGGCTGGACTTCAGCCCGACGCTGATCGATGACTATCAGCGTCTGTACCAGCATGCGGTCGCCGCCTTCGCGAAGCGCGACGATGCCGCCATCGCCCACTGCGCCCTGCAGGCCACGGAGCTGCACCTCGCCCGCACTAGCAACGAGCTCCTGCGCCGGCTGCTGGAACGGGCCAAGCGCATGGACGTGCTCGGGCTGCTCAATACCCACAGCGGCACCTGCGGCGGCTTCCTGCTGCCCGGCGACGCCGATGACGATGACCTGGGCCGGGTGCGGGCGCGGCTGGCCGGGCTGGGCGCAGTCTTCCATACCCGCACCCTGCGCATACCGCCATAGCGCGCGGCCGCGCGCCCCGAGGCCGCCGGGCCAGAAGACGCCGTCGAGGCAGCACCGCGCGCTGCGGTGCTCGCCTAGGCGTAATGGATCGATGACAGCTCGACGCCGGGCGTGCTCGCCGCCAGGTCCAGGCCGGGGGGGGCGGCTTGCGGCACCGCTGGCTGCGACGAGCCGCTGCCATGGAGGAAGGCTTGGAGCCGGCCGCCTTCCGCGGCCAGCAGTGCCACGGCGAGGGTGCAGCGCTCGCCGTCCACGCGCAAGAGCGCGCAGCGCCAGTGCGCTCTGGGGTGCGCGGTGGGGTGCGCTGCGTCGTCACCGATGTGCAGCTCGATGCGCGCGGGCGGCCCGTCGACCAGCCGAAACGCGAAGCCGTCGAGCCCCATGGTCAGACCCCGCCCCAGCGCCTTGATATAGGCCTCCTTCAGCGTCCATAGGGCCCGGAAGGTCGCCGCCTCGGCGGCGGAGCCGGGCGAACCGGACGCGGCCACGGCGGCGGCCTCCTCGACGGCGAAGAAGCGCTCGGCGATGGCGCGCGCGTCCTGCATCGGCCGCCGGCACTCGGCGTCGATGCCGACGGGCCGCCCCTGCACCAGGGCGCAGCACACCAGGGCAGGGGTGTGGGCGAGGTTGAAGCGCAGGCTGCCGGCGTCAGGGCAGGCTGTGGTGTCGATCTCCGGGCGACCCTGGGCGCCACGCACGAAGCGCCACTGCGCCGGTGCGTACGGCCCTTGCCGGGATAACGCCCGGCGCAGCAGCACATGGGCCGCGCGGTACATGGTCCGGTCCGCAGCGACGCGCAGCCGCGCGGCCCGCGCCTGCTCCTCCGCGTCGAGCACGGCGGCGCCGGCCGCGAGCCGGGCCAGGGCTTGCGTGCCCGTGGCGATATGGATCTCCACCGCGCGCATGACGCCTCCCCGTACGCGTTGCAACCCCCCATAGTCGGGATCGACTAGTGCAGCAGTGCGAATGTCCTGAGACCGTCTCAGGTCGTTGTCATTATCGTTGTCGTTGTCGTGATCGCGGTCTCGACCGTGCGGGTATTCGATTATGATTGCGATTACGACAACGAGGGGATCCCGGTCGCGGAACTTCCGCAGCAAAGCACTAGTCGGCATCGACTAGTCGGCAGCGACGGACGCGCTTCGGCTCTGCGCCGGCGATGCCATCGACATCGGACTCGGTATGGGTATAGGTATCGCAACCCCTATGGGTATCGGAATCGATCCCGACACCGATTCTAAGGCGATTGCCGGAAACAAACAGACCGAATGGCGCAGGATTTTCGCTCGCCTTCAAGGAGCGGCAGCGGGCGCATAGTCGAGCTCTGTGCCCGC
>JANQFI010000345.1 GCA_028277905.1 Chromatiaceae bacterium | reverse complement strand
CTTTTCGCCCGCCTTCTGCGTCGCGGCAGCGGGCACAGAGCTCGACTATGCGCCCGCTGCCGCGCCTTGAAGGCGAGCGAAAATCCTGCGCCATTCGGTCTGTTTATTTCCGGCAATCGCCTAATGCAGGATCCGGGGACTTGACGCTAGGGCCCAGTGCGGTTAGGGCCTGGGGCAGGAGGACAGAGATTCCGAGGCCGCTTTGAGTCGTTGTCGCTGTCCTAATCGACCTGCGCGAGCCATTGTTGCGAGTCCCAGCGCCAAAAAAACGGGTGGATCACTTCTGCCGGCATGCACGAGCCGTTCATACGGCCTCCATCGCTGCGGACGCGTCCATGATGGCTTCCGCTGCCGGCGCTCAGGGCAGCGAGACGGTGTGGGCCCCCAGATCCGGCCGGTCCGAGACCGGCCGCCTATCCGCCGACAAGGGGTGCAGATATTGACGACTCAGCGGGGCAAATGCCTCGGGGGTCCCAGGCGTCGGCGGCAGATCCTCCAACAGCTTGGCATCGCCGGCTGCCGCGATCTTTGGCCAAGGCTCTCGCAACCTGTAGTCGTGATCCTTGGGCGCGGCAAACAGCGGCCATGACCGATCGGCGATCGCATTCTCCTGGGGTCTCAACATGGTTTGTCCCAGCCGGCTCCCAAAGCCGGGCGCTAGCCAGTTATGGGTACCTCTGATACGTTTCGCTGAAGCGCCACCCCGTCGGCCATCACCAAGCACCTGATTGCGCCGCAGTCGCCCGCCATCGTCGATGATATTGCCGATCAGCACCGCGCTGGCGCCGGCGCTCGAGAGATCGACCACTGGTGAAACAAAAGGGGTCACGATGGTGTTGTGCGCGAGGTACAGGGTGCCATTCCGTGCCCTGCCGACGTCCTGGCCGAAGTGGATGACGCCGCGGTTGCCCGGCTCGGTCCGCGTCTTGACGATAAGGTTCCCGAGGAGCACCGCATCCGAGCCAGAGGGTTCCGTGTCTACGGCATCGACAAGATCCAGCTCCCGGTTCACGGAGCTATGAATATAGGAGTACTCGACGCGCAGAAAATGCGTCCGGCTCTTGAGATTGTGGCCGGTACGGGCGCCGCGCACTTCGCAGAAGCGCAGCGTCGCCGAGGTTCCGCCGAGATATAGGTTGTGATTGTGGCGTGGGAGGCGATCGTCCCCATTGTCGCGGATCGCGGTATGCTCGATCAGTTGGGCCACAGCCGAGGTCGGCGAGCCATCTCCATTCGACATGATGCCGATGTCGTTATGGTGGATGTCGCAATTGCGAATGGTCACCCGGTTCGCCTGATTGATCCGCACGCCGGCGCCATTGTCGGTGGCGTTCGATGCCCCCCTAATCTCGAAGCCGGCCAAGACGCCACCATCGGCACCGGGATTGAACTGGACGATGCCCCGCGGTACGCGTCCGCGGCCACTGTGCTCGAACCCGCTGCCGGAGAGCTTCACCCGCTCGCGCCGCGAGACGCCCGCGGCGCGGATGGTCAGCCGAGGCTTATCCACGAGTACGGCCACGCGTTCGTAGGCTCGGCCTTCGGGTAACGGAAACACATGGATGACGTCGCCTGAATCGGCAGCATCCACGGCATCCTCGATACGCCCGAACGCCTTGCCGGGTCCGACCTCCAGGGTTGCAGACGCGGCGTCCGCCGACCAGATCAGCAACACCAGCAAAGCGATCGACGCTCGGGACCCCATCATCTTTGCTTGGGTCCAAACAGCAGCCAGAGGATGAAGCCGAGCAGCGGTAGCAGGATGAGCAGCACGACCCAGATCGTCTTGGACAGAGTGCCCGCATGGCTCTGCAGCGTCTTGACGATGGCATACACCATCAGGATCAGCAGTAGCAGGCCGAATAAACCACCAACTTCGATATGCATCTATCCCCTCTCGTGTTATATGCGCCGCGCGCCACAGGCGCCCAGTCCGCGGCCGGCAGTGCGGCGTCGGTCCCGCCGGCTCTGGCCGGCCGCCCGCCTGCCTGGTGCCGCTGCGCGGACGCCCAGATGCGGCGCCAGAGCCCCCGATGACCACCGCCACCGGCGCCATCATCGCATCACCTGCTGCGGCGCCGCGCAGGGCCGAGGCGATGCGCTGCTGCAACAACTCACCACCGATGTGCAGAGCGCCGGGGGCGGCGCGGTCAACCTAGCCTTGCCGCAAATGGCGACAGACGCGCAGGCCAGGCGTGGGCGGATACAGTACCTAGAAGCGGACGCAGACTTGGACGCGGAGCTCGTCTAGGTGCTCGGCGGTGCCGGTATCATGCGCAACATGGAGCAACTGCCGCTGGGCCGAAACCTCCCGCGCGGCATTGTACCGGCCGGCGCCCCCAATGTGCTGGCGCCTGATCTCGGGCTGCCGCCCGAGCCGGAGCGGTCCATCGATTTCCCCTTGCCCTGCTGGTGGTGCCCGGTAACCACGACATCCCCGGCGTCACCCCAGGCCGGCACTGGCGTCTCGGACCGCCTGATGGGCGTCCCGAACGGCTTCAACGTCATCGATGCGGACCGCGCGCATCGTCCTGGGGCATTGGCAGGCCGTCGGCGGGGCCCCTTGGCGCCGGACAGCCGCAACCGCGTCCTCGCAACCGCTTCCTAAGGCGATTTCTGTCAACAAACAGACCGCCTGACTTGTCTTTTCGCCCGCCTTCTGCGTCGCGGCAGCGGGCACAGAGCTCGACTATGCGCCCGCTGCCGCTCCTTGAAGGCGAGCGAAAATC
>JANQFI010000344.1 GCA_028277905.1 Chromatiaceae bacterium | reverse complement strand
CTTTTCGCCCGCCTTCTGCGTCGCGGCAGCGGGCACAGAGCTCGACTATGCGCCCGCTGCCGCGCCTTGAAGGCGAGCGAAAATCCTGCGCCATTCGGTGTGTTTGCTTCCGGCAATCGCCTAAGACTGGACTGACGGCGAAAACGGCGGTGCGACCGGTCCGCGGTCTCTAGCCCGACATGATAGCGGATCGGCGCCGCAGCACAGTGCTGCCGACCATGCGTCCGGTGATCCGCCGGCAAACCCACCGGAGCGACGGTCTGCCAACATATCGGCGTCATCCGCAACCGCGGGTGAGAGTCCATGCAACCGCAACCTCAGTGCCGACCGCGCCGGCGAATCCCAGGCATCCCCCTGCCGACCATCCTGTTGGCCGCCGCACTACCAACAGCCATGCTGTCGACCGGGTGCGACGAATCCCCGACCGGCCGCAAGCAGGTCACGCTGGTGCCAGCGGCACGGATGACGGCACTGGGGCAGCAGAGCTTCGAGGCGCTGCTGCGGACCCACAGGCTCGCCGACGACCCGCGACTGCGGGCCTGTGTCGGCTGCGTCGCCCAGGCGCTGGTGGACGCGGTGCCGGAGCCGCAAGCTGTATGGTCCATCGCCGTCTTCGACGATCCGACGCCCAACGCCTTTGCGCTGCCCGGTGGCAAGATCGGCGTGCACAGGGGTATGCTGCAGGTCGCCCGCACCCAGGATCAGCTGGCAGCGGTCATCGGCCACGAGATCGGCCATTTACTGGCGAGCCACTCCAACGAGCGCCTGACGCAGGAGCTGGCGGTGCAGGGCGGCCTGCTGCTGGTGGACCTGTTCGCCGAAGAGCCCGGCAGCTTCGAGCATGAGGCGCTGCGCAAGGCGCTTGGTATCGGTGCCGAGTACGGTCTCCTGCTGCCCTACAGCCGCACCCACGAGCGCGAGGCGGACGTCATCGGCCGAGACCTGATGGCGGCCGCCGGCTTCGATCCGCGGGCGAGCATCGAGCTCTGGCGGAACATGGCCGCCACGGGCGGCGGCGCGCCGCTGGCCTTCCTGTCCACGCATCCGTCCCACGACACCCGCATGGAGCGGCTCGGCGAGGGCATGGGACAGGCACTGGCAAGGTACCGGCAAGCGCGTGCAGCCGGGCGGGCGCCAGAATGCTCGCCGCCGTAACGGGAGACAGGACCGCCCGGCACGCTTGAGCCGGGCGACCGCCGGCGCAATTTCTCGAATACTCAGGTCGTCGCTGCGGAGACGCGAGCCCAGTTTTTCCGATTCCGATTCCGATTCCGATGCCGAACGAGTATGCAACCCATCATCGTCGACCCCGAGTCCAAGTCGCTCGCCGAGCGCTTCGCGTTGGTCAAGGCCGCCAACCGCCGCCCCGGGCGCATCCCGGAGGGCTGCGTGACCTTGGTGGAGTCCGAGGCGGCCGCGCGCGCCGGGCGGGACGAGGCGCGTAAGCTGCACCCCGCGTTGGTCTATGGGCCGTCCAGCTCGTCGGAGGGGCAGAAACTGTACTACTTGGTGCAGTGGCTGTAACCCAGACCAGGGCCTGAGGCGATTTCTGTCAACAAACAGACCGCCTGGCTGGTCTTTTCGCCCGCCTTCTGCGTCGCGGCAGCGGGCACAGAGCTCGACTATGCACCCGCTGCCG
>JANQFI010000343.1 GCA_028277905.1 Chromatiaceae bacterium | reverse complement strand
CTTTTCGCCCGCCTTCTGCGTCGCGGCAGCGGGCACAGAGCTCGACTATGCGCCCGCTGCCGCTCCTTGAAGGCGAGCAAAAATCCTGCGCCATTCGGTATCTTTGTTTCCGGCAATCGCCTAAGGCGATTTCTGTCAACAAACAGACCGCCTAGCTTGTCTTTTCGCCCGCCTTCTGCGTCGCGGCAGCGGGCACAGAGCTCGACTATCCGCCCGCTGCCGCTCCTTGAAGGCGAGCGAAAATCCTGCGCCATTCGGTATCTTTGTTTCCGGCAATCGCCGAATGCGCAGCGCTCAAGCTTGCACCGGTGCTGCGGTGCTGCGGTGCTCGGCCCTGGTCTCAGGCAAGGGACCAGGTCAGGGGTCCCCAGGGGTGCACATCGGGCGTACGAGCCGAGGTGACAAGCCTCGCGCCCGCCGCCTGAAGCAAGGGATTGTCGCGCCCCTGTGCCGGTTCGGGTCGGAGCGGACCTGGCCAGGTCGGGGACGAGTCAGGGCAACCCTGGCATTCGCGAGCTGAGACCCGGCTCCAGTGCGGGCGCCGCGGCCTGCGGCGGCTCATCGGCGCCGTTGCTCCCCGCCATTCGGCCCTGCATGTCACGGAAGAACCTGAAGAAGTCCGAGTCCGGCGCCAACACGAGTGTAGTGTCGCCAGTGCCGAAGGATGCGTCGTACGCATTCAGGCTGCGGTAGAAGGCGTAAAACGCCGGGTCAGCCTGGTAGGCATTGGCATAGATCTCGGTGGCCTTCGCGTCGCCCTTACCACGTGTTTCCTCTGCCTCGCGGTAGGCGTCGGCCAGAATCACGGTGCGCTGGCGGTCGGCGTCGGCGCGGATGCGCTCGGCCGCCTCTGAGCCCTTGGCGCGCAGGTCGCGGGCGACCCGCTCGCGCTCGGCCCGCATGCGGTTGTATACGGACTCGCTCACCTCCGGCGGCAGGTCGATCTTCTTCACTCGCACGTCGACCACATCGACGCCCAGCTCCGTGGCCTGGGTGTCGATCTGCTTGGTGAGCTCGGTCATGAGCTCTAGGCGATCCTCGGAGACCACCTCCTGGATGGTGCGCTTGCCGAACTCGTCGCGTAGGCTGGTGTTGATGCGCTCCGACAGCAGACGTGCGGTCCGCGCCGAGTCACCGCCTGTGGAGCGAAAGAACTGCGCCGCGTTGCTGATGCGCCACTTGGTATAGGAATCGACGATGACGTCCTTCTTCTCGATGGTGAGGAAGCGCTCCGGGCGGGCATCCAGTGTCTGGATGCGCGCGTCGAACTTCAGGATGTTGTTGAGCAGCGGCACTTTGAAGTGCAGACCGGGATCATAGTCGCTGCCGACGATTTCGCCGAGGCGCAGCTTGATAGCGGTCTCGTATTCCTTGACGATAAAGGTCGAGGCATAGACCAAGAGCGCCAGCAGCGCGATGGCCACCGGGAACAGGATTTTCCTGATGTCGTCCATCAACGGCCCCTCCGTTCACGCGATGTGTCACGACTGCGCGGATCGGGCGTGCGCGTGCTCGCCGTGGTATTGCGCGACAAATCTGGCCGCGACCTGTCGCTGCTGCTGGCCTGCGAGCGCTTGGCGCTGCCGATAAGCTGGTCTAGAGGCAGGTACATCAGGCTGTCACCTCCGGGCACGTCCAGGAGAACCGTATTGTTGCCGCCCAGCACGCGCTCAAGCGTCTCCAGGTAGAGGCGCTCGCGGGTGACCTCGGGCGCCTTCTCGTACTGCGCCAACACGGCCGAGAAGCGCGACGTCCGCCCCTCGGCCTCGGCGATGACGCGGTCGCGATAGGCCTTGGCGTCCGCCAGAGCTCTGGCGGCCTCGCCGCGCGCCCGCGGTAGGATCTCGTTGGCATAGGCCTCGGCCTGGTTCTCCAGCCGCTCCTTGTCCTCGCGTGCCTTGATGGCGTCGTCGAACGCCTCCTTCACGGGCTCCGGCGGCTTCGCCGGCTGCATGTTCACCGAGGTCACCAGCAGACCCGTCTTGTAGGAGTCCATCAGGTTCTGCACCCGCTCCTGTATGGTCGCGGCGATGGCACTACGGCCCTCGGTGAGGATGAAGTCCAACTTGCTGCCGCCGATGGTCTTGCGCACCACGGTCTCGGTCGCATCCCTTAGGGTCTTCTCCGGCGCTTGATCCTGGAAAAGGTAGTTGGCGGCATCCTGGATCCGGGACTGCACCGTCAGCTCGACGTCGACGATGTTCTCGTCTTTGGTGAGCATGGCGGCCTTGTGGCTGAAGGACGAGATCTCGTCCACGTTCACCAGCTCCACCGTCTCGATCGGATACGGGATGTGCCAGTGCGGTCCTGGCTCCGTGGTCTTGGCATAGGCGCCGAAGCGCAGGACGACGCCGCGCTCGGCGGGATCGACGATATAGATGCCGGTGAACAGCCAGGCGATGAAGAGCACGGCCCCGATGACGGCGATGGTGCGCTTGCTGATGTCTCCACCACCGCCGCCGCCGGCACCGCCACCACCCTTACCGCCACCGAACAGGCCGCTCACGCGCTCCTGCAACTTGCGCACGATTTCATCGAGATCGGGCGGTCCGGCGTTGTTCGGACTGCTCCCCCAGGGGTCTTTACCGCCGCCTCCGGGCTCGTTCCAAGCCATAGTGTCTCCGCGACTCGTCGGTGTCGTGTTTGCTAGTATAGGCCGGGACTACGCAAGCCCCGGGCCGGTTTGCGCTGCTCTCAAGCCAGGTTTCAAGCTGGGCAGTTGCCACCGCGAGCAGATGATATCAAGACGCGGCCGTAGCTCGCGCGGCTCGGGCCGCCCTGCACGAGAAGCCGCCTGAGAGCCCTTGGCCCATGCACGCCGCCCCAAGAGACTCGACGGCGGAGACTCGACGGAGGCTCCGGGGCCCTGGAGCTTCATGGCGCCTGGCTCTGGGGCATTGGGGTGCATGGGTCAGCGAACCGCGTCCGTGGCCCGGTGCTGGAGCGCCCCGGGCCGGTGCGCCCCGGACCGGTGCGCCAGCCCGGCGATGGCACGCAACCGCCGGCTGATCGGGTCGGCGGCATGCTGCAGCCGCAGCCAGCGTGCCTGCGGTATGCTGACCGCCATCTCCCAGCCGCCGAGCTCGGTGGGGCTGTCCTGGCTCACAGTCGCGTTGCGGAACAGCCACGCCCGCAACGCGCCGTCCTCCGGCCCCAACAGAAGCTGCTGTTTGACTGGCGCCGTCCACAGCCGCTCGGCAATCGCGGCCAACAGCAGGTCCACACCTGCACCTGTGACAGCGGAGAGCCAGACCCGTTCAACGCGTCCGGCGGCATCGCGGTCCACGCGCGGCACCGGCGCTTCCGGGAGCGCGTCGATCTTGTTGTAGACCAAGATACGTGGCACTTCCATCGCGCCGATGTCGCCCAACACCATCTCTACGTCCTGGATGTGCCGTTCCCGCTCCAGCGGATCGGCGTCCACCACGTGCAGTAGCAGACCCGCCGAGCGCGTTTCTTCCAGAGTCGCGCGAAAGGCCGCCACCAGCTCGTGTGGTAGCTGGTTAATGAAACCGACGGTGTCCGCGAGCACCGCGTCCTGCCCCCTCGGCAACGGCAGGCGGCGCAAGGTCGGGTCGAGGGTTGCGAAGAGCTGATCGGCCTGCAGCACGCCAGCGTCGGTGAGCCGGTTGAACAGCGTCGACTTACCGGCGTTGGTGTAGCCCACCAGGGCGACGGTCGGCACCTCGTGCCGCTCGCGGGCACGCCGGCCCTGCCCGCGTAGCGTCTCGATGCGCGCCAGGCGCTCCTTGAGCACGGCGATGCGCTTGCCGAGCAAGCGGCGATCCGTCTCCAGCTGGGTCTCGCCCGGTCCGCGCAGTCCGATGCCGCCCTTCTGCCGCTCCAGGTGTGTCCAGCCGCGCACTAGGCGTGTCGACAGATGCCGCAGCTGCGCCAGCTCCACCTGGAGCTTCCCTTCGAAGGAGCGGGCACGCTGCGCGAAGATATCCAGGATCAGGCCGCTGCGATCGACGACGCGACATTGCAGCAAACGCTCGAGGTTGCGCTCCTGTGCCGGGCTCAGGGCGTGGTCCACAATCACCAACTCCGCCTCGCTGGCAGCCACCAGCGCCTTCAGCTCCTCGGCCTTGCCGGTCCCGATGAAGTACTTGGAGTCGGGGGCCGCGCGGCTGCCGCCGAGAAAACCCAGGACGGCGGCGCCGGCCGCCTGCGCGAGCTGCTCCAGCTCGTCGCGCGCGTCGGCGGGCAGGTCGCCGCCCAGGGCCAGCTGTACCAGCAGGGCGCGCTCGCCGGACCTGGGTCGCTCAAACACGATGACGGGCCAGGCGTTCGGCCCTGGGCACCAGCGGGGCGGCGCGCCCGGGGTCGGGCGCGCCTGGGGTGCGGTGGGACGCGGTTGCGACTCTGGACCCTGGCACTGGCAGCTCGGTGCACGCCGTCCACCGGGGCGGGCTGTGGGTCAGACGCTGGGTTACACAGTGATGCACGTAGTGGCACGCACGCTGGGCCGGATAGGGCCGCGACGGGAGCCCCGATATCCCGAGCAAAGGCAGCGGATTCAGCTGTTGCCCTCCTCGGCACTCGGTTCCTGTGCCAGCGCGAGCTTGACGTTGCGGGCCGGCACCACGGTGGAGATGGCGTGCTTGTAGATCATCTGGCTGACGTTGTTTTTCAGCAGCACCACGAATTGGTCGAACGACTCGATCTGCCCTTGGAGCTTGATGCCGTTCACGAGGAAGATCGACACGGGAATCCGCTCTTTGCGCAACGCGTTGAGAAAGGGGTCTTGCAGGCTTTGGCCTTTGGACATTGTTCGCAACTCTATATTGTCTCGCAATTATCTCGCACCGGTCGGTTGTTCCCAAGCCGGCGTTAATGCGTTGAGTGAGGCACCGTAACGGACAAAAAGTACCACATCCGGGGCGGTGCGGGCGCCCCGAAAGCGGAAGCGGACGCAGGGATCTGTCACTGCGCCGACGCCCATGCGGGGCGGCCTTCCCCGCTGAGCGCAAGGACCCCGGCGCGGCCTTGGCGCGGACCTGCCACAGGTACCTGGTCATCCGCCTAGGCCGGCCAGGCTGCGCCGTACCAGCGCCAGGGCCCGCCCCAACGGCTCCTCATCGTCCCAGAGCCAGTGGCAGTCCACCTCGGCCCGCAACCAGGTGTATTGCCGTTTGGCCAGCTGGCGCGTCGCGGCCAGCGCGCGCCTGCGCATCGCCTCGGCGTCGAAGTCGCCGCGCAAGTGCTCCCAGAGCTGCCGGTAGCCGACGCAGCGCATTGCGGGCTGCTCGGGGCTCAGGTCACCGCGGGCCATCAAGCCCCGCACCTCGTCCGCGAAGCCCGCGGCGAGCATGGCTTCGAAGCGCGCGGCGATGCGCCGGTGCAGCACGGCGCGGTCCCGCGGCGAGCGCACCAGCTTGAGCGTCGGCGGCTCCAGAGGGCCGGCGCCACCGGCCCGCCAGAGCTCGCTCATCGGCCGGCCGCTCAGATGGAAGACCTCCAGCGCCCGCTGCACCCGCTGCGGATCGTTCGGGTGGATGCGGGCCGCGAGCTCAGGGTCCACCTCCGCCAGCCAGCCGTGCATGCCGGCAGGACCCAAGGTCGCGGCGCGCTCCTCAAGCCGCGCCCGCAACCCTGCATCCGCCGACGGCAGTGGCGTAAGTCCGCACAGCAGCGCGCGGAAGTAGAGCATGGTGCCGCCCACCAGGAGCGGCAGTCGCCCCGCCGCGCGGATCTCGTCGATGGCCGCCAGCGCATCGGCACGGAAGCGCGCGGCCGAGTAAGCCTCGGCCGGATCGCAGATATCCACCAGCCGGTGCGGATATCGAGCCAGCACCGCAGGCGCAGGCTTGGCGGTGCCGATATCCAGGCCGCGGTAGACCAGCGCCGAGTCGACGCTGACGATCTCACAGCAGATCTCGCCGGCGAGCGCGTCCACAAGCGCCAGCGCCAAGTCCGTCTTGCCGGAGGCAGTCGGCCCCATCACCAGGACGACCGGGGGACCCTTGACGCGAAGGCTCGGCGAGCCACTGTCCCGGCCCATGTACGCGCCGCAGTCCGGGCTGCCCGCGGCGGACGCCCGCGCCGGCATTCAGCGCCCGCGCAGGAAGAGCGCGTCCAGCTCCCGGCGGGAGACGCGGGTCCAGGTGGGACGGCCGTGATTGCACTGATCCGCCCGCTCGGTGCGCTCCATGTCCCGCAGCAGTGCGTTCATTTCGGCCAGGGTCAGGTGGCGATTGGCGCGCACGGCGCCGTGACAGGCCATACGGGCAAGCAGTGCGTCGATGGCCGTCTCGACGCGGTCGCTGCGGCCGTGGGTGGCGAAGTCCGCGAGCATGTCCCGCAGCAGTCGCTCCGGATCGGCGGCACCGAGCAGGGCCGGCAGCTCACGCACCAAGAGCCGGCCCTCGCCGAGGCGGTCCACGCCCAGGCCGAGCCGGTGCAGCAGCTCCCCGTGACGCTCCGCCAGATCCGCCTCCGCGGGGCTCACATGCACGCTCACCGGCACCAGCAGCGGCTGACGCACCAGGGCCTCGCCGTGCACCGCCTGCTTCAGGCGCTCGTAGCCGATGCGCTCGTGGGCCGCGTGCATATCCACGATGATGAGGCCGTCAGGCGTCTCGGCGAGGATGTAGATGCCGTTGAGCTGGCCGATGGCGAAGCCGAGCGGCGGTGCGCCCGCACCCTGGTCCCCGGCCGCGTCAGGCGTCATCCTGTCACCTGGTGGCTGCTGGAAAGCGAAGCCGGCGGCCAGGCCGCGGGCACCAGTTCCCGGCGCTGCGTCCTGGGCGGAGCCGCGCCCATAATCGCCCTCGCGCTCGGCGATGCCGAGGGCGAGACGACCGGGTGCAGGTGCCCCGCGCGATGCGGTTGAATCCGCAGACGCCGCCGGGGCTTGGTCGCCGTCCATCGATGGACCGGCGTCCGCCACCGCTGGCCTGCCGCGCCGGCCGTCGGCGAGCCTGCGGTGCAGCGCGCGGAAGATGAAGTCATGCACCTGACGCGCTTCCCGAAACCGCACCTCGTGCTTGGCCGGGTGGACATTGACGTCCACCTGCCGCGGCGGCAGCTCCAGGAACAGCAGAAACGCCGGGTGGCGCCCCTGGTGCAGGACGTCGCGATAGGCCTGACGCACAGCGTGGGCCACTACCTTGTCCCGGACCTGGCGGCCGTTGACGTAGAAGAACTGCATGTCGCCCTGGCTGCGGGCGAAGTCCGGGCTCGCCACCAGCCCGTGCAGGCGCAGCCCCACCGCGGCCTCGTCCAGCGCCAGCGCATGGGTCAGGAAGGATTCGCCCAACAGCCGGCGCAATCGGTTCGGCGCCAGCGGGGCCTCGGCCGCGGGCAGCTCCAGCGAAACGCGGCCGTTGTGGATCAGCCGTAGCGACAGGTCGCCGCGCCACAGGGCGAAGCGGGTCAGCAATTGGTCGATGTGACCGAGCTCGGTCTTCTCGGTGCGCAGGAACTTCCGCCGCGCCGGCACGTTGTAGAACAGATCCCGCACCTCGATGCAGGTACCGATGTCGAGCGGAGCGGGTTGGACTGGATCATGGGTGTCGCTGCCGTCGCAGTTGAGCCGCCAGCCGTGGTCGTCGCCGGGCCGGCGCGACCTGATGGTGAAGCGTGACACGGCGGCGATGCTCGGCAGCGCCTCGCCGCGGAAGCCTAGGGTGGCGACGGCGTCGAGGTCGTCCAGGCTCGCGATCTTGCTGGTGGCGTGCCTGGAAAGGGCGAGCGGCAGGTCGTCGGGTCCGAGCCCGCCGCCGTCGTCGGTGACGCGGATCAGCTTCACCCCGCCCTGCTCCAGGTCCAGGCGCAGGCGAGTGGCGCCGGCGTCGAGGCTGTTCTCCAAAAGCTCCTTGACCACAGAGGCCGGACGCTCGATCACCTCACCAGCGGCGATCTGGTTGACGAGCTGCGGGGGCAGGGGGCGAATGGACGACATCGCACGGATGGAACCAGAAGCGGCGGCGGCTCGCAAGTCGGGCCGGCCAGCTCCGACGCGCGCGGCGCAGGAGAGCCGGCTCGACTCTCGCGGGTGGCGCCCAGGCCGAGCGACCGGCGGCTCGTCGTTCGGGGTCAGCCCCGCCGCCCCAAGACCTCCTCAGCCATCGGGAGCGCGCCGGCGGTAGGCACCCATGCCGGGCAGCGCCGGGCCATCGACAAAGCGCACGGCCGCGAGCCTGAGATCGTACCGGCGCGCCACCTCGGCGAACGGGACCGCGCCCGCCGCCGGCAGCGCCCCCGTCTCGTCGCCGCGGGGTTCCCCCGGCTCGCGCACGAAGCGCGTACCGGGCGGCGGATAATCCTTGAAGTAGTCGACAATGCCCTCGACCAGGTGGTCCGCCAGCTTGTTCTGGTAGCCGCTGCTCTGCAGGCGCCGCTCCTCGGCCGGATTGGAGATGAACGCGGTCTCCACCAGCATGGACGGGATATCCGGCGACTTGAGCACCGCGAAGCCGGCCTTCTGGATGCGGGTCTGGTGCACGTCGCCGAGCGCCCGGAGCTTGGACAGCACGCGCTCCGCGGCAATGCTGCTGTGCTCCAGCGTCGCGTTCTGGGTCATGTCCAGCAGCACGCCAGCGAGCACGTCGTTCTGCTCGGCCAGGCTGACGCCGCCGATGAGGTCGGCGCGGTTCTCCCGCTCGGCGAGCCAGCGAGCCGCCTCGCTGGTGGCGCCGCCGTTGGACAAGGTGTACACGGAAGAGCCGCGCACCCGCCGGTCCCTGAAGGCGTCTGCGTGAATGGACACGAACAGGTCGGCCTGGTACCTGCGGGCCTTCTCGATGCGCTTGCGCAGCGGGATGAAGTAGTCGCCGTCCCGGATCAGGACCGCACGCATGCCCCGCCGGCGGTTGATGCGATCGGCAAGCTTGCGGGAGATGGCCAAGGTGACGTCCTTCTCGTGGGTACCGGAGGGACCGACGGCGCCCGGGTCCTCGCCCCCATGGCCGGCGTCCACGGCGACGATGACATCGCGATGCCGGCTGCCCTTGGATTGCACGGAAAGGTGCCGGGGCGAAGGAACCGTCGGCGCGGCGCGGCTCGCCAGCTGCAGCCGCGCCATCTCGGGATCCTGCATCGGGCGGTCGGACGTCGGCGCCCCGGACTTGGGCGAGACATCGATCACCAGGCGATGCCCATAGGTGTCGTTCGGCTCCAGCAGGAAGCTCTTGACCCTGACCGCCTGCTTCAGGTCGAGCACCACGCGCAGGTCATCGCCCTCTCGCACCCCGCTGCGCAGCCCGGCCACCACGAGGTCCCTGCTATCCGCTGCCGGCAGCTTGCCGGTGAGCCGGGCGTCGGCAATGTCCACCACCAGCCGATGCGGACCATTCAGGGCGAAGATCCTGTGGCGCACCGGCGCCGCCGTATCGATGACGATGCGGGTGTGATCCGGAGCACTCCAGATGCGCGCGCCGCGCACCATTACCTGGTCCGCCAGCGACGAGCCAACCGCCCCGAGCAGCACCAGACCCAGCGCCAGCCCCAACAACACCCTAGTTGCGGTAGTCATGTCGAAGCCCCGTGCCTCCAGCCTGCGACGATCCGACCGAGTGGCTTTTAGCATAGCACTCAGTTAACAGCTATTCCAAGCTGAAACGAACCTTTGCAGCATACTCCTCAGACGCTACCACGACATTTTTTGTATCGACTGCACTGTCGCCTCAACGCCACGGAATGGTCTCGTCGGCGGCATAGCCCAGGGTGCCGACGGCCATGCCGTCAGCCTGGCCCGGCCGCGGCGAACAGCTCGGGCAAGGCGCCGATGAGGTCGCCGGCGAGCATGCCCCGATCCCTGCCCCGGGCCGCGCACCTGCCCGCTGCGGCGTGCAGGCAGACACCGCTGGTGGCCGCCTGCTGTGCCTCAAGGCCCTGCCCCACCAGCGCGGCCAGGATGCCGGTCAGCGCATCCCCCATGCCGGCGCTCGCTAAGGCCTGGGTGCCGTCGCTGCACACCGCGGGCGGGCGCTGATCGCCGCCCGCGACCAGGGTACCGGCGCCCTTGAGCACCACGGTGCCGCCGTATCGCTGCTGCAGCGCGGCCACCGCGGCGAAGCGGTCCCGCTCGATGTCTGCGACGCCGCAGCCGAGTAGACGTGCGGCCTCGCCCGGATGCGGGGTCAGGATCCACTGCTCGCGCCCGCTGGGTGCTGGGTGCTGGGGGTCGGGGGCTCGGGGCATCTGGGCCAGCAGGTTGAGCGCGTCCGCATCCAGGACCAGCGGCAGCTCCAGTGCCAGCACCGCGTCCAGCAGCTCCCGGCCCCAGTGGTCGCGGCCGAGCCCGGGACCGACGGCGACGACGCTCGCCCGGGCCGCGAGCCGGGTCAAGTCCTCCGGACCATCGGCGGCATGCACCATCAATTCCGGCCGGGTGAGGTTCAGCACCCCGGCATGGGCCGAATGGGTCGCGATGGTGACCAGTCCGGCGCCGGCCCGCAGCGCCGCCTCGCCGGCGAGCCGCGGCGCACCGGACATGCCGGGGGCGCCGCCAACGACAAGCACATGGCCGGTCATGCCCTTGTGCGCATCCCTTGGCCGGGCGGGCAGCAGCTCACGCTCCTTGGTCCAGTCGACGCGGCGGGCGGACAAGACCTCGGTGGCGTAGATGGCGGGCGGCACGCCGAGGCCGTCGAAATGGACCTCGCCGCAGAGTGCCGGCCCGCGCGCCGTGAACAGGCCTTGCTTGAGGGCGATGAAGCTGATGGTGGCCTCCGCGCGGACGGCGGTGCCGTGCACCCGGCCCGTATCGGCGTCCAGCCCGGATGGAATATCCAGCGCCAGCACCGGCGCGCGGGCGGCGTTGGCGGCGCCGATGGCCGCCGCCCAGGCACCGGCCAGGTCCCGCGCGAGGCCGGTGCCGAGCAGGCCGTCGACGATCACATCGGCATCCCCGGGCAGCCGCGTATAAGGCTCGGCGACGCCGCCCGCCCGCGCGAAGCTGGCGGCCGCGGCAGCACTCTCGGCCGACAGCTTGTCGTGATCGCCGAGCTGCAACAGCCGCACCTTGAGCCCGGCGGCCAGCGCCTCGGCCGCCACGACATAGCCGTCGCCGCCATTGTTGCCGGCGCCAGCCAGCACCACCAGGCGCCGGGCCTCCGGCCAGCGCGCACGCAACAGCCGCAAGGCCGCGGCACCGGCACGTTGCATCAGCTCGGCGCCCGGGATCTGGTAGCGCTCGATGGCACAGCGGTCCAGCGCGCGTACCTGGGCCGCGCGATAGAGCGCATAAGGCAATGGTTCCATTTCTGGCACTCGGCGTCGCAGATTAGTCCGCAGCTAGGTCAAAACCTAGGGCAAGCCCCCAACTATTGGGGCATGCACGGGTCAGGAGCGATGTGGCCCTACCCTCGCCTACCCTATCCGGAACCCCATACTTTGCAACCCCGCAACGCGACCCGGCCCTGCCGCCTCCATCCCTGGACCGATTGCAGATTCGCGGGCAAGGGCGTCGCAGGAACCCGCCGGTCTCAGCCTAGGGCCGGTCGCGACATAGTTGCCAGCTCAGTGACCAGGTCAGTAACAGAAGCCAGCACAGCGTGCCCCGAGCCCAGCCCGATCCAGCCCCCGCGTTGCCCCAGGCGCCAATGACGTCCACCGAGGCCCTCCGGCTCGCAGGTGCCATCAAGGCCTGGGGTGCGGAGCTGGGCTTCCAGCAGGTGGGCATCGCCGACTGCGAACTCGCCGCCGCCGAGCAACGGCTCATCGACTGGCTCGGGCGGAGCATGCATGGCGACATGCACTGGCTCGCGCGCCACGGCACCAAGCGTACCCGCCCGGCGGAGCTGGTTCCGGGCACACTGCGGATCATCTCCGCGCGGATGGACTACCTGCCGGAATACCAGGCCGACATCGAGCGGACCCTCGCCGACCCGGCGCAGGCCTTCGTGTCCCGCTATGCCCTGGGACGCGACTACCACAAGGTGCTGCGCCAACGCCTGCGCCGCCTCGCGCAGCGCATCGAGGCGCGGGTGGGCCGGTTCGGTTATCGCGTCTTCGTAGACTCCGCGCCGGTGATGGAGAAGCCGCTGGCGCAGAAGGCCGGGCTCGGCTGGATCGGCAAGCACACCAACCTCATCAACACCAGGGCCGGCTCCTGGTTCTTTCTCGGCGAGATCTACTGCGACCTGCCTCTACCCACGGACCCGCCCGCCGAGGATCATTGCGGGCGCTGCAAGGCCTGTATCGACGTCTGCCCAACCAACGCCATAGTCGCGCCCTATGTGCTGGACGCGCGGCTCTGCATCTCTTATCTCACGATCGAGCACCCGGGACCCATCCCCGAGCCGCTCCGCCCGCGCCTGGGCAACCGCATCTATGGCTGCGACGACTGCCAGCTCAGCTGCCCTTGGAACCGCTTTGCCCGCCGGACCGAGGAGACCGACTTCCTGCCCAGGAACGGCCTCGACACCGCTACCCTGCTTCAGCTCTTCGCGTGGGACGAAGCCGAGTTCCTCCTGCGCACCGAAGGCACGGCCATCCGCCGCATCGGCCACGAGCGCTGGCTCAGAAACATCG
This sequence comes from Chromatiaceae bacterium, assembly GCA_028277905.1. GTDB lineage: Bacteria > Pseudomonadota > Gammaproteobacteria > Chromatiales > Chromatiaceae > Thiohalocapsa. The sequence goes on along the minus strand of JANQFI010000343.1, from coordinate 6,701 downwards.
CTGTCGCGCTGGGCAACGCGGAATCCTCACCCGCAGTCCGCGCTGCTCTGGATGCCCGTGTCGATCACCCAAGCCTGCTGGTGCGCGAGCATGTGGGGTGGGCGCTCCGAGCCCAGGACTATTCTCACCAATAAAGCGCGGCAGAGGCAACAGGCCCCAGCGCCGAGCGGAAGCGGCCCGGCTCACAGGCGCAGCAGCTCCACCCGATAGTGCCGGAGCTCCGCGATGGACTCGCGGATGTCCTCCAGCGCCTGGTGCTTGTTCTTCTTCTTGAACGCCTCGGCGATGTCCGGCGCCCACAGGCGCGCAAGGATCTTGAGGCTGCTGACGTCGAGGTTGCGGTAATGGAAGAAGGCCTCCAGCCGTGGCATCCAGCGCGCCAGGAAGCGGCGATCCTGGCAGATGCTGTTGCCGCAGAGTGGCGCCTGCTGCGACTGGCACCACTGCTGCAGGAAGGCGAGCGTCTGCGTCTCGGCATCGGCCTCGGTAACCTCGCTGTTGCGCACCCGCTCCAGCAGCCCCGACTGGCCGTGATGGCTGGTGTTCCAGTCGTCCATGCCGGCCAGCACAGCCTCCGGCTGCTGGATGGCGAGCACCGGACCCTCCGCCAATACCTTGAGCTCGGAGTCCGTGACAATGCTGGCGATCTCGAGAATGCGGTCGTGGACCGGGTCGAGCCCAGTCATCTCCAGGTCGATCCACGCCAGGTTCCCCAGTTGCTGCATTGGCTTCTCCCGCCGTCACCACGATGTCCGACGATGGTAGCGCGTTCCAGCGCGCCGCGAAGACAGCCATTGCTAGAATCCAACCATAGCATCGCCCGGAGATTGTCATGCACCAGCCTTTCCTTGTCCGTCCTGTCCTAGCCATGGTAGGCGCCGCGCTCGGCACGGGCGCGCTGCTCGGCCCGCTGTCCGCCAGCGCAACGACGGGCATCGAGGCCGACGCCCTGCTCCAGGAGAACTGCACCAGCTGCCATGGCAGCGAGATGTACACCCGCCCCGAGCGCAAGATTCAGTCGCTCAGCTCGTTGCAGACTCAGGTGGAGACCTGCAACACCAACCTGGGCACGGGCCTGTTTCCGGAGGAGGTGGAGGCGATCGCGAACCTGCTGGACGAGGAGTACTACAAGTTCGGCCAGTGACCCGCGGCGTCAGCGCGCCATACGCCGGACCGCTAGGCGCCCGATCGCCATGCGCCGGATCGCCATGCGCCGGATCGCCATGCGCCGGATGGTGTCGGGCTGATGCGGGGGCGGCGACTCTCGGAGCGCCAACGCCAGCGCATCCAGGCCGTTCAGGAGCGCCGGCGGCAACGGCTGGAGAGCCGCACCAACGCGATCCTCGACCAGTTGGATGAGGACCGCGCGGCAGCAGCCGACCTCGATGGCGACGCAGTCGCCTCGCCCGCGCCGCGGCTCGGCACCGTCATGGTCCGCCACGGTGCCCACCTCGCGGTGGAGGACGTCGCATGCAATCTGCACCATTGCATGACCCGCAGCAACATCGGCGATCCGGTGTGCGGAGACCGCGTGGTCTGGCAGCCCTGCGGCGACCTGGGTGGCGTGGTGACGGCGTTGGAGCCCCGCGACAACCTGCTGAGCCGCCCGGACTGCAGCGGCCGGGACAAGCCACTGGCGGCCAACCTGAGCCTGATGGCGGTGGTGGTGGCCCCGCGACCGCCGCCGAGTGGCTTCCTGTTGGATCAGTACCTGGTGGCCGCGGAGCTGATCGGCGTGCATGCCCTGGTCGTGGTGGCGAAGATGGACCTGCTGGACGCCGCCGCAGCGGCGGATTTCCTGGATGCGCTGACGCCCTACCGCGCGCTCACCTACCCCATATGCCCCATCAGCACCAAGGGCCCGCCTGGGCTGGACGCCCTCACCGGCCGCCTGACGGGCGAGACGGCCATCCTGTTGGGCCAGTCCGGCGTCGGCAAGTCGTCGCTGGTGCAAGCGCTGCTGCCGAACCAGGACATCCAGGTGGGGCGCCTGTCGGCGGCGACCGGCCTCGGCCGCCACACCACCTCTGCGGCCACCTGTTATCGCCTCCCCCCGGGTGGACCGGACAGCGGCCGGCTCATCGACTCCCCCGGCGTGCGCAGCTTCCGCCTCGGCGACCTCACCCAGGCGGAGCTGGAACAGGGCTTTCGAGAGCTCGCCCCGTTCCTTGGCCGATGCCGCTTCCGCGACTGCCGCCACCTGGAGGAGCCGGACTGCGCCGTGCGTGCGGCGGTGGCGGCGGGCGGCATCGACCGACGCAGGCTGGCGTGCTTTCACAACCTGCGCGAGGCCCTGGTGCGGTGAGACCTCGGATCCTGCCCAAAACCAGGTGAGCGCCGCCCTATGTGTCAACCTCACGGCCGACACTCGTCTTCCGCATTCTTGTATAAAGAATCCCAGGGCCAGCCGAGGAGGCATCATGCGTGAGCGAGTCCAACGAAGTCCTGACCGAGCCGAAGCTGGAGCGATGACATCCCGCGCCTGCTGCGCGGGCTGCAGCACATCTACACCACGCCCGCGCTGCGCGAACAGGTCTTCGCCATCCTCGCCGAGGTCCTGCCGGTGCGCGCCGATGGCGCGGGGGCAGTGAACCCCGAGACCGGCCGCCCCGGCATGGCGCAGTGGCAGATCCTGGTGCTCGGCACCCTGCGCTTGGGGTTGAACGCCGCCTACGACCGCATCGCGGAGCTGGCCAACCAGCACCGCACCGTGCGCCAGATGCTCGGGCACAGCGACTGGAGCGGAGACCCAGTGGCATGTGCAGACCCTCAAGGACAACCTGCGCCTGTTCACCCCCGAGGTGTTGGCGCGCATCAACCAGGTCGTCGTTGAGGCGGGCCATGCCCTGGTCAAAAAAAACCCCGGGCGACGCCCTTGAGGTGCGCGCTGACTCCTTACGTCGTCGAGACCGATGTTCACTATCCCACCGACATCAACCTGCTCTACGACGCGGTGCGCGAGGTCATCGAGACCACCGCGGCGCTCGCCGAGGGCGCGGGCTTGAGCGACTGGCGCCAGAGCGCCTACAACATCCGCTGGTTGAAGAAGGCCTATCGGCGCGCCCAGCAACTCAAGCGTTCCAGCGCCAAAGACCCGGCCAAGCGCGCGGCGCGCCTGGCGGCGATTCGCGCCGCCCACGCCGAGTACTTGAGCCTCTGTGAAGGCTTCCCTGCGCGTGCCGAGCTCACCAAGATCAAGCTCCAGCAGGGGCTTGGCCAGCCCGAGGCGATGTTCACGGCCCTCGATGACTACCTCGCCCACGCCGAGCGCCAGATCGATCAGGTGCGCCGACGCGTGCTCCAAGGCGAGTCCATCCCGCACGGCGAGAAGGTCTTCTCCATCTTCGAGCCCCACACCGAGTGGATCAGCAAAGGCAAGGCCGGCGTCCCCGTCGAGCTCGGGCTGCGCGTGGCGGTGAGCGAGGATCAGTTCGGCTTCATCCTCAGCCACCGCGTGATGCAGGGCGAAACCGACGATCAGGTCGCCGTGCCGGTGGTCGAGGAGCTCGCGCAGCGCTATCCCCGCATCGCCAGCATCAGCTTTGACCAGGGCTTCCACAGCCCGGCCAACCAACAACGCCTCGCCGAGGTCGTCGACTTCCCGGTGCTGCCGAAGCAAGGCAAGCGCTCCAAGCCTGAGCAGGAGCGCGAGCACAGCCCACGCTTTCGGCGCCTGCGCCGACGCCACTCGGCCGTGGAGTCGGCGATCAATGCGCTCGAAGCCCATGGCCTGGACCGTTGCCCGGATCATGGCATCGATGGCTTCAAGCGTTACGTCGCCTTGGCCGTGGTCGCGCGCAATCTGCACCGCCTCGGCGCCGTCCTGCTCGCGCAGGAGGCCGAAGCGGAGAAACGCCGGCGCAAACGCGCGGCCTGAGCAGAGGGCGGCCTGACTGCTGACTGACTCAGGGGGTGGTGCGTCTAATGAAGAGCCAATCTGAGAGCCGTTCTCATTGCGGCGACTGATTCGCCCAGATTGCGCTGAATACCGATTCATCACGGGCAAGCGTACGGCATCGGCACGGGAAGATTGCTCAACCAAAACGGGTTTTCTGCCAGGCACTAGATACAAAAGACGCCACTCCTTCTCGTACGCCCAATCTTTGGATTTTATGGACAACAGAGAATAGAGGCCATTCGCTGCCTTCTTACGATTTAACGAGTTTAGAAGGGCGAACACCTCGTCCATGTAAACTGAGCCCTCACGCAGCCTATTGAGAAGAGGAATAATAAAAATATCCGGAGAGTCAATATCGAAGAACGCATCTTCGTACGCAACTTGAAACAAGCTTGGCTGCCGGTTTCCCAAGAAACTGAGATGAAGATCCTCGAACTCGATACATATTCCTCGATGGTTGTCAGCATAGTGCGACCACATGAGAATCGAGTCGTTTACGGCGCTCAGTGAGTAAACGCCAGTAGCTGCGGTCATGCTCTTGAGAGCGTTACGGGCTTTCAGTTTTGCCTCCTCCTGTTCTGGAGACTCGTAGGGTGGGAAAAAATAGAGAATGTTGTCTGCCTCGCTAGGCTCGACAGCACCCGAGCCCACCAGACTTTCGAGTCGCCGCATTACCCTCCAGCTCAACTCGTTGCGAACGCGACCTTCAGGAACTGCTGAGTCTCTTAAGGACTGCACCGAGTTCTCCCCGGGTAACGAAGCCTGCAGCTCATACGGGTCATTCAGATCTTTAGCTTTCGGAAAGAAGACGGCGTTCTGAAGGAAGATCTCATCGGTGAACGCACCAAAGCACCTATACTTGAAGAGGCTGAAATCCAACGACCCCTCGTGCGGAGCCACCCGGTCGAGATCATGCATGGCGTGCGTCACCATGTATAGTTTGGTTCTTTACGGCGAGGCGACCACCGATGGGAGTAAGTCGCCCAACGGCAAAGCTCACCGGGTGGGAGCGAAGCGGACGCTCCGGTGCAGCGCAAGGTTAGGCAGAAATGTAACATTGCCAGAATTCTGAATATCATAGTGGTCGCACTCAATCCCAAAATGGGTACACAAGCGTGGTCATGTCACCGTGTCAAAACGGCACCTTGCTAGAATTCGTATGTCTTTCCAGGCTCGAACTCTGTTCTCCCCGGTTGACCAATGCAAGAGTATCGCCGCCTATCTAGCGGAGTGGGTGGCAGGTCTGGCCGAGATCCCCACTCTTGACCGCAAGGCCAGTTACTCTGCATATCCTCGAGTGTCTTGATGATAGCTTCAAACTCGGGTAGATTCTCATCGTGATCGAGGTCTTTTGCCTCCTCCTTAAGGTCTTTCACGCGCTCTATATTCACTTCCACTTCTTTCCGCCACTGGTCTTCAAGATTGAGGTATTCTGCATACAGACGGTCATATTCCGCCGTGCCTATTTTCCCATCCAGTTCCTCCGCGCGTCGAATCAGATCGCGTTGCTGGTCCGTTCTGTCGTCAACGTACTCACCTGCCTCTTCCAGATCTCGAACAAATGGATCTATTGCCTGCTCGGTTTCTACTGGAGGCTTCTTGGTTGCCGGTTCTGGCCTTCGAAAGACGCGGAATTCCTTCCCTTTCCCTTCGTTACTGAGCCAAACCTCGATTCGTGCTCCGCGATATCCTCCATACATCCTACCGGAATAAAAATAGCCTCTGGACGAGAACCATTGAGGCGTATATCGTGCGTAAGAAGATTTGGGTTCCCATGGTCCCCCTAACGAAAAAGCGCTGTCGGGATGCCGCCGCAGCCATGCTTTATATTCATCCTCAGTGTAGGCCCCTGGCCCTGGGGGTACCCGCTGGAATCGAGAATCCTTTTCGTTATTCTCTTGACGTTGTATGTGCTGCCCCGCCGTCTGATTCTGCTGTACTACATGTGTTAATTCGTGAGCGACCAGCCTTCGACCTCGAGTTGTTTCGGGTTCATATAGCTCAGCTCCGAACACTATATTTGAGCCCAAAGTGAATGCTCGTGCGTTGAGTGCTCGCGCAAAGTCCCCGGCTCGAGCATTGGTATGCACTCGCACCTGACTGAAATCACGCCTGAAGCGCGGCTCAAAGAATGCTCTCGTAGCCGAGTCCAACGGCTGGCCTAGTGAATTTACCCCTTCGTTTACCATGCGTGGTACTTCGGTTTCCGGTGCATCGTTTGCCGAGATATGCCCGCTTTGCACGAACTGGTTTTCTTGGTCCTGTTGTGCCACCTGGCACCGGGGACACCCGCCACCGCAGGCACAACTGCGCTTCAGGTGCGGTTCAGGCATGCGCATTACCTGGTCAGCGACACGGTCTGCCTCCTGTTCGTACATGCCTCCAGGAGCACTGACCGTCAGTTTTGGCTGGACCTGTACAGGTGATGGGCTGAATATGGGTATTCGGCTGGAATCATGACCAAAGCGCGTTGATACTATAGTGGCCGATCCCGCCTGCAGTTTTTCAGCATTCAACTGAAGTAATCCCTGCACGGCTTGATTCCCGATCGTGCGCTGCAATTGAAGAATAGAGTGGACATCACGGCTTTGTCCAGAAAGTGCCCGAGCGGGATGCGTAGATTTGACGGACTTGTTTTGCTGACTTGCCTTCGGTTTCTGTGCAAAGGTTCGCATGATTAATCTCTTTCCGTTCTATTATCTGGCGCCATCACGGTAGGACGGCCAGTTACCCGGCCGCCCCCGTACAGATCCCGGCGTGCGGAATTACCGCACCGGGCTCCTCGAAGTGACTCGCTGCGCAC
>JANQFI010000338.1 GCA_028277905.1 Chromatiaceae bacterium | reverse complement strand
CTTTTCGCCCGCCTTCTGCGTCGCGGCAGCGGGCACAGAGCTCGACTATGCGCCCGCTGCCGCTCCTTGAAGGCGAGCAAAAATCCTGCGCCATTCGGTCTGTTTGTTTCCGGCAATCGCCTGAGTCAGACGCCCATGCAGGCTGCGGCTTGCGGCTCGGCACAGGTATCGACCGGCGAGGGACGCACCGCCCCACGCCGGCAAACGCGAGCAACCAAGCTCAGACACAGAAGCAGGTGATATATCCCCAAAGCTCGATACAGATCTGGGTGCATTCTATGCCGCTCTCGGCGCCAGTGTCGGCGTCAGCGGCACTGCCGCTATCACTGCCAGCGTCACTGCCAGCGTCACTCCCAGCGGCACTGCCGCCGCCACTGCCAGCGTCACCCTCCGTGGCTTGCGCTGCGACATACCGGATCTCCAGGCATGTTTGGCACTCATTCCCCTGCGTCGTCTTCGGGACACATTGCGGACCGCTCGGGCCGGAAGATGCGTCACCGGCACCCGTAATCTCAACGGTGCCTGGGAATGGCGGTGTACCCGGATTGCCTGCAATGTCCTGCACGCCCACGACCTCACCGTCACCATTGATGGCGATGGTGAAATAGGCCGCTGCCGGCACAACCGCATACTTCGTGGGGGGTGAGTCTTGCGCCCAGCCTAGGCCGGGTCCGAGCAGGCACAGGCCGATCGCGGCCAGGGTCGTCATGAAGATCGCTGTTCGACGTTCGGTTCTAGGCATCGTTGTACTCTCCTGATGACAGTTGGACTGATGGGGGGCCGCTGCCCTTTGCGCACGCGTGCGGGCAGGGCCCCTGGGTTGCGCCGAGTGCCGCCGTCCGGGAGGCATCGGCGCCGCACGACAGGGCTAGCTCCCCTGCGTGCCAGTGCACGCAACCGCACTCGGCGGTCGCCGTGAGCCGGCCAGCCCTGGCCGGCAGCAATTCGGATGGAGTCCTGTTGCGATTGCGTGGATGCGGACGACAGGCTCAGAGCGCCAGATTGATGGTCAGGAACACCGAGCGGTCGGGCACCCAGCGCGGATCCAGGGGCTCCGTGGTCCGGAAGTTGCTGTCCTGGTAATCGAAATCCCTGTCGGCCAGGTTCCTGGCCTGCAGCACGACGGTGCCCAGCCGACGTGGCAGCCGGTAGCCCAAGACGGCATCGAAGACCCAGAAGCTGTTATTGACGTCGCGCTGCTGCTCCAGCTCGACGCGCTGATCAACATAGGTGCCCATGATGCCGCCGAATAGCCCGTTCGGATGGAAATACCGTACACCCACGGGGAGGAAAAAGTCACGGACCCCAGTGGGCGCATCAGCGACCAAGGGGCGGTCACTGCGATAATCGTCATAGACGACCTGCCCATGCACGGCGACGCATTCGCTCGGTGCCCAATAGAGGTATGCGCGATGCAGCCGTTCGTCCTGTTCCACGTCGCCCGCGTCATCGAAGCTTCGGGGTGTCTTCAGATGCCGTGCGCTGAGCTCGAAGCCGCCGAACAGGTTGCGCCCGAATCGATAGTCGACACCGATTCCGCCGCGAGTCGCCTCGGTGCCGAGCAGATCGTCGTAGAGCTGATTGAAACCCGCGATCTGGGTCGGCTCCAGGGTCTTGTTCTCGACCAGGGAACGGTTCAGGGTCCGGAACAGGGCGGCGCGCAGCATGAGACGCTCGTTCGGGGACCACACCAGGCCGAGCTTCGGGTTGAGCTGGTCGGCCGTCAAGTCGTCGCGTTCCGGCACGACAGGCGCTGCCAAGGCGCCCCCGGCATCGTCCCGAGTGACGCTGGTACGCTTGAGCACGTCGTCGAGCCGGTCGTAGCTGAGCCCCAGGGTCAGCACCAGATCCGCCTCGAATGGATGCAGATTCAGGTAGGCGAAGAGGTTGCCTTGGCGCACCACCTTCTCGTCGCGGCTAACCTGGACGCTATGGGATGCACCTGTGACCGGTTCCCGAGTCGTCTCCGTCTCGTGCTGCGACCTCGTGAAGGTGATTGGTGGCAGGGTCGCCAGCGCGAACGCCGTTTCGATATCCAGGTCCAGCCGAGTCTCGCGCGTGGCGTTCAGCACACGCAAGGTATCCAGTGTGGTCTCGCGCGTCGTGTCCTGCCACAGGTAACCGCCACCCAGGGTCAGATCGAAACCCTCGCGCCGCAGCAAATAGAGCAGCTCTAAGACCTGGTCGCTCGCATCCGACTCGCTCGTGATGTCAATGGCGATATCGAGGTCGCCAAAGGTATCGGCCTGGCCATCAAACCGCGTGGTGGTCCTGCTCGTGAGTCCGGGTGCGATCATTGCCGGCGGTTCGTCCAGTGGCGGATCGACGCTCAGGCCACTGATCTGCATCGAGTCAAAGACCTGCTCGAAAACCGCCTCCGCTCGGTGCAGCTCCCCGGTGAAGCGCTCATGCTGCACGGAAAGCACCAGGTCGCTGTCCGGCGACGGCGACCAATGCAGACCGCCGCGCACGGAGTCACGCGTCCAGTCCGTTCGCCGTGTGGGGTCGAAGCTGCCGTCGTAGGTCTGGTCCAGGTCGCCGAAGCTCCGCTCTCGATGGCGGCCCTCGACCTGCACGCTCAGCTCGGGCGTGAGGTCCATCTGCACCAATGCGTTGAGGATTTCCTGGCGGTCCTGGTTGTTGTCGCGGTAACCCTCGGTCTCGTAGTGGAACTGGCCGAAGCTGACGGAGAGGTTGTCGTGCAGGTAACCGACCACGAGGTCGTTGGCGTAGGTGTCCCGGGTGCCGGCCAAGGCGTTGATCTGGAGGCTGAAGCCGTTGCTGGCGAACAGCGGCGTGTATTCGCTGAAGCCCAGCGACGCTGGCCCGAGGCCGCGCAGCACGCCGAGGTTGTTGGTGCTTACCTGGGGCTGGATGGGTACGATGTTGGCCGGCTGCAACAACTGCGATTGCAGCAGCTCGCTGACCCGCGCCACCTCGTGCCTCGGGATGCTGGCGTAGAGGTCTGCCATCAGGCGATGAGCGGAGGCGTTCGCGGGATCCGCCTGCAAGGCGCGCACGCCTTCCAGCAGCCCGAGCTGCTGGAAGCCGAGCGTATCGAAGATGCGCCCCTGGGTGGCGCTGCGGGCCGCGAGGTCCTCGTCCAACATGAGCCGGGAGCGGAATACGGCACGGTTGTCGTTCAGCGCCTGGGCCCTGAGGTTCTGATGCAGGGCCGCGATGGGTCGGTTGATGGTGAGCAACAGGATGCTGTCGTAGAACGGGGCGGTGGGGTCCAGCGGGTCGAGCTGCTCGGCGATCGCGAATTGCACCGCCGCGAGCTTCGGGCGCTTCTGCTCGTAATAGCCCTTACCGAGATAGCTGCGCAGCAGGGCATTGTCCGGGTCGAGCGTGGCGGCGATCTCCAGCTGCTCCACCCCGGCATCGAGGCGGCCGGCACGGATCAGGCTGAGCCCCAGACCCAGCCGGGCCAATGGCAGGGCCGGTGCCAGCGCCAGGGCGCGCTCGAAGTGGTCGCGCGCGCCGGCGAGGTCCGCGCCGCCGAGCAGCGCAAAGCCGAGCACGGTCTGGCTGCGAGCCAGGTCCGGGTCGAGAGCCGCGGCGCGCTCGGCCTGCTGCACCGCGGCGCGCCGCTCCCCGAGGGCGAGGCTCAGCTCGCTGAGTCGTGCCCAGGCCAGGGCGTTGCCGGGGTCGGCATCCACCGCGCGGCGGGCGGCAGCGGCCGCGCCGGGCAGATCGAAGCGCGCCTGGCGCGCATAGGACAGCGCCATGCTTGCCGCTGGCGCATCCGGTGCCAGCGCCACCGCGCGCTCCGCGAGCCGATCGGCCGCGTCACGCCGATTGCCCACGGTAGCGACGACCGATTGGAGCGCCAGGGCCCCGGCGTTGCGGGGATCCTCTCGCAGCGCCGTCGTGATGGCCGCCTCGGCCTCCACCACCCGGCCGACGCTGAGCAGCAGCCCGGCCTCGAGCACCCGCACCTGCGCACTGCGCTGCGCCGCCGGCAAGTCCGCCAGCAGCCTCAGCGCAGCGTCGACGTCGTCGCGGCGATAGGCGTCCAGGACGGCTCCGGCAGACGCAGGCAGTCGCTCGGGACGCAGATCGATGATGGGCGGGTAGTGCAGCGCCCAGCGCACCGCATCGCGCGGGCGCACGGCGAGCAGCGGTCGCGGCGCCGCGCCTGCCAAAGCCACCGCGGACTCGTTTGCAGCCAAGCGCAGCTCGCCCAACGGATTGGTCAAGGCAACGACGCCTTCGAGCACGAAGACCCGCGTCGAGCCGTCATCGACCCGCACGGCAAACTCCGTGCCCTCGATGGCGGCGTTCACGAAAGCGGTGCGAACTCGGAGCGCCTCGGGGGTACGGCTCAGGAAGTACAGGGCCCCACGCAGTACCTCGAGCCAGGAGGATGCGTCTTTGCGCAGCCGGCCGAGCGTGACCGTGGTGTTCTGGTCCAGCGCGAGCGAGGTCTGATCCGCCAGCAGCAGCACCGCGCGGGCGTTGCGCAAGACGCGGACGCGGTCGCCGTCGCACAGTCGGTCACCCGGGCTCAGGGGACGCCAGCCGCTGGCGGCGCGCTGCATCTCGGCTGTGCCCTGCACGGATACGGCCTGCGCCGCATGGGGCTCGCATGCGGTCGCCGGCACGGCGGCCATGCATCCTGCGACCGCGAGCAACAGCGCGGCCACCCATGCCAGCGGCCTTGCGAGCGGCCGGCGCAACGGCGGCTGCCCGACGCCTCGACTCTGCGTGGGAGATCTGTGCGTGCCTGTCACAGGTGTCATTATCGTTTGCACGCGCCCGGGCGATCGATGGCCGCTTCCCAGTGCACAGGCTGGCGGAGAGCCGGCGATTCAGCCACTGCCCGAGGCTGGCCTCCGCCTGGCCGCGACCGGCAGCAACAGGATCCGCGATGCCGGGGCTGCACACAGACCGCATATTTTGACGCGCGACTATATCGGGCGCCACAGGGTTATTCCAGTGTTCTCTTGTGCTGACGCCCTTGCGTGACGGCCAGAAGCATCACTGTCAAAGCCATCAGGGCCAAGAGCCAGGCCCAGGGGTCGAGCCCGGGGGTTAAGGCGATTTCTGTCAACAAACAGACCGCCTGGCTTGTCTTTTCGCCCGCCTTCTGCGTCGCGGCAGCGGGCACAGAGCTCGACTATGCGCCCGCTG
>JANQFI010000337.1 GCA_028277905.1 Chromatiaceae bacterium | reverse complement strand
CTTTTCGCCCGCCTTCTGCGTCGCGGCAGCGGGCACAGAGCTCGACTATGCGCCCGCTGCCGCTCCTTGAAGGCGAGCGAAGATCCTGCGCCATTCGGTCTGTTTGTTTCCGGCAGTCGCCTAAGGCTTGGCCCGCAAAGCCGTCTGGCCTGATCATCCTGATCGTCTCCAGCACGACAGCGCCCGCGCCAAGCCGTTCTCGCGGGGTCACGGCAAGTCGGCCATCGGCCGCGGCCGATCGACCGCGACCTTCGCCGTGCGGGTCGCCAAGGCTCAAGAACTGAACTATTCTTATGGTCATAAAGTTGACCAGAAAATGGCACCAAAGATGATCCAAGTGAATCTGCATGAGGCCAAGGCCAGGCTGTCCGCCTACCTGGACGCCGCGCTGCGTGGCGAGCGCGTCGTTATCGCCCGCCGCAATGTTCCGGTGGCGGAGCTGACGCCTATCCCGAGCCGGCCCACCGTTGAGCGGGTGATCGGCCAAGGGCCGCGCGAAGCAGGCTACGAGCTGCCGGATGCCTTCTTCGAGCCGCTGCCGGAAGACCTCACGGCCGCATTCGGCGGGGCCGACGGGTCTGATGAACCGCGCTCGGAGCCGGCAGCCACCACGGCCAGGAAAGCCCCTGGATGAAGCTGATCATCGACACCTGCACCTTCCTATGGCTCGCAAGCGCCGAGCATCGGCTCTCCGCGACTGCCGCCGCCCTCATCAAGGACCCGAGCAATCAAGTGCTGTTGTCCGCTGCATCGGCCTGGGAGATCGGCGTCAAGCATGCGCTGGGCCGATTGCCGCTGCCGCAAGGCTTGCGCCCGGCGGCCTTCATCCCCGAGGCCCGTGCCAGGCACGGGGTCGATGCCCTAGGGATCGGCGAGGCCGACACCCTGGAGCTTGGCCGATTGCCGGCTCTGCACCAGGACCCCTTTGACCGTATGCTGATCTGCCAGGCAATCGCAGGCCAAGCCGTCCTGGTCACGCCGGACCCGTTGATCGCCCAGTATCCGATCTCCGTGCGCTGGTAGGCAGGACCCAGGGTCCGCCTAGGGCATCGGGCACCGCCGGCTTTAGGCGATTGCCGGAAACAAACAGACCGAATGGCGCAGGATTTTCGCTCGCCTTCAAGGAGCGGCAGCGGGCGCATAGTCGAGCTCTGTGCCCGCT
>JANQFI010000336.1 GCA_028277905.1 Chromatiaceae bacterium | reverse complement strand
CTTTTCGCCCGCCTTCTGCGTCGCGGCAGCGGGCACAGAGCTCGACTATGCGCCCGCTGCCGCTCCTTGAAGGTGAGCGAAAATCCTGCGCCATTCGGTATGGTTGTTTCCGGCAATCGCCTTAGGCGTCTGGCCAGCCGGCACCGAAATCCTGATCACCACAGATCGGCCACGGCGATCTCGACCTCGGGCAGCGCCAGCGGCGCGATGCGCTGGTCGCGGTCCGGCAGCAGCACCTGGCGATAGCCCTCGCGGCCGGGGTCGCGGTAGACCTCAAGGCGCTTCCGCTTGAGGTCGAGCAGCCAGACCTCTGGGATACGATGCCGCGCGTAGAGTGGGACCTTGACCTCACGGTCGAACCTCAGGGAGCTGTCGGCCACCTCCACGAGGAGCAGTACGTCGCCTGGTCCGGGGTTCGCGAGCTCATAGAAGTCCGCCTGCGGTCGCAGCAGCATCAGGTCGGGCTCGGGCTCGGAGTGCTCGGGCAGCGTCACCGGGTCTTGCACGGAGAGGACGGCGCGGTTGCCGATGCGTGTGGAAAAGAGCTGGATGAGGCGCTTGTTCTTGCCGGCATGGCCGGGATTGATGGGCGGCATGCGCAGCAACTCCCCGTCGATGAGCTCGACGCGATCGTCCTCCCCGAAGACCCCCTGCTCGATCAGATGATGATAGGCGTCGACCCTGAGCCGATAAACATCGACCTCTTCGCGCAGATCCACCCCCTGTGACGTGACTGACATGGCTTGCCCGCGTTGGCCGAGGCCAGCTTGCGGCCGGCGACGTTGCTTGACTGGACTGGAAGTCTAGCAGGCGGCAGCGGCAGGGCCGGCCGCGCCAGCGGACGTCGGTGCCGGACGCACTGGCTCGGATCACAAGAGGCCGCACCGACCACTGCCATCGCCTTAACATCAATGCGAACAATTAATAATAATGCGAACGCGTCGCGCTCGTGTTAGGCTCCCCGGCTGTTCGGTCTGTCTCCGACGCGCAAGGGCGCGGCGCGGCAAGAGGGCCGACCCCGTTCGCTCAACAACCACTGGGGAAAACCGACATGCTGAGAACCCGAACCGTCGTTGGTGTCGTGCTGCTATGCCTGGTGGCCGGCGCGGCCAAGGCCGACGGCGAGCTGAACATCTACTCGTCCCGCCACTACGATACCGACGAGCGCCTGTACTCCGACTTCGAAGACCAGACCGGCATCAAGGTCAACCGCATTGAGGGCAAGGGCGATGAGCTCATCGAGCGCATCAGGGCCGAGGGCGCGAATACGCCAGCGGATGTGCTCATCACCGTGGACGCGGGTCGCCTGTGGCGCGCCGACGAGCGGGGCCTGTTCCAGCCGGTGGCATCCGAGCTGCTCGAGTCCCGCATCCCCGAATGGACGCACCACCCTGATGGCCGCTGGTGGGGCTTCTCGAAGCGCGCGCGCGTCATCTTCTACGACAAGGAGCGCGTGGACCCGAAGGACATCCAGACCTATCAAGACCTCGCTGACCCCAAGCTCAAGGGCATGGTCTGCACCCGTAGCGCCAGCAACATCTATATGCTCTCGTTGCTGGCGGCTTTGATGGAGCACCTGGGGCCGGAAGCGGCCGAGCAGTGGGCGCAGGGCGTCTGGGATAATCGCGCCCGTGACCCAGAGGGTGGCGACACCGACCAGCTCAGGGCCATCGGCTCCGGCGAATGCGCGATCGCCCTCGCCAATACCTATTATTTTGCGCGGATCCTGCGGCTGGGCGACCGCGCACTAGACGAAGAGGCCCTGGCGGGCATCGGCTGGGTCTTCCCGAATCAGGAGAGCTTCGGCGCCCACGTGAACATTTCCGGCGCCGGCGTCATCAAGCACGCCCCCAACCCCGAGAACGCGACGAGGTTCCTGGAGTACCTCAGCAGTGAGAAGGCGCAACAGCACTTCTCCGGCGGCAACGACGAGTATCCGGCCGTGCCCGGCACGCCGCTCGCCGACAGCGTCGCCAAGCTCGGGCAGTTCAAGGAGGACAACATCAACCTGAACATCCTCGGCGAGAACCAGGCCGAGGCACAGCGGATTTACGACCGCGTCGGTTACAAATGAGCCGCACTGATTGCGTCGGCGCGGCCGACGCAATCAGATCAGGGATGCGTCGAGCTCGGGAAGGGCGTCGGGATCGTCATCGCAATCGATTTCGATGCCAATGCCGATCCCGATCCCGATCCCGATTTCTATCCAGATAGCAGATAGTATCCTAGCGAGGCGGTGCCTCAGACCAACGAGCCATGACGTTGCTGCACTGCACCCAAAACTTGACGCATCTGCAAGCCTCTGGTGCCCTCAAGGAATCTAGTGCTTTGCTGCGGAAGTTCCGAGACCGGATCCCCTCGTTGTCGTAATCGCAATCGTAATCGAATAGCCGCACGGTCCAGGCCGCGATCACGACAACGACAACGACGGCGACAACGACCTGAGACGGTCTCGGGATATTCGCACTGCTGCACTAGTGGCGAAGACCTAAGCGTCTACTGTAGTCCGGCTAGCCTTATCCCCGTCGACGCCTGCACCTTCTTGGTAGTGTACCGCGTGTTGAATCAGCTTCGCCGCATCGAAATCGAAGCTGACGCTCTGGGCGCCGAAGCCGGTGGCGAGGGCGTTCAGGGTCTGCCGTGCCGACTTCTGCACCTCGCCGCGCATCTGTTCGACCAGACGCTTGGCCTGCTCTCCGGCTTGATGCTTGGCCTCGATGATGAGCTCGTTCTTATCGTCCTCGCTGAAGCCGCTGCCGAAGACGCGGCTCAGTATGTCGGGCATCAGCGCCGGCAAGAACTGCGAGCTCTGCTCATCATAGATCCTCATATCGATAATATGGGTATCGTACACGCATTTAGGCATCTTGACGCGATAGGCCCGCTCGCTCCCTTCCACCCTGTGGATCTCGAACTCGCTACTTCGCAGATCATAGCGGAAATCTATATCGAACGTCAGGATCATGGCCATCTTCTTGGATGACACCATCCAGTTGAAATACTTCTTGCCCTTGGGGCCGAAGAAGTGCTTATCGGCGCTCACGATCTCCTTGGTGATCACCTTGAAGACCGACAACTCCCCCAGCGCGCGCATCTTTTCGATCGAGGAATGGACAACGACGTCGCCGTGACCTCGGCGTGACCCGCCGCCTCTGGACCGCCACACGAGAATCCCGACCACGGCAAGCAGCATCCCGAATAGGATGCCGATCAACGCCTCGATCATCGTGCCCGCCCGCGCTGTCGCCTGGGGCCGATCATCGAGCGCACATCGACCAGATAGGTCGTGCTACGCAGCGCATAGGCGTTGGCCTGCTCGCCTGAGACCTTACCGGCAGGTCCCTCGCGTGTCATGGAAGACGCCCGGGCCACAGCGCCATCCGTCACCGGAACGACAGGGAACATGATCGGCACAGGCTCATAGCATTGGCTCGCAGAGGCCCGCTATTGTACGCCACGCGGTCCAGTGCGAGTAGGTGATCCAGGCCCTGCCCGGGTCGGCCGGCGACACTGGGGCAGTGCTCCGGGACTTGGCGATTGTGGCGGACAGGACAAGGCGCCCTATTGCCTTACCCTGAAAGTTGCGCGCCCTGCATACCAGAGCCCCTGCCCCGCTGGTGCGAGGATCGAAGTCGGCCTTCGGCTGGCAGAGGAGGTCCGAGGCTCGGGTTGTGCAAGCTGCAGTCGCGCCTTCGCATCAAGACGCTTGCCATCGGGTCGGGAGATAGGGCCGACGGTGGTCAGTTCCCATTTGCACTGGGCGCAGCTGGACTGGGCAGTGCTTGCGTGTCAGCCCCCGGCCAGCAACGGCGACGTCCCGGTCTCTGCGGCCTGCTTCATCCGCGCCTTGGCCCTCTGGCCGCGATCGCCCGGCCGCGAGGCCATGATCTGCCGGCTCAGCAGATACACAGGCACCAGGCCGCAGGCGACGATGATCAGCGACGGCGTGGCGGCCTGGGTCAGGCGCTCGTCCTTGGCGAGGTTGTAGGCCTGCACCGCGAGGGTATCGAAATTGAAGGGGCGCATGATCAGCGTCGCGGGCAACTCCTTGAACACGTCCACGAAGACGATGAGTCCCGCCGTCAGCAGGCCGCCGGAGATCACCGGGATGTGCACCTTCAGGGCCGTGCCTAGGGGGCCGTGCCCCAGCGAGCGCGCTACCTCGTCCATGTGCGTCGTCACCTTGCCGAGGCTCGCGTGCGCCGTGTTGAAGGACACCGCCAGGAAGCGCACCAGGTAGGCGAATACCAGCGCCGCGATACCCCCGGTGAAGATGAGCCCGACGCCGACGCCGAAGGTGTTGCGGAACCAGGCGTCGATAGCGTTGTCCATGGCCGCCACCGGCAGCAGGATGCCCACCGCGATCACCGAGCCCGGCACCGCATAGCCAAGCGACGCGATGCGGTTGGCGGTAGCGGCCAAGCGCGAGCGCTCGATGCGGGCCACATAGGCCAGGAAGAGCGCCAGCACCACGGCCAGCACCGCGGTGATGCCGGCCAGCATCGTGCTGTTGGCCGTGAGCCTAAGGTAGCGCGGCGTGAGCGGATCGTGCCCGGCGGTGACGGCCATCCACAGCAGCATCGCCACCGGGAGGACAAAGCCCACCAGCAACGGCCCCGCGCAGAAGACCACCGCGAGCCAGGCGCGCCAGCCCGCGAGCCGGTAGGGATCGATGGTCTGCCAGCGGCGCGAGGTCTCGTGGAACCGTGCGCGCCAGCGGCTCCATTGCTCCAGCAGCAGCAGCGCGAAGACGAAGGCCAGCAGCACGCTGGAGAGCTGCGCCGCCGCCACGCGGTCGCCCATGGAATACCAGGTGCGGTAGATGCCCGTGGTGAAGGTGGGCACGCCGAAGTGCGCGACGGTGCCGAAGTCCGCCAGCGTCTCCATCAGTGCCAGCGCCATGCCGGTGACGATGGCGGGCCGCGCCAGCGGCAGGGCGATGGCGGCGAAGGCACCCCAGGGGCCGCGGCCCAAGGTGCGCCCCACCTCCAGCGCGCAGATGGACTGCTGCAGAAAGGCCGTGCGTGCGAGCAGATAGACATAGGGGTAGAGCACGGCGCTGAACACCAGGATGGCGCCGCCGGGGGAGCGAATGTTCGGAAACCAGTAGTCCCGCGGTCCCCAGTCCATCAGATCCCGCAGCAGCGACTGCACTGGCCCCGAATGCTGCAACAGGTCGGTGTAGGCATAGGCGACGACATAGGCCGGCATCGCCAGCGGGAGCACCAGCAGCCACTCGAACAGGCGCCGCCCCGGGAACCGGCACATCACCACCAGCCAGGCGCTGCCGGTGCCGCCGATGACCACAGCGACGCCGACGCCGAGCATCAGCGCCAAGCTGTTCAGCGCATAGCTTGGCAGCACCGTGGAAGCCAAGTGCGGCCAGTTGCCCTGCCCCTCGCGGAAGACGTTCAGCAGCACGCCGAGCAGCGGCACCGAGAACAGGGCCGCGACGGCGGCGGAGCCGTAGGCGAGGGGGAAGCTGCGCCGCCGCCGTTGCGTCCGGGGGTCGGCGGCGAGCGCGGGTGGCGCCCCATTTGCGGCTTCGATGCTCATCCGGTCATTGTGCCACCTGCGGCATACAGACCGGGTGCCGGGCCGCGCATCAGGGTGTCCGCGGTCCCGCGTCGCGGAGTGGCTGCAGTCCTGGCGTTATCACAGGCACCCTCGGCAGCGGGCTTGAATAGTCGGAAATCTATCTTTTTGATTCGATTTATCGATTTCCCTTTGGCCCGTCGGGTCTGGACACTGCCGCTCCAGTCCGGGCCCGCGGAGCTGCCATAGAGGGGACGACCGATGCGGATCTTCAACCAGATCAGCCTGAGAAATGCCAAGGGCGACCTGTTCGGCGGCGTCACGGCGGCCGTCATCGCGCTGCCGATGGCGCTGGCCTTCGGTGTCGCGTCCGGCGCCGGTGCCGAGGCCGGCCTCTACGGCGCCGTGCTGGTGGGCCTGTTCGCGGCCCTGTTCGGCGGCACGCCGACACTGATCTCCGAGCCCACAGGGCCTATGACCGTCGTCTTCACCGCGGTCATCACAACGATGATCGCGGCCAACCCAGACAACGGCATGGCCATGGCCTTCACCACGGTCATGATGACGGGGCTGTTCCAGATCCTGTTCAGCGTGCTCAAGCTGGGCCGGTACGTGACCATGATGCCGTACACGGTCATATCCGGGTTCATGTCCGGCATCGGGTTCATTCTGATCATCATCCAGTTGCCGCCGCTCTTGGGCTTCGCCTCCCCGGCAGGGGGCGTCTTGGGCTCCTTGCAGGCGCTGCCCGAGCTGATTGCGAGCGTCAAGCCTGGCGAGGCGGCCATGGGCGGCTTGGCGCTGGCCATCCTGTTCCTGATGCCGAGGTCCTGGCGGCGCTTCGTGCCGCCGCAACTGCTGGCGCTGGTCGCGGGTACCTTGCTCGCCATGCTCCTGCTCGGCAGCGGCGACTATCGCGCCATCGGCGAGGTGCCAGGGGGCCTGCCAAGCGTCCAGCTGCCGACCTTCACCGCCGAGCAGTGGCAGACCATGGTGATCGACGCGGTGGTATTGGCCCTCCTGGGCTCCATCGACGCGCTGCTCACCTCGGTCATCGCCGATAGTCTCACGCGCAGCCAGCATGACTCCGACAAGGAGCTGATGGGCCAGGGCTTCGGCAACCTCGCCTCCGGCCTGTTCGGCGGCTTGCCCGGTGCGGGCGCCACCATGGGCACCGTGGTCAACATCCAGACCGGCGCGCGCACGGCGCTGTCCGGCGTGACGCGCGCCCTGATCCTGGGCGTCGTCGTGTTCGGCGCCAGCGCCCTGGTGGAGCCCATCCCCAAGGCGGTGCTCGCCGGCATCGCCATCAAGGTCGGCATCGACATCATCGACTGGGGCTTCCTGCGCCGGGCGCACCGGGTGTCCATGCGCGGGGCGCTAATCATGTACGGCGTCATCCTGATGACCGTGTTCGTGGACCTGATCACCGCCGTCGGCATCGGCCTCTTCGTCGCCAACGTGCTCACTATCCGTCGGCTCGTGGACTTGCAGTCCGAGGGCGTCAAGCTCTTGGGCCTGCCCGGACACGAGCTCGGCGCCGAGTGTCCAGGAGCCACCGCTGAGGAGAAGAAGATCCTCGGCGACCCCAGCAATGGCGTTGCGCTGCTGTGCTTGAGCGGCCCGCTCATCTTCGGCGCCGCCAAGGCCATCACCCGCCAGCAGCAAGACATCGCCGAGGTACGCAGCCTGATCCTGGACCTCACCGACGTGCCGCACCTCGGCGTCACGACGTCGCTCGCCATCGAGGGCGCCGTGCGCGACGCCGTCGGCCACGGCTGCCGGGTCTACTTCGCGGGTCTGCAGGCGCAGCCGCGCAAGCGCCTGCTGAGCCTGCACATCGACCGCGCGATCCCGACCGACAACTGGATCGACAGCCGTGCAGATGCGCTGAAGCGCGCGGTGGCGGAGCGCGCTGGGCAGGTGGCGGCGTCGGCCTGATTCACGGGCTCAACGAAATGCGCGCATCACAGGCGCCTTGACCTTGGCTGGGGCGCCGGGGTCCAGGCCAGGGACCCCAACACCGAAGCCAACCGCTCTGCGCAGGCAAGAGCAGTATCCCTGCCCGACATCGCCATGGGGGTAGCCAACATTCAGGCGATTCTTGTGGATCTTCCTAGCAGCTTGCTCGTCTTTTCGCCCGCCTTCTGCGTCTCGGCCGCGGGCACAGAGCTCGAGCTGCTGGAGCAATGGGCTATGCGCCCGCTCCGGCTACCTGATGGTGAACAACGAAGGCGAGCAAAGAAGGCGAACGAAAATCCTGGGTCATTAGGCGCGCAGGGGACTTGAAAAGCGGCCGTCCTGCCCCGCAAAGACTGAGTGTGCCAGTCGGGTATCGCGCCCGAGTCCACTGCAGCTTGCGGAAGCTCGCGCGTGCGAGCGCCGGGAACCGCGCCCCTGAAGCCAGTGACGCGTCTGCCCAGTGACGCTTCTGGCAGGCCCACTGCGAAGGACTCATCGGCGACGGTGCTGAAACAGTCCTTCGCAGCATCCGCGAGGTCCGCCATGTCCATGCCGCTCCAGAGCTCGTTACCCAGAACCGGTCCCGCCGAGATTCCCAGCGAGTGCTTCAACCTGTTCCGCCTCGCGCAGGGCCGCTGCAGTGGCACGCTCGAGTTCTCCCTGCCCGGACTGCCCGGCAATTACCTGCGCGCCACGGCGCGCGAATGGCGCTGCTGGAACCGCCGACTGCGTACCGACCTGCTGAGCTGGCAGGGCTTCCAGGTGACCGCCCGCAACCGCCTGGACGAGCCCGTGGCCTGCCAACTGACGGTGTACCATCCATACAGCCGCACCATCGTCCACCGGGTGCACGACAGCGCCGCCGACTACCTGCGCAAGCTCTTGGCCCAGCACACACCGGCCGAGCGCGGGCGGGTGATCGCTTGGCCCGGCAATCGCGGCAAGGGGCGCAGCGCGAGCTCGGCCTAACCCTCGCAATCCCGCCCCGCCCATCGGGCCCGTTGCGCGGGCCCACCCGCCCCTAGCGACCCTCAGGCCGCCCGCGTCGCCGCGGCCCTCGCCTGCACGCGAGCCGCCCGCCAGGCTCGTCGCCCGCCGGCCCCTTGCCCCCGACCCTTCCGATCCGCGCCGGCCCTCATCGGCGCTGCCCCCTCGACCAGCAATATCCCAGTAATACACACAACCAATAGGTCTACTGACATGGATCGTATAAAAACCTTCGTCTATTCGAAAACCAAATAACCTCATAAACTTTGCGTCGGTGCACCGAGCCGGGCGCCGCCCCGACGCCGAGGCCTCCCAAGCAGGGTGGCCGGCGGAAGGCCCGAGCGCCAACCCAAGCCTAGCGTGGCCAGCAGCCGCGCGCCCCACTCCACTGAAGACAGGAGCCTCGAACCATGGCACTCGACCAATCCGCCCGCTACGCCGACCTCAGCCTGCGCGAAGACGACCTGATCGCCGGTGGTAACCACATCCTGTGCGCCTACAAGATGAAGCCGAAGGCCGGTTACGGCTACTTGGAGGCCGCCGCCCACTTCGCCGCCGAGTCGTCCACCGGCACCAACGTCGAGGTCTGCACCACCGACGAGTTCACCAAGGGCGTCGATGCGCTGGTCTACATGGCCGACGAGGCCACCGAGGAGATGCGCATCGCCTACCCGATCGAGCTGTTCGACCGCAACATGATCGACGGCCGCATGATGCTGGTGTCCTTCCTGACGCTGACCATCGGCAACAACCAGGGCATGGGCGACATCGAGCACGCAAAGATGTACGACTTCTACGTGCCGCCGCGCGCCCTGCAGCTCTTCGACGGTCCGTCTACCGACATCAGCACCTTCTGGCGCATCCTCGGCCGCCCGGTCAAGGACGGCGGCTACATCGCCGGCACCATCATCAAGCCCAAGCTCGGCCTGCGCCCCGAGCCCTTCGCCGAAGCGGCCTACGCCTTCTGGCTCGGCGGTGACTTCATCAAGAACGACGAGCCCCAGGGCAACCAGGTCTTCTGCCAGACCAGGAAGGTGATGCCGCTGATCGCCGACGCCATGAAGCGCGCCCAGGACGAGACCGGCAAGGCCAAGCTGTTCTCCGCCAACGTCAGCGCCGACGACTACCACGAGACCTGCGCGCGCGCCGACTTCATCTTGGAAACCTTTGGCCCGGATGCGGACAAGGTGGCGCTGCTCGTCGACGGCTACGTCGGCGGCCCCGCCATGGTGACGACCATCCGGCGCCAGTACCCGAGCCAGTTCCTGCACTACCATCGCGCCGGCCACGGCATGGTGACCTCGCCGACCTCCAAGCGCGGCTACACCGCCTTCGTGCTGTCCAAGATGGCACGCCTGCAAGGTGCCTCCGGCATCCATGTCGGCACCATGGGCTTCGGCAAGATGGAAGGTGACGCCAAGGACAAGAACATCGCCTTCATGATCGAGCGCGACAGCGCCGACGGACCCGTTTATCACCAGGAGTGGTACGGCATGCGCCCGACCGCCCCGATCATCTCGGGCGGCATGAATGCGCTGCGTCTGCCCGGCTTCTTCGCGAACCTGGGTCACGCCAACCTGCTCAACACGGCGGGCGGCGGCTCCTACGGCCACATCGACGGCCCGGCGGCCGGCGCGCGCTCCCTGCTGCAGTCCTTCGAATGCTGGAAGGCCGGCGCCGACCCGATCGAGTATGCCAAGGACCACCACGAGCTCGCCCGTGCCTTCGAGTCCTTCCCGGAAGATGCCGACAACCTGTTCCCGGGCTGGCGCGATGCCCTCGGCGCCAAGGCGGCCACCGCCTGAGCCTGCAGCCATTCTCGGCAACACTGAACCCCGCTTCGGCGGGGTTTTTTGTATGCTGTAGCATTCGGCAGGGACAGGCGTGAAGCGGGCTCAGCCGCGGGGCATCGATCCGCCCCAGCGGCAATAGCACGGGCATCGACGGGCCTTAGGTGATTGCCGGAAACAAGCATACCGAATGGCGCAGGATTTTCGCTCGCCTTCAAGGAGCGGCAGCGGGCGCATAGTCGAGCTCTGTGCCCGCTGCGGCTACGCAGAAGGCGGGCGCAAAGACAAGCCAGGCGGTCTGTTTGTTGACAGAAATCGCCCAATCTCACCCTTGCCTGTGGCTGCCATCGACTACGGGCGTGAGCCTCGCGGGAATGCGGCCTCACCGCCTGAGGCCTTGGCGCCAAGCAGTCGCTCGGCGGCCCGTCATCTCTGGGGGATGTCGCTAGCGCTTTGCCGCGGAAGTTCCGAGA
>JANQFI010000335.1 GCA_028277905.1 Chromatiaceae bacterium | reverse complement strand
CTTTTCGCCCGCCTTCTGCGTCGCGGCAGCGGGCACAGAGCTCGACTATGCGCCCGCTGCCGCTCCTTGAAGGTGAGCGAAAATCCTGCGCCATTCGGTCTGTTTGTTTCCGGCAATCGCCTAAGGTGTTCCTCGTAATGAGTCAGCAACCAAGCGGACCACGCCGTCAGGATCGGAACGGATATCTCCCTCCCAGATTCGCAAGACCTTCCAGCCCTTGGCCGATAGCTGGGCCGTGCTCGCGTCGTCACGGACCATGTTGTACTCGATCTTGGCCTGCCAGTAGGCGGCGTTGTGGCCCGTCGCCAATCGCGCCTTTCGCTCCGGCCAGTCGCGCCCGTGCCAGAAGTCCCCATCGACGAACACCGCGAGCTTTGCACGCGGGAAGACGAGGTCGGGCCGCCCGGGCAAGTCTTGCATATGCAGCCGGTAGCGCAGGCCCATGGCCCAAAGCCTGCGCCGCAGCAGCAGTTCCGGGCGGGTGTCCCGCGATCTGTTGGCGCGCTTGGCCTTGGCCGCTGTCGCCGATGCCGGCCTCAGCCTGGTGTAACGAGGCGCGGACATGGGCGGTCAAGCGCCGATTGAGACAGCTTGACGCCGCACGGATACCGCATCGGTGGTCCAGCGCTCATCCACCCCTTTGCCTCGCCAGCGCTCGGGGTCCTTTGCCCGTGCCGGGATGTGCCGCATGGTCGCCGGCCATGGAGAGATAGGGCCCCGAGACCGCGGCGACAGGCTCCGCTGCCGGGACAGGTGTCCGTCGCTCCGGTATCAGGGTCGCGGCGCGCTGCGCTGCCGGATCGCCCAGCAGCCGGTGGCGCACGGCCAGCGCAACGACCTCGGCGAGCGCAGAGGGTACGGCATTACCGAGCTGGCGCTGCACGGCGTTCAGACTGCCGACGACGCGGTAGTCGTCGGGCATGGTCTGCAACCGGCAGAGCTCGCGTGCCGACAGCCGCCGATTGCGCCAGTGGAAGGGGCCGGTGGCGGGGCCGGGTTGGGCGGTCAGGGTCCAGGAAGGCTGCGCCTTGGCCAGTTTCAGCAGGAAATTCCAGTAGCGCCGGCGCCAACCGAACAGCGGCAAGCCGTTGCCCCGCTCGCTATGGAACAGATAGTTCTGGCCCTCCGGTATCGACTCGAGGAGATTCGCCCACTTGCCCCTCGGCGACAGCGCCGGGTCGTCGTCGTCTTCGAGGTCCCACAGCGCGTCCCAGGCGGTTCGTTGGGGCTGTTGGCGCCCGCCGGCTTCCAGGTCTCGATTGGACCCCTCGGCGGCGGGTGCGCAGTGCGTCGCGCGCAAGTCACCGAAGGCCGTGCCGTCGCGCGCGCCGACCAAGAAGACTCGCTCGCGCAGCTGTGGTACCCCGAAATCGGCCGCATTGAGCCTAAGTAGCTCCACCCCGTAGCAGGTTCCCCGCTCGCGGTTGATGGCCTCGACGATGCGTCGGATCAGTCCGATGCCTTCGTCCTTGTCGTGAAAGGCCAATCCGGCGACGTTCTCCATCACGAACGCCCGCGGCTTCGTATCCCGCAGCACGCGCAGGTAGGCCTCCACGGTGGACGCGCGCGGATCGGCGAGGCGGCGCGCATCCCCGGTGGCCCAGTAACCGCACTTGGAGAACGGCTGGCAGGGCGGCCCGCCGATCAGCACATCGGCGTCGCCTTCCCGCAAGCCAGCCATGTCCAAGAGCCGCGAAGAGGCAAGGGCGTGAATCGACTCCGCAGCCAGCGGCCAGTCCCGATTCGCCCGCAGGGTCGCCACAGAGTCGGCATCCATTTCCACCGCGACCACCGTCTCGAAGCCGGCTGCCTCGAAGCCCAGGTCCAGCCCGCCGGCGCCGGTGTACAGACTCAGGGCCTTGAGCGTCCGCGCTGCGTGGCGCGCGGGCGCTGCCTCGTCGCTCGAGATGGGGTCGGTTGCGGTCGAGGACGGGGTTGGCTGGGCCGCGTCTGTCATGCGCATCCCGCAAGTCTACCCATTGCGGAAGACCGACACGAGCATGCTAAGGCGATTTCTGTCAACAAACAGACCGCCTGGCTTGTCTCTTCGCCCCCCTTCTGCGTCGCGGCAGCGGGCACAGAGCTCGACAATGCGCCCGCTTCCGCTCCTTGACGGCGAGCGAAAATCCTGCGCCATTCGGTATGCTTGTTTCCGGCAATCGCCTAACGATGACGCGCCCGGACCTGGACCCTGTCACCATCGACCTGAAACAGATGGGCGGTGAGCCCTGCCTGGGCGCTGCGCAGTCCGGCCAGCTGGCAGATGGGGTCGCCTGGCTCCGGTGCAGAAGTCGCCGCGCTCACCCGCCCCGCCACCGAAGCTCGACCAAGGGCACCTCCCAGGCATCGCAGCGCAGGCTAGTGGCATAGTCGGACTCGGTCTGGGCGCGGTCCCGGCGCATCAAGGCCAGGACGCGGATGGCCTGGATCCGGTCGGCGCGCGGCAGCCACTCGGCGGCGGCGCGCTTGGAGAGGCGGGCCACAGGCTTGCCTTCGGCCGTGGTGAGTAGCAGCTGGCCGGCCTGGGCTCCTGCCCTCTGGTCGTCGGTGCACTGGGTTCCGGCAGGCCGGCAAGATGCCGGCGCTCCCGGACGCCAACCGAGCTGATCGCCGGGTTGCAGGGCTGCCAGATGTCGGTGGATAGGGGCGTCTGGAGGCTGGCGGCCGGCATAGCCGAGGTCGAGGTCGGCGGGGGTGAGCTGGGTGTAACGCCGTGCCATGACCTCTGCGGGCGGCGCCTCTATGATTGGCTCGTGGCGCAGTAACCAGTCGCCCCTGGTCTCTGCAGGCTCCAGCAGTGGCAGGTGCGGCTGGGCGTTGCCCGCGGTCTCCAGCAGGGTCAGGGTCTCCCGAGCCCGGGTCATGCCGACATAGAAGGTGCGGCGCTCGTCCTCTGTCGCTTGGGCGTTGGTGGTGGCCCGGCTCCAGACGCCTCCGGCCCAGCCGCCGTCGGCGATCAGCACGTGCGGAAACTCCAGGCCCTTGGCGGCATGCAGTGTGGCGAGCAGCACGCCGTCGCCGATGGCACGCTCGCGGCGTTGCTCGGCGAGGGTCTCCCAGCAGAATTCGGCGATCTCGATGGCAGGGACCGCGAGCGTACCGGCGGCGCTTGGTCGGTCGGCGCCGGGCGCCGGAGCCGGTGATCCTTGGTCGCGCGCGCCGACCGAGCCCCCGGCCGCTGCTCCATCCGCCACCTGGCCAGTCGCGCCACCCAGCTCGACGCGCCAGTCGGCGATGAGGTCGGCGAGCAGGTCGCGCCAGGGGCTAGGGTGCTGCGGCAGCAGGGCATCGAGCTGGTCGGGGCGCAGCGGCGTTCGGCCCTGCGCCTTGAGGGTGGCGAGGAAGGCGTGAATCTCGCGGATGCGGTGCAGCGGCGGCAGGTCGCCGCTCGAGCGCGCCGGAACGCCGGCATGCTCGCACAGGGCACGGACGGGCTCCAGCACCTGGTGCCGCCGAGCCAGTACGGCGAAGTCCCGCCAGGCGCCGCCGCCGCGCCCATGCAAGGCCTGGATGCGCTGCACCAGGGCCGCGGCCTGGCGGCCGGCATCCGGCAGTCTCAGCACCAGCACCCGGCCGCGCGTGTGCGGGTCCAGCTGCTCCCAGCGCCCGCCGGGCGGTTCCTGCGCGCGGCTGTGGTTGATGCGGATGGGCTGGTCGGTCTTCATGCGCCCGCGGTTGCGCCCGATCAGCCTGTTCGCGGCGGCGATGATGTGCGCACTGCTGCGATAGTTCTCCACCAGGTAATGCAGCTCGGCGTCGTAGTCCGCTTTGAACTTGCGGATGTAATCGACGCTGGCGCCGCGAAAGGCATAGATGTTCTGGTCGTCGTCGCCGACGGCGAGCAGCGTGAGGCGGGCGGCGTCACCGTCCCGGTCGAGGGTGCGACCGGCGATGGCGCTCACCAGCCTGTACTGGTCGGCGTCGATGTCCTGGTACTCGTCCACCAGGATGTGCCGGTAACCGGCGAGCAGGCGCTCGCGGGCCGCGTCCGGCTCGATGCCGGGCAGGTCCTGCCGCCCTTCCAGCAGTGCGACTGCCTCCCGGAGCACACCGTCGAAGTCGGGAGTCTTGTCGCCTGCACCCGCCATCCGCCCCGCATAGGAATGGCCCGTGAGTCGCATGGCCAAGCCATGGTAGGTCTGTACGGTCAGGTGCCTCGCGTCGTCCCCCACCAGCTCCGCGAGCCGTCGGCGCAGCTCCAGCGCCGCGGCGCGGTTGAAGCAGAGCACCAGGACGCGGTGCGCCGGCACCCGCAGTACCCGCAGCAGATAGGCGCAGCGGTGCACGATGACCCGGGTCTTGCCGGAGCCAGGGCCTGCCAATACCAGCCGGTTGCCGTCCTCGGGGGCGGCGACGATCTCGGTCTGTGCCGGGTTCTTCAGGCTGTCGACGATGCGCGCGAAGGACTCGGCCGTGGTGGCGCGGGTGAGTAGCTCGCGCCTGTCGCCGAAGAAGCGGCGGACGAACTGTTCTTTGCCCAGCGTGAAGTAGCCGGCCACCAGCGCCAGCGCCTGGCGGATCTTCTCGGCACCGAGCCGGGCGTAGCGGTCCATCACGTGGATCTGGAACACCCGCTCGCCGTAATGCTGCGCCAGCGGTTGGTATTGCGCCTTGGTGTAGCGCCGGCGCTTGGCCTCCGGCAGCACCCGCACGCTCATCGCCGAGCGGAACACCGCGAGCCCGCCGTGGAGGATGATGGCGCCGTGCTCGTGCAAGAACATGAGCCCCCGGTCCACGGCCGCGAGCGGGTCCTGCACCTGGCCGCCCAGCGCCAAGTCATCGGCGATGGCGCGCGTCAGCTCGTCGGTGCCGAAGCGCAGCAGCAGGTCGGCACCCGGGGGCTTGTCCGCGGGCAGCTTGGCGAGCAATGTTCTCAGGATGAGCTGCGCGACTGCGCGGCGGCGCTCGGCGGTAGCGGTCAGGGTCGGCCAGTCGCGGTGCAGCCGCACCCGGTAGTGATCGCGGTCGATCTGCTTCAAGTCGAGGCTGCCTCGCGCAGCCGCCAGGCCGCGGCCGTCCAGCGACAGGCCCTTCACCAGTGCACGCAGGGTCTCGGGGTTGCTGTCCCTGTGTCCCTCGTCAAGCAGGTGCTGGCTCAGCCGCCGCAACGACAGCGGCTGCCAGTCGCCTGGCTTCACGTCCGGTGCCGATGCTCGCAGCGCGTCCAGCATGGCCTGCTCCAGCGCGACGACGCGCGTCAGGATCGACGCCGAGCTCTCCTTGACCTTGTGCCGGACAAAGGCCGTCAGTTGCGG
Organism: Chromatiaceae bacterium; assembly: GCA_028277905.1. GTDB lineage: Bacteria > Pseudomonadota > Gammaproteobacteria > Chromatiales > Chromatiaceae > Thiohalocapsa. The sequence goes on along the minus strand of JANQFI010000335.1, from coordinate 23,232 downwards.
GCCGCGGTCGATGAGGCCGGCCTTGGCCATGTCGTGCAGCGTGCGCAGCACGCGTTGGCCTGGGGTCTGGCCACGATCCCAGCCCGCGCCGGGTTGTTCCTTGCACGCCGGCAGCTGCGCCAGCTCGTCGGCGGTGAGGCCCTCATCCGGCTCGGCGTTCAGCAGCACCTCCAGGATCGCGAGCCAGCGCGCCCGCTGCGCCGCGGACAGGTTGAGCCCGGCAATCTTGCGCGCCGCCGCCGTCAGGTCCGCCACCGCCGGGCGGCCCTGGAAGACACCGGTGCGGTTCTCGTCCCGCTGCACCAGCCCGGCGCGCTCCAGCCAGGAGATGGCGATGCGAACCCGGGTTTCGGCATCTCGTGCCTCCGAGTCGAAGCCGAGGCGCAGCTCCTCGTCCCGCAGCAGCTCGCCGCTGGTGACGACCACCTGGCCCTCCCGGTTGCGCTTGGCGCGTCGCAATCCGCGCAAGATCTCGGCGATGTCCCGCTGCCTGAGCTGAGACATGGCCTCCATGCCAAACTGGGCCTCGATGTCCTGCTGGTCGTAGAGCAGCACGCACAGCGCGGGCTCCAGGTCGCGTCCGGCACGGCCGGCCTCCTGGATGTAGTTCTCCAAGGAGGCCGGCACGTCGGCGTGGATCACCAGGCGCACGTCCTCCTTATCCACGCCCATCCCGAACGCATTGGTTGCACAGATGACCGCGAGCTCGCCATCGATGAAGGCATCCTGGACGCGCTTCTTCTGCGGCGCTTCCAGGCCGGCGTGGAAATGCTCCACGCCCCAACCCTCGCGTTGCAGCCGGTCCGCCAGCTCCTCGGTGCGGGTGCGGCTGCGGGCGTAGACGATGGCGGCGCCTGCGGGCTCGGCGGGACCGCCCAGATGCTCCGTCAGGATGGCGTGGATGCGGGCGTCTTTCTCGTGCCTGCTGGCGAGCTGCACCTCGAAGGCGAGGTTGTCCCGCTCCACGCCACCCTCGAACAGGGCCATTTCCAGGCCCAGCTCGTCGCGAAAGCGGGCCAGGATCTCGCGCCTGACGTCCTGCTTGGCCGTCGCGGTGACGCAGGTGACGGGTGGCACGGACAGCCGTTGACGCTCGGCCAGGGTACGGATGAAGCGGCTGGCGTAAAGATAGTCCGGGCGGAAGTCGTGCCCCCACTTGGACAGGCAATGGGCCTCGTCGAACACCCAGCAGCCGATCTCCCTGCTCGCCAGCATGTCCGCGACGGAGCGGTTGCGCAGTTGCTCCGGCGACAGGTACAGGATGGCGATGTCGCCGAGGCGTACTCGCTCCATCAGGTCACCGCGCTCGGGCGGGGTCAGCAGGCCGGAGAGGGCCGCTGCATTGGTGGCTCCGGTCCTACGCACCAGGTTGTCCACCTGGTCCTTCATCAGCGCTTGGAGCGGGGAGATGACGACGGTCAGCGTGCCGCGGCGCAGGTAGCGCACCAGCGCCGGCAGCTGGAAGCACAGGGACTTGCCGCCGCCCGTTGGCAGGATGGCGAGCAGCGGCCTTCCGTCGATGCCGTCGCCGACAACGGCCTGCTGCAGGCTTGACCCGTCCGGCGTGGCCGGCAGCGGCCGGAAGTCGTCGAAGCCGAACCAGCGCTTCAGCTGCACGCCCGGGTCGTGGGCCTCGAGGCACCAGGCGCAGCCTGGCTCACCACAGGGCAGCTCCCGCAACGCAACCAGCAGACGCATGGTCGCCGGGAAGCGCTGCCGCACCCAGGGCGGCAGCACCGAGTTGCCGCCGGCCACGCTCAGCCAAGCGGCCGCGTAGGCCAGGGCTGGGCGCAGGCCGGGGTCCTCGAGGTGCCGGAGAATCAGCCCTGGCGCCGCCGTGGTGCAGGTGCGGCCCTGCCAGCGGGCAAGCAGGATGTCGCAGACCTGTTGCCTCGTGGCCAACATCGGGGATAACAGCCGGAACACCGCCGCGATGCCGTCGCCACCCGTGGCATTACCGTCCAGCAGTGTCGGGCCTTCGAAGCAATAGCCATAGACGGCGATCAGGTCCGCGTCATGGCCATCATTGTCCGCGGCGGCGCGGCGTGCCAGCTCGTCGATCTGCTCGCGCAGCACCCGCTCCGCGAGCCGGCAATCCGCTACGGGGTCCGCGACGCTGTCCCGCACCAGCCTGTAGTCCTTCACCAGCCGGTGATACGGATTCTGCGGAAAGGCCAGCGGCGAGATGTACAGGGTGTCGACGATGGGCCGGCGCAGCAGCGTCAGCGCCGGCGCCAGCGCGCGCAGGGTTGGCAGATCGTGACCGAGCAGGTTGTGGCCGATGACGTAGCGGGCATCGCCCGCGAAGGCCGTCAGGTCCGACAGCGCCCGGTCGAGCTCGAAGCGCCCCTCGCGCCGGAGCTCCCGCCGGCCCCCCTGGTCGATCCGAATTGCGCCGATCTTATACAACCTGCCGTCGGCGCCGGTCTCCAGATCCAGCAACAGCGCCCTATCCAAGATGGGATCGAGCAGACCGTCGCTGGCGCTGCTGCCCCGGCCTAGGCCCGGACCTGGCTCGGCGGCAGGGCGCGTCATGCAGTGCTGCCTGGTGCCGCTGCTGGTGGTGCCGCGCTGGACGGCGAGGTCAGGCCGCGGCTCCCGAGATCCAGGTTGGGAGCTTGGATATGCGACGCCTGACCACAGGCGGCACTATCCAGTGCCTTCCAGTTGCGCCCGCAGCCGTGCAAGCTCGGCCTCGGCGGCGTCGGCACGTCGTCGTTCGGCATCGGCACCCTCCCCTTCTGCTTCGGCCCGGACCCGCTCCGCGTCGGCCCGCCCCTTGTCCGCGTCAGCCCGCTCCTTCTCGGCTTCGGCGCGGTTGCGCTCGACCTCCTCGCGCAGCGGCGGCAGGCGGCCATCGAGGTCCATCCAGCCTAGCCAGCCGGTGGTCGCGCCCAGATACGGCCCCGTCCGGGGTCCAAGCTCGAGGCCCAGGCGCGGGACCGCCAGCCTGCCGCTGGCATCCGGTAGCAGGGGGACATAGGCACCGCCCTGAAGCGTGACGCCGGCGCGGTCTTCCGGCGCGAAGGGATCGAGCCAGTACAGGATTGCGGATGCCTGTGCGGATTGTACTCGGTGCCGGAGCGCCGAGGGACGAGTGACGACGCCGGAGAGCTTGGGCACCTCTGCCAGTCTCTGACTGGCTGCTGCCCGCAACGCACGCAGGAATGGCTCGGGATCGAAATCGGGAACGAAATCCAAGATACGTGCAGGCCCACCCCCAACCTGAGGGGCGCAGGATCGATCCCGAGAGCGATCCCGAGAGCGGTTTCGATGGCAAGGCGATACTGGCCCGGTCTCTGGAGCGTCCTCAGGATCAGTCGCCTGCCAGGGCCTGTCGGGCGGCTACTCGACGGTGACGGACTTGGCCAGATTGCGTGGCTGGTCCACGTCTGTGCCCTTGAGCGTGGCGACGTGGTAGGCGAGGAGCTGCATGGGGATGGTGAAGACGATCGGGTCGATGAGATCGTCGGTCTCGGGGAGCCGAATCACGGTGATGCCGGGCTCCTCCTGCATGGGCACCTGGGTATCGGCGAACACGAAGAGCTGCCCGCCGCGGGCGCGGACCTCCTCCAGGTTGGACTTGAGCTTCTCTAACAGGGCGTTGTTGGGGGCGACGGCGACGACGGGCATGTCCTCGTCGATCAGCGCCAGCGGGCCGTGCTTGAGCTCGCCGGCGGGGTAGGCTTCGGCGTGGATGTAGGAGATCTCCTTGAGCTTGAGCGCCCCTTCCATGGCGATGGGATATTGCTCGCCGCGGCCGAGGAACAGGCAGTGGCTCTTCTCGACGAAGCGCTCCGCCACCGCGGCGATGCGGGGGTCGATGGCGAGCACCTCTTCGAGCTGCGCCGACAGCCCGCGCAGCAGCCCCACGACCCGAGCTTCCCCGGCGGCGTCCATGCCGCGCGAGCGGGCGAGGCTGATGGTGAGCAGCAGCAGCGCCACCAGCTGCGTCGTAAACGCCTTGGTCGACGCGACGCCGATCTCGGGGCCGGCATGGGTCAGCAGTACCAGGTCAGACTCCCGCACCAGCGAGCTCTCCGGCACGTTGCAGATGGCGAGCGTCTTGGCATAGCCGCTGTCCTTGGCGATGCGCAGCGCCGCCAGGGTGTCAGCGGTCTCACCGGACTGGGAGATGGTGACGAAGAGGGCGTCGTCGGGCACCACCTGCTTGCGGTAGCGGTATTCGCTGGCGACCTCGACGCGGCAGGGCAGGTTGGCCAGGGCCTCGATCCAATATCTGGCGATGAGCGCGGCATGATAGCTGGTGCCGCAGGCAACGATGGTGACGGCCCGGGCCGTGCTGAGCACTCGCTCGGCCTCCAGCCCGAAGACCTCCGGCAGCACGCGCTCGGCGCCGATGCGCCCCTCCAGGGTGTCGGCGATGGCGCGTGGCTGCTCGAAGATCTCCTTCAGCATGAAGTGCCGGTACTCGCCGCGCTCGGCGGAGCTCGCGGCCACCGAGGACTCGCGCACCGGGCGCTGCACCTCCTCGCCAGCGCGGTTCCAGATGGTCACGCCGTCGAGCCTGAGCTCCGCGAGGTCGCCCTCCTCCAGGAAGATGAAGCGGTTGGTGACCGGCAGCAGGGCGAAGACATCGGAGGCGATGAAGTGCTCCTGAAAGCCGACACCGATGACCAGTGGGCTGCCCTGGCGTGCGGCCACCAGGCGGGTCGGGTCCTCTGCATCGATGACGCCGAGGGCGTAGGCGCCCTCGAGCCGGCCGCAGGTGCGACGGACCGCATCGGTGAGCGACTGCCCGGCGGCGAGCTCGTCGTAGATGGCGTGGACGACGACCTCGGTGTCGGTCTGGGACGTGAAGCCGTGTCCGGCGGCAATCTGCTCGGCACGCAGCGTCGCGTGGTTCTCGATGATGCCGTTGTGCACGATGGCGCAGCGATCGCCCGAGAGGTGCGGGTGGGCGTTGTGGGTGGACGGCTCGCCGTGGGTGGCCCAGCGGGTATGGGCGATGCCGAGGGTGCCGGCGATCGGCTCGGCCGCGACCGCATCCACGAGCTTGGCGACCTTGCCGAGGGTGCGCAGCCGGCAGATGCCGCCGGTTGGGCTCAGCACGGCGAGGCCGGCGGAGTCGTAACCGCGGTATTCGAGCCGCTTCAGACCCTCGAGCAGTATGGCCGCAACCGGCCGCTGGGCGATGGCGCCGACGATGCCGCACATGTCTTTGCTCCCTACTTCTTACGGGGTCTCTGCCAGCCTTCGATGGTCACCTGCCGGCTGCGCGCAAGGGTGAGCTGCCCCGCCGGTGCGTCCTTGACGATCACGGACCCGGCGCCGATGCTGGCACCTGGCCCGATCTCCACCGGTGCCACCAGCGCGGCGTTGGAGCCGATGAAGGCGTCGTCGCCGATGATGGTAGGGTGCTTGTAGGCACCGTCGTAGTTGCAGGTGATGGTGCCGGCGCCGACATTGACACCGCGGCCGATCTCCGCGTCGCCGATGTAGGTGAGATGGTTGACCTTGCTGCCCTCGGCGATCTGCGCCTTCTTGATCTCGACGAAGTTGCCGATGTGGCAGTCACGGCCGATGTCCGCCTCCGGGCGCAGCCGGGCAAAGGGACCGATGCGCGCGCCGGCGCCGACGCGGGCCCCTTCGATAATGGAATTGGGCAGCACCTCGGCGCCTGGCCCGATCTCGCAATCCTTGAGCAGGCAGTTGGGGCCGATACGCGCACTGGCACCGATACGCACGCGACCCTCGCAGATGAGGTTGACGTCCAGCACCACGTCGCGCCCACATTCCAGCGTGCCGCGGATGTCGATGCGCGCCGGGTCCATGATGCTGGTGCCGCGGCGCATCAGGCACTCGGCCCTGCGCCGCTGGTGATAGCGCTCCAGCTGCGCGAGCTGGATGCGATCGTTGATGCCGGCCACCTCTTCGAGCCTTTCGGGTTGCGCGGTCACCACGTCGACGCCCTCGCCTGTGGCCAGCCCGATGACATCGGTGAGATAGTACTCGCGCTGCACATTGTCGTTGCGGATGCGTCCGAGCCAGTCGGCGAGGCGATCGCGCTCGGCGACGATGATGCCGCTGTTGACCTCGGTAATGGCGCGCTCGGCGTCGGTCGCGTCCCTGTGCTCGACGATGCGCAGCACGCGGCCGTCGCCCGCGCGCAGGATGCGCCCGTAGCCCGTGGGGTCGTCCAGGGTCATGGTCAACAGCCCGAGCGCCGTCTCGGCGCTGTCCGCCACCAGCCGGTTCAGGGTCTCGGCCTCGATCAGCGGCACATCGCCATAGAGCACCAGCACCCGCTCGACGCCGGTCATGGCGGGCAGGGCCTGTTGCACCGCATGGCCGGTGCCGAGCCGCTCGGCCTGCTCCACCCAGGCGTAGGCCGCGTCGGCGAAGGCACCGGGCACCAGCTCGCCGCCATGGCCGTAGACCACGCAAATGCGCGCGGCGCCTAGCGCCTCGGCGGCGTCCAGCACGTGCCGCAGCAGCGGCCGCCCGGCAAGCGGATGCAGGACCTTGGGGAGGGCCGAGCGCATGCGCGTACCTTTGCCGGCGGCGAGGATGACGACGCCGAGACTCATGGGGTCGGGCTCATGCGACCGGGGCCACGGGTTGGAGCGCGAGCATCGGGGGGCCGGTGGTCGCTCAGCTCGCCTTCATCTTGCGCAGCTTCTCGATGGCGCGCAGCTGGGCGATGGCCTCGGCGAGCTCGGCCTGGGCCTTGGCGTACTCGAACTCGGCGGTCTGGCCGGCCAGCGCGTCCTCGGCACGGCGCTTTGCCTCCAGGGCCTTGGCCTCGTCGATGCTGTCGGCGCGGATGGCGGTGTCGGCGAGCACGGTCACCACGTCGGGCTGCACCTCCAGCATGCCGCCGGAGACGTAGAAATGCTCCATCTGCCCGTGCTCATCCTCGACGCGCACATCGCCGGGCTTGAGCCGTGTAATGAGCGGCGCGTGGCGGGGGGCGATGCCGAGCTCGCCCATCTCGCCGGGGGCGTAGATCATCGCTGCACTGCCGGAGTGGATGGCACCCTCGGCGCTGACGATGTCCACATGGATCTGCATTGCCATGTCGGCGTGCTCCAGGGGATATCTGATCCAGGGATCTTTGCTCGGTGGCGGCGTCGCCGCCCTTGTGCCGCCGGGACTGGAATCCTGCGGACCAGGGGGCGGACCAGGGGACGGACAAGGGGGTGGGCGCGCCGGACCTGTTACATCTTCTGCGCCCTCTCCACCGCCTCCCCGATGGAGCCGACCATGTAGAAGGCCTGCTCCGGCAGACCATCATGGTCGCCATTGACGATGGCCTGGAAGCCCGCGATGGTGTCCTTCAGGGACACATATTTGCCCGGCGAGCCGGTGAACACCTCTGCGACGAAGAAGGGCTGCGACAGGAAGCGCTGGATCTTGCGCGCCCGGGCGACGATCTGCTTGTCCTCGTCGGAGAGCTCGTCCATGCCGAGGATGGCGATGATGTCCTTGAGCTCCTTGTAACGCTGCAAGGTCCCCTGCACCGCGCGAGCCGTGTCGTAGTGCTCCTGGCCGACGACGTTCGGGTCCAGGATACGGCTGGTGGAGTCCAGCGGGTCCACGGCAGGGTAGATGCCGAGCTCCGCGATCTGACGCGACAGCACCAGGGTGGCGTCCAGGTGCGCGAACGTGGTCGCCGGCGAGGGGTCGGTGAGGTCGTCCGCGGGCACATACACCGCCTGGAAGGAGGTGATGGAGCCGGTGTTCGTGGAGGTGATGCGCTCCTGTAGGGCGCCCATCTCCGAGGCCAGGGTCGGCTGGTAGCCCACCGCCGAGGGCATGCGGCCGAGCAACGCGGACACCTCGGTCCCGGCCAGGGTGTAACGGTAGATGTTGTCGATGAACATCAGCACGTCACGGCCCTCGTCGCGGAAGAACTCCGCCATGGTGAGGCCGGTGAGTGCCACGCGCAGGCGGTTGCCGGGCGGCTCGTTCATCTGGCCATAGACCAGGGCCACCTTGTCCAAGACGTTGGACTCGGTCATCTCGTGGTAGAAGTCGTTGCCCTCGCGGGTGCGCTCGCCGACGCCGGCGAACACCGAGAAGCCGGAGTGCTCGACGCCGATGTTGCGGATCAGCTCCATCAGGGTGACGGTCTTGCCGACGCCTGCGCCGCCGAACAGGCCGATCTTGCCGCCCTTGGCGATGGGCATGATGAGGTCGATGACCTTGATGCCGGTCTCGAGGATCTCGGCCGCGCCGGACTGCTCCTCGAAGGATGGCGGCTTGCGGTGGATGGACCAGCGCTCCTCGGCGCCGACCTCGCCCTTCTCGTCGATGGGCCGCCCCAGCACGTCCATGATGCGTCCCAGGGTCGCCTGTCCCACAGGGACGCTGATGGGTATACCGGTGTTGCTGACTACCACGCCGCGCTGCAAGCCGTCGGTGGAGCCCATGGCGATGGTGCGCACCACGCCGTCGCCCAACTGCTGCTCCACCTCCAGCGTCAGCCCCATCGCGTCGATGGTCAGGGCATCGTAGACCCTGGGCATGTCGCCGCGGGGGAACTGGACATCGACGACGGCGCCGATGACTTCCACGACCTTACCGGAGCTCATAGTGTTTTCCTCGTCTGCTGCTTCGCGCCCTGGCGCGAAGCGGATCGATGGGTTCGGATTGCGAATGCGGTCGGTAACGCCGCGCTAGACCGCGGCAGCGCCGCTGACGATCTCGGAGATCTCCTGCGTGATCGCCGCCTGGCGCGCCTTGTTGTAGACCAGCTGCAGCTCGTCGATGAGGCCACCGGCGTTGTCGGTGGCCGCCTTCATGGCCACGCGGCGGGCGGCCTGCTCGCAGGCGCCGTTCTCCACCACGGCCTGGTAGACCAGCGACTCGATATAGCGCGAGAGCAGGTTATCCAGCACCAGGCGCGCATCCGGCTCGTAAATGTAGTCCCAGATCGGGCCGGTCGGACCACCCTCCGGGGGCTTGAGCGGCACCAGTTGCCGGATGGTGGGCTGCTGGGTCATGGTGTTCACGAATTCGTTATAGGCGATGTAGATGACATCGATCTCGCCCTGCTCGTAGGCGTTCAACATCACCTTGATGGTGCCGATCAGGTCCTCGATATGCGGCTTGTCGCCCAGGTGGGTCACCTGCGCCTCGACCCTGCCGCCGAAGCGCCGGAAGAAGCCGAGCGCCTTGTTGCCGATGGTGCAGAACCCGGGCTCGATGCCGCGGGCGCGGTCATCGCGGATCTGCGCCACCAGCTTGCGAAACAGGTTTGCGTTGAGGCCGCCGCAGAGACCGCGGTCGGACGACACGACGATGTAGCCGACGCGCTTCACCTCACGCTCCTTCGCGAGGAAGCTGTGGTTGTACTCCGGCGAGGCCTTGGACAGGTGGGTGATCACCTGGAGCATCTTCTCCGCGTATGGCCGTGAGGCACGCATCCGCTCCTGCGCCTTGCGCATCTTGGACGTGGCGACCATCTCCATCGCCTTGGTGATCTTCTGCGTGCTCTTGATGCTCGCGATCTTGGTGCGGATCTCTTTGGCGCCTGCCATAGGTCAACCTGTTCTGTCAGCTTCGAGCGGGGGGCCTGTCGTCGCTCACCGCGACCAGACCGCCTGTTGGAGAGCCCCGAGTATCGAGTGTCGAGTGACCAAGGGGTTGGGGCGCGCAGACCCGATGCGGTCGGTGCGCCCCGCGACACCCGCCCCTCGCTACTCGAGCCTCACCAGGTGTTGTTGGCCTTGAAGTCCTTCAGCGCATCGTGCAGCGCGGCCTTGATCTCGTCGCTGTAATCGCCGAGCTCGTTGATCTTGTCCAGCAACGGCTTCTGCGCAGAGGCCATGTAGCTCTGCAGCGCACGCTCGAAGTCGACCACCTTCTTGACATCGACATCGTCCACATAGCCCTCGTTGACGGCGAATAGCGACACCGCCATTTGCGCCACGCTCATCGGGCTGTATTGGAACTGCTTCATCAGCTCGGTGACGCGCTCGCCGCGCTCGAGCTGCTTGCGGGTCGCCTCGTCCAGATCGGAGGCGAACTGCGAGAAGGCGGCCAGCTCGCGATACTGGGCCAGCGCGAGGCGAATACCGCCGCCCAGCTTCTTGACGATCTTGGTTTGCGCGGCACCACCGACACGCGACACCGACAGACCGGCGTTGATGGCGGGGCGGATGCCGGCGTTGAACAGGTCGGTCTCGAGGAAGATCTGGCCGTCGGTGATGGAGATGACATTGGTGGGCACGAACGCGGACACGTCACCGGCCTGGGTCTCGATGATGGGCAGCGCGGTCAGCGAGCCGGTCCGACCCGTGACGGCGCCCTGGGTCTGCTGCTCGACGTAGTGGGCGGTGACCCGCGCCGCACGCTCCAACAGGCGCGAGTGCAGGTAGAAGACGTCGCCCGGATAGGCCTCGCGGCCGGGCGGGCGGCGCAGCAGCAGCGACACCTGCCGGTAGGCCCAGGCCTGCTTGGTGAGGTCGTCGTAGATGATGAGCGCGTCCTCGCCCTTGTCGCGGAAGTACTCGCCCATGGCACAGCCGGCGTAGGGGGCGATGAACTGCATGGCCGCGGAATCGGAGGCGCCGGCGTGCACGATGATGGTGTGGTCCATGGCGCCATGCTCTTCGAGCTTGCGCTGCACGGCCGCGACTGAGCTGTTCTTCTGGCCCACTGCGACATAGATGCACTTAACGCCGGTGCCCTTCTGATTAATGATGGCGTCCACGGCCACCGCGGTCTTGCCGGTCTGGCGGTCACCGATGATGAGCTCGCGCTGGCCGCGGCCGATGGGCACCATGGCGTCGATGGCCTTGAGGCCGGTCTGCATGGGCTGGGACACGGACTGGCGCGCGATAACACCGGGAGCGATCTTCTCGATTGGGGATGAGGCCTCCGACTGCACCGGCCCCTTGCCGTCCAGTGGCTGACCCAGGGAGTCGACGACCCGGCCGAGCAGGCCCTCGCCCACCGGCACCTCCAGCACCCGGCCGGTGCAGCGCACCCAGTCGCCCTCGGACAGGCCGGTGTAGTCACCGAGCACGACCGCGCCGACCGAATCGCGCTCCAGGTTCAGCGCCAAGCCGAAGATGTTGCTCGGGAACTCCAGCATCTCGTAGTACTGGGCATCCGACAGGCCGTAGATGCGCACGATGCCGTCGGTGAGGCTGACGATCGTCCCCTCGGCCCGCGCCTCGGTCTTGAGATCGAACTGCTCGATCTTCTGTTTGATCAGGTCGCTGATCTCGGCGGGATTCAGTTGCATGGTCTTGCTCCGATGTGGGCTCCGATGGGGGCTCCGATGGGGACCCTTAGGGGTGTGGGTCGCCGAGCGCGGCGCGCATCATAATTGTAGGTCGCTGGACAGCCGCTCCAGCTTGCCGCGCACCGAGCCATCGATGACGATGTCGCCGGCGCGCACCTTGATGCCGCCGATGAGGCCCTGGTCGTCCGCGACGCTCAAGTCCACGTCGGCGCCGAAATGGGCCTTGAGCCGCTCGGCCAGCTCGTCGCGCTCGGCGTCGGTCACCGGGTAGGCGCTGGTGACCTCGACGTGGCGCAGGCCATCGTAGAGGGTCTTCATCTGCGCGAACAGCCGCGCGATATCCGGCAGCACCATGAGCCGCTTGTTGGCTGCCAGCAACCGGACCAGGTTCTGCTGATGCTCCGTCAGGCCCTCGCCGGCGACGCCGAAGATGAGCCCGACCAGCTGCTCGGTGCTCGCATTCGGATTGTCGATCTGCTCCGCGATCTGCGGGTCCTCGGCGATGGCGCCGAGCAGCGACAGCCCATCGGCCCAGGCGTCCATGTTCCCGTCCCCCTTGGCGACCTCGAAGGCCGCCTCGACGTAGGGGCGGGCGATAGTGGTGGTCTCTCCGGACATGCTCTGCCCCTAGATCTGCTTTGCAAAGGCTGCGACTATGTCCTTGTGGGCGCTGGCGTCGACCTCCTTCTGCAGGATCTTCTCCGCTGCCGCGATAGCGAGCTGCGCCATGCGCTCGCGCAGCTCCTCGCGCGCCCGGTTGGCCTCCTGCTCGATCTCGGCGTGCGCGGCGTGGCGGATGCGCTCGGCCTCGGCCTGGGCATCGCGCTTGGCCTCGTCGAGGATCTCGTTGTAGCGCTTCTGCGCCTGGGCGACGACATCGGCCGCCTGGGTCTTGGCCTCCTTCATGACCGCGACCGCGCGCTGCTCACCCAGTTCCTGCTCCTGCTTGCCACGCTCGGCGGCGGCAAGCCCCTCGGCGATTTTCGCCGCACGCTCCTCCAGCGCCTTCATGATGGGCGGCCAGATGTACTTCATGCAGAAGGCGGCAAAGACGCCGAAGGCGATCATCTGCACGAGCAAAGTAAGGTTGATGTTCATCCGTCTGCCTGTCTGACTTGTGCCTCTGGGGTTGGATCGCGGTCATCGGCTGGTGCCGCCGACCGCCCGACATCGGCTCGGTGGGCCAGAGGATGGCTCAGAGGGCGAACATCGCGTACAGCCCCATCGCGATGGCGATGACCGGCAGGGCGTCGGTCAGCCCCATAACGATGAAGAACTGGGTGCGCAGCATCGGGATCAGCTCGGGCTGGCGAGCGGCGCCCTCCAGGAAGCGGCCACCCAGTACACCGATGCCGACACCGGCGCCGATGGCACCGAGACCCAGCATCAGACCGGCGGCGACGTAGACGAGTGCTTGTGCGAGCTCCATTGGATTCCTCTTGGGATCTGCTTGGGTTGGAAGATCGGGGTGTATGTGATCCCGCGGCGCCCGGTTTACGGGATCGCGTCTCGGGCGACCGCGCCTGTGCTAAAGGCTCGTGCGAGGCGGCCTCAATGATGCGCATGCGCCATGTCGAGATAGACGATGGTGAGCACCATGAAGATGAAGGCCTGCAGGGTGATGATCAGGATGTGGAAGATGGCCCAGGCGAGCTGCAGCACACCGCCGGAAAGATCGAGCAACAGGTTGTGGCCGTACATGAGCGCGATGAGAATGAAGATCATCTCTCCGGCATACATGTTGCCGAACAGTCGCAGCGAGAGGGACAGCGGCTTGGAGAACAGGTTGATACCCTCGAGCACGAGGTTTGCCGGGAAGCCGAACTTGCCGAAGGGCTGCATGGTCAGCTCCGCGGCAAAGCCGCCGACGCCCTTGACCTTGACGCTGTAATAGAGCACCAGCAGGAAAACCGTGAGCGACATGCCGAAGGTGATGTTCGGATCCGTGGTCGGCACGATGCGCATGAAGACATGGTGCGTATCGGCGCCGAACAGCCCCATGAACTGGGCGAAGGCGTAGGGGATCAGGTCCACCGGGATCAGGTCCATCAGATTCATCAGGAAGACCCAGACGAAGACCGTGAGCGCGAGCGGGGCCACGAGGTCGTTCTTGGCGCTGAAGGAGCCGCGCACGTTCTCGTTCACGAAGTCGACGATCCACTCGACGAAGTTCTGCGCGCCATTGGGCACGCCGGCGGTGGCCTTCTGCGCGACACCGACCATGAAGCGATAGGCGAGATAGCCGAGGCCCAGCGACCAGAGCACACTGTCCAGGTGCAGCGCCCAAAAGCCCATGGCCGCCGCCTCTCCGGCGTTGTTGGCGAAGGTGAGGCCATGCTCGGGATGGAGGCCCAGGGTCAGGTTGGTCAGGTGGTGCTGGATGTAGTCCTGCGCGGTGAGCGTTTCAGCAGACATCGGTCAGATCCCGTTGGCAAACCCTGTTGGCGACCGTCTCTTCATGACGGCCGCGATGCAAATAGCGCGGGCAGCACCTGCACCGCGAAATAGGTGCCGAGCAGTGCCGGCAGAGTGAGATCCGCGAGGGTGATGAACGCCAGCGCGAACAGGCCGAGGACCAAGAAGATCTTGACGATCTCGGCGGTATAGATTCGCAGTGCGAGCTCCGCCGGCGCCTGGGCGCGATAGCGACGGAAGACCCTCAGGGCGAACAGCCAGTTGGCGAGGAGACAGACACCGGCCCCGATGGCCGCCGACTGGAAGGCCGGGAAGCCGAACGGCGCCGCAACCAATACCGCAGCAGCAGCGAAAGCCAACTGCCACAAGAGCAGCCGGCGCAGCTGGGCACGATCGCGCGGACCCATGCCCAGGGAGGTTTCCGAATTCACCTGTCCCCCGCAAAGCCGGAAAGTATAAGCGCGCTCGAATATTTCGGTCAAACCCCAGACGGATTTCGGCGCAGGCCTGCGTTGCACCGAGCATCCTATGTCAATGCCGCCCGTGGAGGGATGACCGATTCGTGACGACCCGCCCGCCGCGGACCTGGCCGGCGCTCAGCGGATATGTCCGAGAATGCCGTCGAGCTCGTCGAGGCTGTTGTACGCGATCACGAGCTTGCCGGCGCCCTTGGCCCCATGCTGGATCGCCACGCGGGCGCCGAGCCGCTCGGCGAGGTCGTCCTGCAGCCGGCGGATGTCCGGGTCCCCGGCCCGGGCACGATTGCGCTGAGCGCCGCCTTCCTCGGTCTGCAGCCGGCGCACCAGCCGCTCCGTCTCGCGCACCGACAGGCCGCGCGCCACCACCTGCCGCGCGGCCAGGGTCTGGGTGTCGCCCTTGAGGCCCAGCAGGGCCCGGGCGTGCCCCATCTCCAACCGCCCCGCGTCCAGCAGAGACCTGGCCTCCTCCTCCAGCTCCAGCAGCCGCAGCAGATTGGTGACCGTGGTGCGCGACTTGCCGACCGCGTCGGCCACCTGCTGGTGGGTGAGGCCAAACTGCTCCTGCAGCCGTTGCAGCGCGCCCGCCTCCTCCAGCGGTGCCAGGTCCTCGCGCTGGATGTTCTCGATGAGCGCGATGGCGAGCGCCGTCTGCTCGTCCACCTCGCGCACCACCACCGGAATATCGGCAAGCCCGGCCTGCTGGCTCGCCCGCCAGCGGCGCTCGCCGGCGACGATCTCGTAGCGGTTGCCGGTCGCCGGGCGGACAACGATGGGTTGGAGCACGCCCTGGCTCGTGATCGAGTCGGCGAGCTCGCGCAGCGCATCCGGGTCGACTGCGCGGCGCGGCTGAAAGCGGCTGCGCTCGATGCGATCCAGCGGCAGGCGTCGGACGTGCTCGCCCGGCGCGGCCTCCGCGAGCGGCTCCGCGGCATCGGCCGCCGACGGCTCCGGTCCGAGGTCCGGTTCGCGCGCACCGCCCAGCAGGGCGTCGAGCCCGCGGCCAAGGCCGCGCTTATTGGTGCTGGTCATGGCTTGGGCCGCGTCAGGCCGCGTCAGGCCGCATCTGGCGCCTGCTCGCGGCGACGCAGCACCTCGGAGGCCAGCGCCAGGTAGGCGAGCGCGCCGCGCGAGCTGGCATCGTAGCGCAGGACCGGCAGGCCGTGGCTCGGGGCTTCGGCCAGGCGCACGTTGCGCGGCACTATGGTGCGGTAGACCTGTCCCTTGAAGTGGGTGATGAGCTGCGTGGAGACCTGGTTGGAGAGGTTGTTGCGCGGATCATGCATGGTGCGCAGGATGCCGTCGATGCGCAGTCCCGCGTTGCGGCTGGAACGGATCTGGCCGATGGTGTCCAAGAGCGCCGACAGCCCCTCCAGCGCGTAATACTCGCACTGGATGGGTATCAGCACCCCGTCCGCGGCCACCAAGGCGTTCACGGTCAACATATTGAGTGACGGCGGGCAGTCCAGCAGCATGATCTCGTAGGCCGCCGACTGCGCCGCGAGCCGCGCGGCCAGTGTGCGCTCGCGCGTCTCGCCCTGCATCAGGCCCACCTCGGCGGCGGTCATGTCGCCGTTGGACGGTAACAGGTCGAAGCCTGGCGCCGGCTCCGGCACCCGCACGACGCACTGCGAGAAGCTCGCATCGTCCAGCAGCAGATCGCAGCCGGTGCGCTCCAAGGCATGCTTGTCCACGCCGACACCCATGGTGGCGTTGCCCTGGGGGTCCATGTCTACGAGCAGCACGCGGCGCTGCATGGAGGCCAGCGACGCGGCGAGGTTCACGGCGGTGGTCGTCTTGCCGACGCCGCCTTTCTGGTTTGCGATGGCGATGATGCGGGCCATGGGCTCTCGTGGGCTGCAAGTAGCGGTGCCGCGACGACATGAGCACGGGTGGCGGGCTTGTCGAAACCGGGATCGGGATCTGTTTCGATAGCGATCCCGATAGCGATCCAGATTTCGAGCGGCGCTCAGGCGAACGGCACCTCGATGACGCACCGCTCGGCGTCGAGCCCTGGCACCTCGACCGGATGCACGGCCACCGCCTCGATGCGCGCCCGCGGCGGTGCCATTGCGGCGAGTTCAGCGACCTCGGCCGCGGGCTCCCGGCCCTTGAGCGCCAGCAGCACCCCCTGCGGCGCAATCAGCGGCGCGCACCAGGCACAGAGCTCGGCCAGCGGCGCCACGGCACGGGCGGTAATGGTAGCGAAATTCACCTGCGCCCGGTACGCCTGAAGCCTCGCCTGCACAGGTGTCAGGTTGTCGAGCCCCAGTGCGAGGACCGCTTGGCGTACGAAGCGGACCTTCTTCCCGTTGCTGTCGAGCAGTGTGAAGGCCAGCGCCGGACGCAAGATGGCGAGCGGCAACCCCGGCAGCCCGGCCCCGGTGCCGGCATCCAGCACGGGCCCGCGCTCCAGCCAGGGCAGCACGGCCAGGCTGTCCAGCAAGTGGCGCGAAACCATGTCGCCGGGCTCACGCACGGCGGTGAGGTTGTAGGCGCGGGTCCAGCGCGCGAGCAGCGCGACGAAGGCAACCAGCTGCGCCCGCTGGGCCTCGCTGGCGTCGATACCCAGTGCGGCCAGCCCGGCGTCGAGTCGAGCGTCCAGCGAGGCCGCAGCATCGGCGGCCCGCCCTCCCGGCGGTGCGGCGGCAGCCATCAAGCGCCCTCAGGCGCGTTCAGGCGCTTGAGATGGATCAGCAGCAGCGAAACCGCCGCCGGGGTCACGCCCGGGATTCGTGCCGCCTGGCCGATGGTCGCCGGCTGCACGCGCTGGCACTGCTCGCGCACCTCTGCCGACAGCCCGCGCACCTTGCCGTAGTCGAAGCCTTGGGGCAGGGTGCGGGCGTCTTCGGCCTGCTGGCGGGCCACCTCCTGCCGCTGTCGCTCCAGGTAGCCGGCGTACCTGGCCTGGATCTCGATCTGCTCGGCCACCTGCGTGTCGTCGACACCTGGGCCGAGGCCCTCCGCCTGCATCAGGTCCGCGTAGCCGACCGACGGGCGGGCGAGCAGCTCCAGCGCGCGCAGCTCGCGGGCGACGGTCTCGCCGGTGCCAGCCGCCAGCGTCGCGGCCGCCCGGGTGCCCGGGCGGACCCAGGAGTCGCGCAGCCGGGCGCGCTCGCGCTCGATGGCCTCGCGCTTGGCCTCGAAGCGCCGCCAGCGCCCGTCGCCGACGAGCCCCAACCGCCGGCCGGTCTCGGTGAGCCGCAGGTCCGCGTTGTCCTCCCGCAACATCAGCCGATACTCGGCACGGCTCGTGAACATGCGGTAGGGCTCCTTGGTGCCGCGGGTGATCAGGTCATCGACGAGCACGCCGATGTAGGCCTGGTCCCGGCGGGGCGCCCAGGGCTCGCGCCCCTGCACCGCAAGGGCCGCGTTGGTGCCGGCGAGCAGGCCCTGGGCCGCGGCCTCCTCGTAGCCGGTGGTCCCGTTGATCTGGCCCGCGAAGTAGAGGCCGGTCACGAAGCGGGTCTCCAGGGTCGCGGCAAGATCCCGCGGGTCGAAGAAGTCGTACTCGATGGCATAGCCAGGCCTGGTGATGTGCGCCTGCTCGAAGCCCGGGATCGACCGCACCAGGTCGAGCTGGACATCGAAGGGCAGGCTGGTGGAGATACCGTTGGGGTAGGCCTCGCCAGCCTCGAGCCCCTCGGGCTCCACGAAGATCTGGTGCGAGGGCTTGTCCGCGAAGCGCAGGATCTTGTCCTCGATGGACGGACAATAGCGTGGTCCGACGCCTTCGATGACGCCGGTGAACAGGGGCGAGCGGGACAGGCCGGCGCGGATAATCTCGTGGGTGCGCTCCGTCGTGCGGGCGATGTGGCAGCTCAGCTGGCGCGGGTGCTCGGCAACGTCGCCCAGGTAGGAGAACACCGGCGGCGGATCATCACCCGGCTGCTCTTCCAGCTCGGCATAGTCGATGCTGCGGGTGTCGATGCGGGGCGGCGTGCCGGTCTTCAACCGATCCACGGCGAAGGGCATCTCCCGCAGCCGCTGGGCGAGCGCGATGGACGGCGGGTCACCGGCGCGCCCGCCGCTGTAGTTGCTGAGCCCCACGTGGATGCGCCCGCCGAGGAAGGTGCCGGCGGTGAGCACCACTGCCGGCGCGCGGAGCTCGAGCCCGGTCTGGGTACGCACGCCAGCGACCCGCTCCTTCCCCCCGCTCGGCGCCAGAAGCAGGTCGTCGGCCCCCTGCTGGAATAGCCGCAGATTCGGCTGCCGCTCGAGGGCGCGACGCACCGCCGCCTTGTACAGCAGCCGGTCCGCCTGGGCGCGGGTGGCGCGCACCGCCGGGCCCTTGCGGCGATTCAAAACGCGGAATTGGATGCCGCTACGGTCCGCGGCGTGCGCCATCAGCCCGTCCAGGGCATCGACCTCCTTGACCAAGTGACCCTTGCCGATGCCGCCGATGGCCGGGTTGCAGCTCATCTGACCGATGGTCTCGATGTTGTGCGTCAGCAGCAGGGTGCGCGCGCCGAGCCGCGCCGCGGCGAGCGCGGCCTCGGTGCCGGCATGGCCGCCGCCGACAACGATGACATCGTAGCCGTGTTTGTCGGACATGGGTCGCATTCCTCGTGGATGGGGCGAATATACTAGGCAAGGGGACTCGCAGAGGAGAAGAACGCCGAGTTGTACGCGGTTGGAGTTGCCCTTGCCCCAGGCACCGGCGGACGACCCAAAGCAAGGCACGCGACCGACATCGCCCCGACAGCCAGGCGGACCCCATGCTCCAGACCCTGCGCCGACCCAGAGGCGAGCCGAGCCTACAGGCCGTCCTCGACGCCGCCGACGGCGTGATCCTCGGGAAGCGCGACGAGCTCAAGCTCGCGCTCGCCTGCCTGCTTGCCCGCGGCCACTTGCTCATCGAGGACCTGCCCGGGGTCGGCAAGACCACCCTGGCACACCTGCTGGCGCGCCTCCTGGGGCTCGGGCATGCGCGGATCCAATTCACCAGCGACATGCTGCCGGCCGACGTCGTGGGCGTTTCCGTATACGACCGCGCCAGCGAGCAGTTCCGCTTCCATCGCGGTCCGATCTTCGCGCAGGTGGTGCTCGCGGACGAGATCAACCGCGCCACGCCCAAGGCCCAGAGCGCGCTCCTGGAGGCCATGGAGGAGCGGCAGGTGACCGCGGAGGGCGAGACCCGGCCGCTGCCGGAGCCCTTCTTCGTCATCGCCACGCAGAACCCCTTCTACCAGATCGGCACCTTCCCGCTGCCGGAGTCGCAGCTGGACCGGTTCTTGATGCGCCTCAAGCTCGGCTACCCCGCGGCGGACCAGGAGAAAGTCCTGCTCGCCGGTCGCGACCGCCGCGAGCTGCTGGCGGACCTCGAGCCGGCTCTGGACGCCGAGACCCTGCTCGAGGCCCAGCGCGATGTGCCGGCGGTGCACGCCTCTGCCGCGCTCATCGACTACTGCTACGCCATCCTGTGCTTCACCCGCAACAGTGAGCGATTTGTGCACGGCCTCTCGCCACGGGCGGGGCTGGGCCTGCTGCGCGCCGCGCGCGCCTGGGCGATGCTCGAAGGGCGCGATTTCGTGCTGCCGGAGGACGTGCAACGGGTGTTGCCCGCGGTCGTGCCGCACCGGCTCATGACCGGCGACGACGACAGCACCGGCGGGCACGCCGCCATCGCCGAGCAGATCCTGGAGTCGGTCCCGGTGAGCTGAGGGTCCCCAGGTGCCAATGCCGCAACCCTCGCGTAGCCAGGTCGGCGCGACCCCGACGGGCGGCCGAAGCCCTGTGGTCGCGCGCCTGAAGGGGTTCCTCGGACAGGCAGCGCGGCGCCTGCGCCCTGAGACGCCGGCCTCTGCCACCGTCGCCACACACCACCGCCGCATCTACATCCTGCCGACCAAGGTCGGTCTCGTCTATGGCGTCGTGATGCTTGCGACCCTGCTCGGCGCACTCAACTACCAGAACAACCTGGGGCTCTTCCTGAGCTTCCTGATGAGCTCCATCGCCTTGGTGGGCATGCACCACTGCTGGTTCCAGCTGCTGGGTCTGGAGGTGCAGGCACGCGACGGGCTGCCGGTCTTCGCCGGCGAGAAGGCGCGCTTCCCGGTGGCGGTGCGGGACCTGCAGCAGAAGCCCCGCCCGCAGCTCGCCATCCCCGGCGCCCAGGCCTTCGCACTCGCGGCCCGCGGCGACCTGCGCTTGGAGGTCAGCCGGCCGGCGCGACGCCGCGGGCCGCTGCCGCTGGGGCGCGTCGTGCTCGAGACCCGCTACCCCTTCGGCCTGTTCCGCGCCTGGACCGTCCTGCACCCGCGTGCCGAGGTGCTGGTCTACCCCAAGCCCGCAACCCGGGCGCCGCAGCCGCCGATGGTCGCGCACTTCGACCAGCAGGGGCGTGGCGACCTCGGCACCGGCGCCGAGGACTTCGTCGGCCCTCGCGCCTACCGCGCCGGCGACTCGCCCCGGCAGCTCGACTGGAAGGCCTACGCCCGCGAGCGCGGCCTGATCGTCAAGCAGTTCGGCGGCGACCAGTCGGCGCGGGTCCGCCTGGACTGGGAGGCGGTACCCGTGGCCGACCCGGAACAGCGCCTGTCCGTGCTGGCGCGGCAGGTTCTGGATGCCGATGCGCTCGGCTACAGCTACGGCCTGCGCCTGCCCGGCCTCGGCCTGGACCACGAGCGCGGCGGGCGGCACAAGCACCGCTGCCTGGCCGCCCTGGCGCGCTTCTCGCCGCAAGACACCCGTGGTCCCACCGCAGGAATGCCGTCTACAGACGGCACCCGGCCAAGCCCGACTGCGGTCGGCCGCCAGCGCGCACACGCGGGGCCCATCACATGAGGACGCTGGCCCGGCTCCTCTCGCGCAGACGCCGGCCTTTCGACGGCGCCGGCCTCGGCCGTCGGCACCGCCGCGGCGAGCCGCCACCCGCCGACACCCCGGATCGCATCCAGCTCACCGCCGCGACCCTGCTGATCGCTCTCTGCACCCTGCCGCTGCTGCCTGCGCTGGACCACCAGGTGGGCGCCTTCATCGCCGGCATGCTGGTGCTGCGGGGGGTCGCCATCCGCTGGCCGCGCTGGCGCCCCGGCATACTGGTCCTGGGGCTGCTCACCATCGTCGGCGGTGCCAACGTGCTGGACGCCTACCACAGCGTCTGGGGCCGGAACCCGGGCACCGCGCTGCTGCTCTCGATGATGGCCCTGAAGCTGCTGGAGGTCAGGAGCCTGCGCGACCTGCGGGTGCTGCTCTTGGTGTTCTGCTTCCTGCTGGTCGTGCAATGCCTCTTCGGCGACTCGCCCTGGCGGCTGGCCTTCCTCGCCGCGCTGCTGGTGGCGAGCTTCGCACTGCTGCGGGACCTGTGCCTGCCGGTGCACCCGACGGCCATGGTGGCCCGCGCCCGAGACGGCCTGCGCAGCACCGCCATCATGGCAGCGCAGGCGCTGCCACTCACGCTGGTGCTCTTCGTCTTCTTCCCGCGGCTGGATGCGCCGCTGTGGGACCTCGGTCTCGACAGCCCCAATGCCATCACCGGCCTCAAGGACTGGCTGGCGCCGGGCTCGGTGACGGACCTGGTGGTCTCCGGCGAGGACGTGATGCGGGTGAGCTTCGACACCCCGCCGCCCATCATCGTGGACCACATGTATTGGCGCGGTCCGGTGCTCTGGCACGCCCGCGGCAACCGCTTCGAGCCGGCAGGGCCAGGCGACTTCCCGGAGGCGGCCCTGGACATCGAGCCGACCTCCGCGCCCCTCGGCTACATCGCCCTGCTGGAGCCCAGCGATCAGCGCTGGATCACGGCCCTGGACGGCCCCGTCGGCGCCCCTCGCGGCGCCACCCTGACGCCGGACCTGCAGGTGCTCGCCGACCAGCCCATCGATGAGCGGCGCATGTTCTGGCTGCGCTCGGCGCTGTCCTACCGCGCCATCGGCCTGACGCTGGCAGAGAAAGCCGCGGCCACCCAAGTGCCGGAGGACCAGGTCACGGCGCGCATGCGCGCGCTGGTGGCCAGTTGGACCGCCGGCGACCCGCCCGCAGAGACCGTCGTCGCGCGCGCGCTCGAGCACTTCAACGAGCAACCCTTCCGCTACACCCTGCTGGCGCCGGAGATGGGCGAGCAAGCCGTGGACGCCTTCCTGTTCGAGGCGCGGGCGGGCTTCTGCGAGCACTACGCGGCGGCCTTCACCCTGCTGATGCGCATCGCCGGCATCCCCACCCGCATCGTGCTCGGCTACCTGGGCGGCGAGCGCAACCCCTACAGCGACGACTACATCATCCGCCAGTCCGAGGCCCACGCCTGGACCGAGGTCTGGCTCCAAGACCAGGGCTGGACCCGCGTGGATCCGACTGGTGCGGTGGCCGCCGAGCGCGTCGATCCCGACGGCGAGCTCGCCCGCCTCGGTAACCGCGCACCGGCACGCTTCCGGCTCGAAGCAAGCTCGCCATTTGGCCGCCTGGTGTACAACCTGCGCCACGCCGTGGACGCGCTCGACGCCGCCTGGCGGCAATGGGTCGTGGACTTCTCCCACTTCAAGCAACAGCGATTACTCGCCCATCTCGGACTCGGCCCGCTCAAGGACCTCGGCCTGATCGCGCTCATGGCGCTGGCCGGCGCCGCGGTCATGCTCGGCTGGGGGCTGTGGCTCGCCCGGCCGCCGGCGGTGCGCGACCCCGTCGTTGCCGCCTACGCCGAATTCCAGCGGCGCCTGCGGCGGATCGATCCAGCGCTCGCCAAGCGGCCCGGGGAGGGTCCATTGGACCACCAGGCACGGCTCGCTGCCGCAAGGCCGGATCTCGCCGCCGGTACGGGCGCCGTGGTGGAGGCCTATGTGCGGCTGCGCTATGCCCAAGGCGACACGGGAGAGACCGGCCTCGCCGGGCTGCGACACGCCGTGCAGAATCTCCGCCGAGTGCGTTCCGCTGCGCAGGACTGACGCCTAGACGTCGGGGTGTTGGGAGGTCACCAGGTCCCTGAAGACGCAAAACATACTGCTTCTGATCCTAGTCGTCGTCGAATAGCGGCAAGACGACGATGACAATAACAACAACGGACGGCCTCAAGGCATCTGCCGTGCTGCACTAGCGCGTCTTCGCCTATTCAACCGAAAAAGCGCTGCAAGCTGTTGATGCTCCGTTCTGGGAGTCAAAAGGTCGGCACTACAAGTCGGTCGGTCGATC